>NZ_JCAFUM010000003.1:0-334211 GCF_059371335.1 Stenotrophomonas sp. YJH_SMC_6 | reverse complement strand
CCGTGCCAGGGTACGGCGCAGCGTCCCGCCTGCATCGAGCGTGTCTTCCTTGAGGCGATTGCCGGCATTGTCCAGCGTGTAGTGGATGGTGTTGCCAGCGCTGTCGGCGATGTCCGTCAGCCGCTGCGCGGCGTCGTAGACATAGGTAACGCTGCTGCCGTCAGGCTCGGTGACCTGTTGCACCTGGCCGGTCGGCCAGTAGCTGATCTGGGTAGCCCGGTCCTCGGCTGTGGTCGCGCCGCGCACGGTGATGGAGGTCGGCCAGCCGCGGGGATGGTAGGTGTAATCAGTCACCACGCCGTTGGCGTCCTTGACCGACAACGGCCGCCCGAACGCGTCGTAGGCCGAGGTCTCGGCCGTCTGGCCCAGCGCATTGGTCACGCTGCGCAGGTCGCCCTTGCGATAGGTGCAGGCACCTCCGGTCGCGCACCCTGCATCATCCGCCGAGTAATAGGCATAGGTAACGGCATCGGCCACATCCGTGCGCGGGCCATCCACACTCTTCAGCAGCCCCTCCACCGGGCAGCTGCCTGCCGCTGCCACATCAGCGGCTTCGCAGTACGTGTAGCTGGTGATGCGCGTCTGACCGGAAGCGGTGTCGGTCACAGTGTTGGCCGTCGGTTGGCGTCGGGAATTGAAGGCCGTGCGGGTTTCGCGGCTACCGATCCGGGTGGTCAGTACCGCATTGGTTTCGACGTCGCGCGCCGTGGTCACCACCCGCTGTTCGGGCAGGCCGACCGCTTCGGTCACGGTATGGATGCTGACGGCACGACCGCTCACCGGATCGGTGCCTTGCGCATAGGTGTGCTTGGTCTGGATACCGCGGCGATCGGTGTAGGTATCCAGACGCCGGCGGAAGTCGACACTCTGGTCGTAGTAGGTCCGGCTGACGGTTCCCTGCGAATCCGTCAGGCCGGTCACCTTGCGCGACGGAGCGGTGTCGCCCCCGGGTGTCAGGGTGTAGTCGGTCTGCCGCCCCAGCGCGTCGGTCACCACCGCACCACCATTGGGGCTGTAGGCCAGTGTCACGCCATCGGCACCGCCGGCATGCTGACTGGAGATCACACGGCCGATGGAATCGTAGGTAAAGGTGCTGTAGCGGCGACCGTCCTCGGCGGTGATGCCGGTCAGGTGCTGGGGGAAAGCCTGGTTCTCGTAGTGATACGTACGCACACCGCCACCCGCATAGGTCACCGTGGCGACCTGGTTCTGCGGCGTGTAGGTATAAGTGGCGAGCGCAATGCCTTCGACCAGCACCGAACTGATCAGCGCCTCATAGTCGTTGGACTGGTAGACGAACTCCAGTGTGCGGCCACTGCTGTGGGTGACCGCCGCAAGGCGGTCGCTGTCGTCGTAGATGTAGGTCAGCGACGTGCCATCCGGGAAGCGCTTGGCGGCAAGACGCCCGTCCGCGCCGAAGGTAGAGATGGAATCCGCCGAGTACAGTGTCCAGTTGCCGTTCTGGACCAGACGATCCCCACTGTCGTCGTCCGCCTCATAGGCCTGGCCGATCTTCTTGAACGCCCGCTGGAAACCGGTGCTTTCAATGATGCCAACACTGTCAACACCATCCAGTGCCAGGTGGGCGCCCAGCGAATGGGTCCAGCCATAGCCGAAGCCACCGGATGAAGTAGAAATACCGGAGTGATAGAAGCGCGTCAGTGCGATCCAGCCCAGATCGAAATCCTGTGCGATTTCGTACTTCTCGCCTGTTTTTACGTCGCAAGGGTTGCCTACGGCTCCGTCGCAGGGCGCCTTGTTCGCGGCCTCCCCCTGTTCTTCCGACTCACAATTCGTGCCAGCGCCATCCTTGTCGCACTTCTGCGACTTGGAGGTGATGGTCGCAACGAACTCCTCGTTCACGCAGGCGTTGTGTGTGTTGGACCACTGCGTAAGTGGAACAGGGCAATCAAGCCGGCGTTTGCGGCCGAAGGCCATCTGGCTCACGTAGGGAGCGCAGGGCGATTCGGCCGTGTTCTCCCCGATCATATCGGTGATTTGATAGAACCTGGACTCGACTACGCCTTCCATTTCGGGCACGCCGGAGAACCAGTCACCCTGTGGCGTAACAGCAGCACCCGGACACACAGGGTTACTTGCCTGGACTTCAGCGAGATAACTCGCGACCATCGCCTCTTCGGTCGAAAACTCCGCTGTACTCAGATAGGTCCAGTCTGGATCGGAGGGTTGTGCCTTCCCCATCCAGTAGGTGATCGACGTATTTCCGTTCAAGTCCACGACTTTCGACTTGATCTTGTCGACAGACTGCCAACCGAACTGGAACTCCGGCGGGAACGGACTCGGTGCGGGCAGGCTCTTGATCGCCTGCACCGCCTGCTGCTGGGTCTTGTACTGCGTCGAATTGCCGCCGGGCTGCGAAATACGCCAGGTGATCTTGCTTTCCTGCGCCTGTACAACAGCCGGCGCAATGCAGCCAACGGCAACGATCGTCAGCACGGCACACAAAATGGTCTTCAGTCGTTCCAACATCCCTGTTCTCCTTCCTGGACGAACACAGCGCCGGCGGGAACGAGAACGCGGAGCTGTGCCCCGCGTCATGCTTCGGATCGTCCCTGGTCCGGAATGCGGCAGTGCCACATGCCGCCTTTATCGTTGAGGACGCTTGCACGTTCAAGTGTGGAGCCGCGTAACCGATCACAGATTCAAGCATCCAACGCCATTCAGCGGTCTACGCCCCGTCCCCATGACTTCCTGCACAGGGAGTCGGTGTTATACCTCACTACATTACCAACACGACCTGTCGCGAGGTCGGCAGGCTGTGGCACTCCGCTGCAGACCTGACCCATCGGAAGGGCTGGCACGCGTCACAGCCCAGGGGAATGGCAATGAAGAGCAGCCGAGTGACGTTGTGGGCGCTGGCCGCCATGATGGTCGCAGTGGGCACCGCGCACGCAGGGGAAATCCAGGTGGATCGCGGCGCCTACGCGCTGCAGGCCGAAGAGACCGGGGCCGGCCCGATCACCGTGGTCTTTGAATCCGGTTTCGGGCAGGGCGCGGGCGCCTGGAAGGAGGTGGTTGCCGGTCTGGGGCGCGACTACCACAGCATCACCTACGCCCGTGCGGGACTCGGCAAGTCCGGCAGCGACGGTCACCCCAAGCGCATCGATGCGCATCTGGCCGACCTCACGGCCGTGATCGATACGCTCGCCCCCGGTCGCCGCGTTGTGCTGGTGGGTCACTCCTATGGCGGCCTGCTGGCCACGGAGTTTGCACGCCGCCATCCGGAGCGCCTGCAGGGCCTGGTGCTGGTGGACCCGGCCACGATGGGTCAGCGCCATGCGTTCAAGCAGGCCGACAGTGCCCGCGTGCAGGCAGATGATGCCCGGCTGCGGGCGATGCTGCCGCCAGCCATGGCCGCCGACTACGCCGTGCTGACCGAACAGCTGGATGCACCCGGTGCGGAAACCCCGCGCACGATGCCGGACGTGCCGGTGGCGCTGCTGACTGCAACCCAGCTGGCTGCCGAACCGCTGTTCTTCGAAGAAACCGCAGCGGGCAAGGCGCTCTGGAAAGCACAGCACGCCCTGCTCTTCTCGGGATTCACGCGCGGCTCGCACCGCTACCTGGCAACCGGCCACACCCTCCAGCGCGAGGATCCTGCTGCGGTGGTGGCCGCGATTCAATCGGTCTCCGGCGCCTTGAAGTAGCTGTTCCAGGCAGGCGCTTCCCGGGTTGTTCCCGGCTACTGCCCACGCAGGCGCACCGCAAAGTACCGCGCCGGGGAAAGGCCAAGCGCTTTCTTGAACATCGTGATGAAGGCCGTCACCGACTCATAGCCCAGCGTCTCGGAAACGCGTTGTACCGGTGCACCGGCGGCGAGTTCACGAATGGCGATGAGCAGGTGCAGTTGCTGCCGCCAGCGCCCGAAGGACAATCCCGTTTCCCGTTCGATGAGGCGGGTCAACGTGCGCTCGCCCAGGGCCAGGCGCACGGCCCACTGGCCGATGGTGCTGCGGTCTGACGGATCCGCCGACAGCGCCGCCGCCAGCGCACGCACCTTCGGGTGATGGCTGACCGGCAGCGACAGATGCTCGGCCGGCATCTGTACCAGCTCGTCCAGCAACACCCGCGCCAGCCGGTCGGTGTGGCTGCCATGCGGATAGTCCAGCGGCGCGTCGGCCAGGTGCAGGATCATCTCGCGCAGCATCGGCGAGATGGCCAGCGTCACGCACTGCGCCGGCAGGTCGACGATGCCGGGCTCGACGAACAGGTAGCACAGGCGCGCGTTGGCGGTGGCGCGGTTGCTGTGCGGCATGCCGCCCGGAATCCAGACGCCACACTGGGGCGGCACGATCCACAGCGCATTGGCCACTTCGCAGGTCACCGCCCCATGCAGCGCAAGAATGAGCTGACCCTTTCGATGCTCATGCACCGGAATTTCCGCGTCGTGCTCGGCCACCTGCAGGCGGCTGGCAACCGCCGGGCGATCGGTCTCGTCCGGGTCCAGGTCAAAGCCGGGGAGCGAAATGCGAGCCATTCTCACATTGACCGGTTTTAGTGATTGATTGTCATTGTAGCGAAATTCGCCATGCCGGCCGATCACTAGGATGAGCCGCATGCACTCCTCCAGCCCGCTCCGCCCCCACCTGCTCCAGGCATTTGCGCGGTTTAAAAGCCCTGCCGTCAGCACCGACCAGGAGGCGGTGCTGTTCTCGCTCAAATGCCTGCTCGCCGCGTCGCTGGGGCTCTATGTCTCTCTAAGGGTCGGCCTGAACCGCCCGTTCTGGGTGATCGGCACGGTCTATCTGGTATCACAGCCTCTTTCCGGGGCAACGCTCAGCCGCGGCCTGTTCCGCCTGCTCGGTACCGTGGGCGGGGCCGTCGCCACCGTCGCGCTGGTGCCACGCTTCGCCAATGCGCCCTTGGTGCTGAGCGCCGCGCTCGCCACCTGGATGGCGCTGTGCCTGTACCTGGCGATGCTCGACCGCACGCCACGTGCGTACGCGTTCCTGCTGGCCGGCTATACCACCAGCCTGATCGGGTTTCCTGCGGTCATGGTGCCGGGAGAAGTGTTCACCATTGCCGTCACGCGGGTGCAGGAAATCGCCATCGGCATCCTGGCCGCAACGCTGGTACATGGACTGGTGCTGCCGCGCCGGGTTTCGATGCGCGTGCACGCACGGGTTGCTGCCGTGCTGGAAGATGCGGAACGATGGACACGCGACATGCGCGCCAGTGCATCGGACACGGTGCTGGCGACGGACCGCTCGAAAGTGGCCGCCGACCTGCTCGAGCTGCATGTGCTGTCGATCCACCTGCCCTTCGACAGCGCCCACGGCGTCGCCCAGGTGCAGATCCTGCGTGCCCTGCATGACCGGATGCTGGACGTACTGATGCTGTCCAGCGCGGTGGAAGATTCCATCGCTCGGCTGCGTGCACCGCAGGCCGGCACAATGGATGCAAGCGGCTGGCGCGATCTGCTGCAGGCCAGCCTCGCCGCTCAACAGGCCGAGCTCGACCTCGCCCACTCCCACTGCCGCGTGCTGCAGGCACAACTGCACACTGCCCGCCCCGACTGGCGCCTGCATGTGCCTGACCGTCTTGCGCGGAATGTGCAGGGCGCAGTGATTCACCGGGATCACAGGAACGCCGCGCGCAGCGCGCTGGGCGCGTTCGTCGGCATCCTGCTGAGCTGCGTGCTGTGGATCGTTACCGGCTGGTCGGAAGGCGCCACGGCGGTGTCCATCATCGGCACAGCGTGCGTGCTGTTCGGCACGATCGAAGCGCCGGCACCACATGTCATGCGCTACCTGGTGGGATCGTGCATCGGCGTTGCCGTCGGCCTGGTCTACGGTCTGCTGATCTTCCCCGCGCTGTCCGATATTGTCGGCCTGATTGCCGCGCTCACGCCGGTGCTGCTGCTGTGCGGATCGTTCCTGGCCCGGCCGCCCTTCATCATGGCCGCCCTGGGCGTGGTGCTGACCTTCCCGCTCATCGCAGGCCTGGGTGCGATCAATACGGTCAACATCGTCGGCGCACTCAACAATAGCGTTGCGTTGTTCATCGGTACGGCAATCGCACTGTGCAGCATGCAGTTGTTCCAGACCGCCGATGCGGGCCGTAACCGCGCACGGTTGGAGCGTTCGATCCGTCGGGACATCGCACGACATGCCGCCGGCCATGGTGATGTGACCCGCGCCTGGCTCAGCCGCATGCTGGATCGAATCGGGCTGCTCGCTCCCAGGTTGCAGGGCCGTTCCAGTGCAGCACACGACCTGCGGGCATTGTTTGCGGACGTTCGTGCGGCACGTGCATCCAGCCAACTCCGCGCACTGGACAAGTGCCTGGACACCCCGCACGTTCGGGCGCTTCATGCGGCGCTGATCGAACGCGTCGCCGCACATTTCAGGGTTCGCGCCCACTCACCACGCAGTGTCGACGCCCATCTTCTGGAACTCCTGGACCACATGCGCGAGGCAGCGGCAGCCAGCGCCGAGGCCGATCGAGGGTATCTGCTGCACCTGCTCTGCGGGTTGCGCCGCGATCTGCTGGCCCCCCTGCTCACCCATCGGCACTGACCATGTTTTCTGATATTTCCATTGATGGCGTACTGATCCCCGGCCTGCTCGCCGTGGCCGCCGCCGCGCTGGTGCTGTCAATGCTGACCTCACGCCTGCTCGCCAGCCTCGGCCTGTACCGGTTGTTCGCCGCGAGGCCCTTGGTGGGCCTGTCCCTGTTCGTGATCCTGGCGGAGCTGATGATCCGGCTCTCGCCCCTGCTCGAGAAATGAAATGAAACACCTGCTTGCCGTCATCGGGCGCTGGAGCGCTACGCTGGTTGTATTCGCGATTGCTGTCGTCGCCGCACTGTCCATCTGGAAGCGTTACGAAACACGCCCGTGGACGCGGGACGGGCGGGTGCGCGCCGATGTGGTGCGCGTTGCGTCGGACATGGGGGGACTGGTCACTCAGGTGCTGGTTCACGACAACCAGCGGGTCAGCGCCGGAGAGTTGCTGCTGGTGCTGGATCAACCGCGCTTCGCTGCCGCGCTTGAGAAGGCCGATGCAGCGGTCAGCAGCGCACGCGCGACGCTGGCGCTGGCCCGCCGCGAATCGACCCGGGACAACGCACTTGGCAACCTGGTCGCCTCGGAAACACGCGAACGCAATGCCGCCAAGGTCGATACCGAGCTGGCCGCCCTGGCCCAGGCACGAGCCGAACAGCGCGTAGCCCAGCTCAACGTGCAACGCACCGAGGTGCGCGCGACCACCGATGGCATCATCACCAACCTGGACCTGCACGCGGGCGACTACCTGCAACCCGGTGCGCAGGCACTGGCGCTGATCGACACCCGCAGCCTGCGTATCGAGGGCTACTTCGAGGAAACCAAACTGGGCTGCATCACCGAGGGCGATGCCGCCGTGGCCCGGCTGATGGGCGACGACCACGACGTCCGCGGACACGTTGACAGCATCGCCGCCGGCATTGCCGACGATCAGCGCTCAAGCACGCACAACCTGCTGCCCGCCGTGGCGCCGACCTATACCTGGGTGAGGCTGGCACAGCGCATCCCGGTACGCGTCCGTATCGATGATGCGCCGCCTGATACGCGCCTGATCGTGGGTCGCACCGCAAATGTGACCATCACGCCATCGGCAGCGGGAGCCTGCAAGTGAGCGTGCGGACAGTACGTGGCGGGCTGCTTGCCCTGCTGCTGCCGATGACGGCCTGCGTGTCCGGCCCCGACTATCACCTGCCGGCGAGCGCTGTCGCAGCCTCCCCACGGGCGGCGCGGGCGTTCGTCTCGGGCCAGAAGGCATCGTTCAGCCACGACGCGCCACCGGATCGGTGGTGGCAACTGTATGGCGACCCTCAGCTTGACGCCTACGTACGCGAAGCACTGGCGGCCAATACCGACCTGCGCGCCGCCGATGCCAACCTTCGGCGCGCCAGCGCAACCGTGCTGGAGTACCGTGCGCGCGGTGCCGTGCAAGGGGACGTGGATGCATCGGGCACGCTCACCCATGCCGGTGGCTACACCCAGGCGTCGGCCGCGCCGCAGTCGTACGCGCTGGGCCTCCACCTCTCCTATCCGCTGGATCTCGCAGGTGGCATCCGCCGCGGCATCGAAGCCGCCAACGCGGACGCGGAGGCGGTTGCTGCGGCACGCGACCAGGTCCGCGTGGTCGTCGCTGCGGCCGTCACCCGTGCCTATCTCCAAGTGTGCACAAGCAATCACACGCTCACTGCAACCCGGCAAGTGCTGGCAATACAGCGCGCCACGCTGGAGGCAACCCGACGGCTGGCTGCAGGTGGGCGCGGAACGGACTTCGATGTCAGCCGTGCCGGTGCCGCCGTCAACCGCAGCGCGGCGGGGATACCGCGCCTGCTGGCCGAACGCCAGGCCGCACTGTTCGAACTGGCCGCATTGATGGGCAGGCTCCCGGCAGACTATCCCAGGGAGGCCGAAGCATGCCCGCAGCCCCCTGAGCTGGAGCAGGCGCTACCGGTCGGTGACGGCTGGCAACTGCTCCAGCGGCGCCCTGACATACGCGCAGCCGAACGCAGGCTGGCCGCCGCAACTGCAATGATCGGCGCTGAGACGGCGGGTCTCTATCCGCAGATCACCCTGGGCGCCTCTTCGGGCGTGGCCGGCACACCGGCGCATCTGCTGTCGGCTGACGGCTTCGGTGCGAGCATCGGCCCCGTGCTGTCATGGCACTGGCCCAACCGCCGCGCGGCCAAGGCCCGCATCGCAGCGGCCGGTGCCAATGCAGATTCAGTTCTCGCGTCCTTTGACGGCATCGTGCTGCAGGCATTGCGCCAGACCGAGACCGCGCTTTCTGCCTGCACACAGGAGCTCGAACGCGAGCACAGCCTGGCGCAGGCGCGGATGGACGCAGCGCGGGCCGCCGGGCAGGCACAGCAACTCTACCGTTTCGGCAGGATCGATTTTCTCGACGTGCTTTCGGCCCAGGCCGCGCTGGCAGATGCGGAGTCCGCATTGGCTGCATCGCGCGCGGAGCGCATTGACCGGCAAATGGATCTTTTTCTGTCGTTGGGCGGAGGCTGGGCCGCAACGGACTCGGCCCCGGGCGCGGTCCAATGATCCGCTGCCTGGCGGCGACTGCAGGCCGCGCCGTCCGTTCAGAAAAGCACCGCCTACACCCGCATTCATTCACATGGATTGCCCTATATTCCCGCCACAGCGCCGCATGCTGCGGCCATGACGGAGGCATCCCCATGAAGACCACACGTTTGCTTGCCATCGCATTGAGCGCAGCCACCGCGTTGGCCGCGGCCCCCGCCTTCGCCGATCCGCCGCACCACGCCCGAGGCAACGGCCCGCCGCCGCACGCAGGCGGCCCGCACCACCGCGATGCGCCGCCGCCGGGCTGGCAGAAGAAGGCCTGGCGACGTGGCGAGCGCCTGCCGTGGGCCGAAGTGGACCGCCGCTACTGGGTAGACGATTACGCGCGCTATGACCTGCGCGAGCCGGGCCGCGACCGACGCTGGGTGCGCCAGTCCGATAACGAGTACCTGCTGGTGGAGATCGCCACCGGCTTGATTGTTGACGCGCTGCATCGTTGAATGCGGAGCGCGCCGGGGCCCTGTAGCCGTGGCCCTGGCGCGCTCCCACCACACTGCGGCCGAAATGAATGATGCGAACCACCGGATTCCAGAGCGCGTTTCTCATTGTTGGCCTCATCGCAGGCCAGCCGGCCCACGCAAGCCAGCAGCCATCAGCGGCGGATGTAAAAGCGATCGAACAGGTGGTCGAATCGTTCCGCACCTCGCTGATCAACAAGGACAAGCCGACCTACATGGGCCTGTTCTTCTCCGACAAACCGGAAGACATCGGCTGGCAGTTCGTTTCCGAGGATGTGCGCCTGCAGGACATCCGCAAGGCCAAGCCCGATGCAATCAAGGCACGGCAGATTCCCGCCAACAACTTCATCGCGCTGATCGACGGGGTGGTCGCCTCGCCGAAGCCGAAGGAGGAGACATTCTCCAACACGAAGATCGAGACGGATGGCGATGTGGCTTCGGTGTCGTTTGACTACAGCTTCCACGACGATGGGGTGAAGACCAACTGGGGCAAGGAGATGTGGCAGTTGATCCGCACCGAACAAGGCTGGAAGATCTTCTCGGTGATCTACTCGGTCCGCGATTCACGCAGCCCGGCCGATTGAGCAGGGCTTGATGCGGGCGCCCTCACCCGCGATCCATTCAGCAAGGGCATTGGCATTCGGCGAGCGATCGGGCAGAGTTCGGCCACGCGCAAGGACGCATGCCATGACCCGCCTGCTGATCATCGAAGACAACCCCGAGCTGGTTGCCAACCTGTATGCCTTCTTTGAACCGCTGGGCTACGTCCTGGACGACGCCCGCGACGGCGCCAGCGGACTGCGCCGGGCCACGCAAGACGACTACGACGCCATCCTGCTGGACCTGATGCTGCCGCGGCTGGACGGCATGACGCTGTGCCAGAAGCTGCGCCAGGAGTTCCAGAACCCGGTGCCGATCCTGATGCTGACCGCGCGCGATCCGGTCGAAGACCGCGTGCAGGGCCTGGCCCTGGGCGCGGATGACTACCTGGTCAAACCGTTCTCGCTGACGGAACTGGATGCGCGGATCAAGGCCCTGGTACGACGGGCGCAGGGTCGCCAGGTCCAGAGCGTGCTGGCGTGGAAGGACCTGCAGGTAGACACGCGCTCGCCACAAGCCTGGCGGCAAGGCCGCTGCATTGCGCTGACGCCCACGTCGCACAAGCTGCTGATGTGCCTGGTGCGTGCGGCGCCGGCCGTGGTGCGCAAGCAGGAGATGGAATACCTGGTCTGGGGCGACGAGCCACCGGACAGCGGCGCGCTGCGAACCCACATCCATGAGCTGCGCCTGCAGGTGGACCGCAGCTTCGACACCGCGCTGATCACCACGGTGCACAGCGTCGGCTGGCGCATGCAGGCGTGACCCGTGCCTCCCTCTACCGCCGCCTGAGCCTGCGCACCCGCATCACGATCTCGTTCGTGCTGTTGATGGCCGGTGCCATGGGCTTCATCGTACTGGCCGAACAGGTGGACTACGACCAGGTCCGGGCCGCTGTCGTCGCGCGGACCCAGGACAATGAAGTACGCCGCCTGCAGGACGAACTCGCCCGTGGTCGGCGTCCCGACCTGCCCTCCGGCAGCGCACTGTTCGATGCCCAGGACGTGCCTGTCGTGCTGCGCCAATATGGCCCGGGATATCACGGCGAAGCAGCACCCAACGAGTGGCACCTGCGCGTGTTCGACAGTGCCGGCCAACGTTACTACCTGCTGCAGGACGCAGCGCCCTATGGCTATCTGGAATACCTGATCAATGCCTTTGCGGCACTGGTCATTTCGATCTGCGTGCTTGGCGCCTTCCTGATCGGTCGCAAGGTAGCGACCCACGTCATCGCGCCCATCACACGATTGGCCGATGCGGTGCAGGACGGCCACAAGCCCTTTCCCTACCAGGACGCACGCGATGAGATCGGCGTGCTCGCGCGCGCCTTTGCCCGCCATAGTGACGAGCTCGAACGGTTCCTGCATCGCGAACAGTGCTTCAGCGGCGATGCCAGCCACGAGCTGCGCACGCCCTTGGCCATCATCGGTGGTGCTGCCGAGACGCTGGCCTGCCAGCTTCCGGCCGACAGCCACCTGGTTCCCAGTGCCGAGCGCATCCTGCGCACCACCCAGGAGATGCAGCGCCAGCTGACCTGCCTGCTGCTGCTCTCTCGCGCCCCCAGCACCGTGCCACGCAACGAGGTGGCCCTGCGTGCGCTGATTGAATGCTGCATGGATCGCTGCCAGCCCTGGCTTTCCGGCAAGCCGGTGATCGTTGCGTTTGATGCCCTGCATGACACCGTGCTGCACACCAACGCGGATCTTGCGCGCAGCGTGATCTGGAACCTTCTGCGCAACGCCTGCCAGTACACCGAAAGCGGCGAAGTCCGGATCTCCCTCCACGACGCCGCACTCATCGTCGCCGACACGGGGCCCGGCCTGCCCTCCAGTATCGATCCACAGCTGTTCCAGCGCTTCGTACCCGCTAGCGTGCACAGCGGCGAGGGGCTGGGGTTGTCGATCGTGCAGCGCATCGTCGAGCACCTGGGTTGGAGGATGACGGTGCATTCATCGCAGCAGGGATGCCGGTTCAGCCTGGAGTGGCCCCTCTGACGATTTCCTGACGCACGCGTGCACATGCTGGGGATTGCTCACTTCACGGCGGAAACCGCATGCAGCACCCCAAGGACAGCGGCAAGTACCCGCACGGGAAGACCGGCCTGAGCCGCATCTTCCACACCCTCATCCATTCGCGCGATGGATTCGTCGCCACCTTCCGCGGCGAGGCTGCCTTTCGCCAGCTGCTGCTTCTGCACGCGCTGTTGATCATTGCAGCGTTCGTACTGGACATCAGCGCGGTCGAGCGCGCGATAGTGCTGGCGGTCTGCTTCATCAGCCTGCTGGTAGAACTGCTCAACTCGGCGATCGAAGCGGTGGTTGATCGCATCTCCCTTGAACAGCATCCGCTGTCAAAGAACGCCAAGGATATGGGCAGCGCCGCGCAGACCACCGCACTGTTGATGGTGGGTGCTGTGTGGGGCCTCATCCTGCTGGGCTAGTCCGCCCAACCTGACAACTTCCTGATAAAGCGGTTTCGATACTGCGCGCACTCCCGCTCCACGGAACCTGCTCGTGCGTCAATGCCGCCGTTTTCCACGGCCCCATCCGATCGTTCTGGTCTGGGCCGTCGCACTGTTCTTCACCACGATTGGAAACATCGCCCTCTGGAAGACGCTGTGGGGGCTGGTCGACCTCAACAGCGTGCGCAGCGTGCTGTTCCTGGCCAGCCTGCCGGTGGTGCTGTTCTGCCTGTTCAACCTGTTGCTGACGCCACTGCTGGCACTGCCATTCCTGCGCAGGCCGCTGCTGGTGCTGCTCGTTGTCGTCAGCGCCGCCTGCAGCTACTTCATGCTGCACTACAACGTGCTGATCGATCGCAGCATGGTGCAGAACGTGTTCGAGACCAACCAGGCCGAACTGAACGCCTATCTGTCGCTGCCACTACTGTTGACCCTGCTGGCGCTGGGCGTGCTACCTGCTGCCGGGCTCGCCCTGGTGCGCACCACCAGCGGGGCCGGTTCGATACGTTCGCTGCTGGTGTGGCCGGCCAGCGCTCTGGCGTCATTGCTGGTACTGCTGGCAATCGGCTTCGCGTTCTACAAGGACTACTCCTCGCTGCTGCGCAACAACCGCTATCTCCGTGACCAGGTGCTGCCGTTGAATGTCGTGCGCCATACCCACGGTTATCTGAAAGGCCTCTACAGCGCCCGCCAGCAACCCTTGCGCCCGATCGGCATGGACGCACGGCGCGTACCGGGCCCGCGTCCGAAGCTGGTGGTCATGGTCGTCGGCGAGACCGCGCGATCACAGAACTTCCAGCTCAACGGCTACCCACGCGCGACCAATCCCCGGCTCTCGCGCAAGGAAGGCGTCATCAGCTTCAATGATGTCTCCTCATGCGGAACCGCCACGGCCATCTCGGTGCCGTGCATGTTCTCGCAGATGACCCGAGGCCAATACGACGACGTGCGCGCCGCAACCGAGGAGAACGTGCTCGACATCCTGCAGCGCACCGGCATAAGCGTGCTCTGGCGCAACAACAACAACGGCGGCTGCAAGGGCGTGTGCGAACGCGTACCGACCGAGGACATGCCTGCGCTGAAGGTGGCCGGCCAGTGCGTCAACGCCGACGGCACCTGCTACGACGACGTGCTGCTGCACCAGCTCGGCGCACGCATCGATGCCATCAACGGCGACGCCCTGATCGTGCTGCATCAGCTCGGCAGTCATGGGCCGACCTACTTTGAACGGTATCCCGCAGCGTCGCGGGCCTTCAGCCCGACCTGCGACAGCAACCAGATCCAGCATTGCAGCAACGAGGCGCTGGTCAACACCTACGACAACACCCTGGTCCACACCGACCAACTGCTGGGCAAGGCCATCGACCTGCTGCAGGGCTATGCGGACCAGCGTGATGTCGCACTGATCTATGTGTCCGACCATGGCGAGTCGCTGGGCGAACGCGGGATGTACCTGCACGGCACGCCCTACTTCATCGCCCCGCGCGAGCAGACCCAGGTGCCGATGGTGATGTGGTTCTCACCGGAATTCAGCCGCAACGCAGGCCTGGACCTGGCCTGCCTGCACCAGAATGCCCTGCACCGGGCGCACAGCCACGACAACCTCTTCCACTCGCTGCTGGGCCTGTTCGCGGTCAACAGCGGGGTGTACCAGCACGATCTGGATGTGTTTGCAGGTTGCCGCGCGTCGGCTTCGCCGGCTGTGGCCACCTCACCGGCGAAAGAAAGGCGCCGGCTGATGCCGGTCGCTGCCCGGAACGTGGCGCGCTACTGCGCCGCCAGGGCGAAATCCAGGCCCGCACACACCGCCGCCACCTGGGCGTCGTTGCATTCCTGCGGGTTGGTGCGCGGGCTGTCCGGGTAGACCTCGGTGGTGGTGGCAAAGCGCGCGTCGGTGAAGCCGGCGCAGGCGCCGATCGAACGCGATTCACCCCAGACCACGCCCGGCGACTGCAGCGGCAGGCCGACCAGGTTGCCTTCGGCATCGGCCGGGGCGATATGGGTGACCGGGGCCACGGCGGTGATCAATGCCTTCTGGAACTCGGCCTGCGGATCTTCGCTGTTGCCGATCACGTAGAAGCCATCCGGAATGGTGTCGCGCTCGAACGGCTTGCCATCGCGGGCGCAGCGGGCCGGGTCGAACTCGTGCAGGTCGCTGTCGGTGGTCTCGTGCAGGTCCAGGTGCACCAGCAGGTTCGGCCTGCGCTCGGCCACCCAGCGCATCAGCGCGGCGGCTTCTTCGATCTGGCCGCCGTCACGGAAGCTGCGGTTGGGGTCGATGGCATCCGGGTTCCAGCGCTGGATGCGCTCGTAGCCCCACGGGCTGACGCACGGCGCCACGATCAGGTTCAGCCGGCCCAGGTAACGCTCAGCCTGCTGTTCCAGGAACTGCAGGGCGCCATGCACGCCGCTGGTCTCGTAGCCATGCACGCCACCGGTGATCAGTGCGGTCGGCAGCGCCGGGTTCCAGTCGTGGTTGACCACGGCGAACAGCGGGTAATGGTCCGGCGCATAGTCCAGCTGGCCGTACTGGATCACATCGAAGCTGTCGTCCAGGCGCTCGAGCGCGGCCACCACGTCATCGTGGTAGCTGCGCTGGCGCTGCTGGCGAGCCCGCCACTGTGCGCGTTCCGCGTCGCCCCAGGGCTGTCCGGGGGTGCCGATCGGGTAGAACTGCGCAACGGTCATTGGGTACTCCGGGGGTCGAACGGGATGGGTGCAGCCGGTCATTCTAAGCCTTGTCGCGCCTGCGGGTCCCCTCCCCCGGCCCCGCCTTCATCCAGGCCGGGTCATCTGGTTGTAAAATCAACGGTTTTTGGCCCCTCACCCCTTGATGGCGAACGCAGCGCAGCCGGTCCTGGGTGGACCGGAGTTCCTCCGCCTGCTCGCCCGTCTCAGCGACGGCGCGATGCCGGCCAGCAGTCCCGCCCTGACCGATCGGCTCGGCCAGTGGGTGGACTGGAGCCGTGCCGTGGCCCTGTCCGGGGCGCTCGGCGGACGCCTGCCCGAGCCCGGTGAAGCCGCCGAAGCCGTCCAGGATGTGCTGGCCGACTGCGTCCAGGCGCACACCAGCCTGCTGGCCTCGATCAGTGAGGACGCCGAGGCCGAGCGCCTGCTGGATCTGGCCGAAGCTGCCGCTGCACCCAACTTCGCCTCGCTGCGCCAGCGCTACCGGGTACTGCAGCAGGCCATCCAGACCGCCACCGGGCGCCTGCGCGGCCGCCTGCGCGACCAGCTGGTGCAGGTTTCGCCCGAGCTGGCGCGGCTGGCCGAGGTCGATGCGGTGATGGAACAGACCCTCACCCCGCGCGAGCACAGCCTGCTGGCCACTGCGCCGGCCGTGCTCGGCGCCCGTTTTGAACGCGTGCACGGCCAGCCCGGCTGGCGCGCGGCCTTCCGCCATGACATGCGCACCCTGCTGCTCGCCGAGCTGCAGCTGCGCTTCCACCCGATCGAAGGGCTGCAAGACGCCCTGCGCTCCCACTGACCGGAACACCATGTCCAGAACTGCTTTCCATGTCGTTGTTTTCCTTGTCGGCCTGCTGGCCGTGTGCTGGATCGGCATTGGCTATGTTTCGGTGCATCCGCTGGGTGCAGCGGTGGCGGCGATCATCGCGGCTTGCTACATCGCCGGTGGCGTGGAGCTGTACCGCTACCGCCAGGCCAGCAACGGCCTGCGCAGTGCACTGAACGACCTGTCCAGCGCGAAGGAGAGCCTCGCTCCCTGGCTGGAGCGCGTGCCGGCAGGCCTGCGCAACGCCGTGCGCCTGCGCGTGGAAGGCGAGCGTACCGCCCTGCCCGCTCCGGTGCTGACCCCTTACCTGGTCGGCCTGCTGGTGCTGCTGGGCATGCTCGGCACCCTGCTGGGCATGATGGACACGCTGCGTGGCACCGGACTGGCCCTGCAGAGCGCGACCGACATGGCCGCGATCCGCGGCTCGCTGGCTTCGCCGGTGCAGGGCCTGGCGGTGGCATTCGGCACCTCGATCGCCGGTGTGGCCAGCTCGGCCATGCTCGGCCTGCTGGCGGCGCTGCTGCGTCGTGACCGCCTGCAGGCCGTGCAGCAGCTGGATCGCGCCATTTCCGGCGACCTGCATCCGTACTCGCAGGCCTGGCAGCGTGCCGAATCCCTGCGCCTGCTGCAGGCGCAGTCCGCGGCGCTGCCGGCGCTGGTCGACCGCCTGCAGGCGATGACCAGCACATTTGAACAGCACAGTGCGGCCGCCAATGAGCGCCTACTGGCCGGCCAGGCCGAGTTCCTGACCCAGAGCCAGGCACTGCAGGAACGCCTGGCGGTCTCGCTGCAGCAGTCGCTGCGCGAAGGAGCTGAAGCCAGCGCCGCCGCCATCGGTGGCGCGCTGCAGCCGATGGCCGAGACCACCCTGGCTGGCCTGGCCCATCACGGCGAAGCACTGCATGCCCGCGTCGAGCAGGCCGTGCAGCAGCAGCTGGCCGGCCTGAGCGACGGTTTCGAGCGCAGCCGCGTCGCAACCGAGGCCAGCTGGGCCAAGGTGGTGAGTGAACAGACCCAGGCACAGCAGGCACTGGTGAGCGACCTGCGCCAGCACCTGCAGGCCTTCAGCGATGGCCAGGCCACGCATGCCGAAGCGCTGGTCACACGTATCGGCGAGCGCCTGCAGGCCGATGCACAGGACAATGCGGAGGCCTTGCGTGCTGCCGCCGAACAGCAGCAGGCCCTGAATACTGCGCTGGTCGAACGTCAGCAGCAGGCGTTGATCGCCGCCAGCGAGCATCTGGACGCGCGTGCGCAGGCGCTGCTGCAGGCACTGGAGCAGCAGCACAGCGCCAGCCAGTCGCTGCTGCAGGACCACGAACAGCAGCGTTTGCAGGATTGGCAGGCCGCGCAGGCGGCCGCTGCCACCGCGCACGCCGAACTGCAGGCCAGCCTGGACAGCCGCGAGCAGCAACGCCAGGCGCGCTGGGACGCGGTCAGCGCCGAGTTGCAGCAGGCCCACGCCGCCCTGCAGGCGCAGCTGCAGGCCGGCGACGAACAGCGCCTGCAGCGCTGGAGCGATGCTCTGCAGCACGTTTCCACCGAGCTGGCCGAGCGCCTGCAGGCCAATGGCGAACGCCTGGCCGCGCAGCAGCAGCGCGTCTGCGACACGCTGGCGGAGACCGCACAGCAGATCGGCGAGAACGGTCGCGCACAGGCCAGCGCCACGCTGGCCGAAGTGTCCACCCTGCTGCAGACCGCCGCCGCCGCGCCCAAGGCCGCTGCCGACGTCATCAACGAGCTGCGCAGTACGCTGTCCGAGAGCCTGGTGCGTGACAACGCGATGCTGGAGGAACGCGGACGCCTGCTGGCCACCGTGCAGACCCTGCTGGATGCGATCAACCACGCCTCGCACGAACAGCGCACCGCTGTGGACGCACTGGTCGGTGGCTCGGCCGAGCTGCTGGAACGCGTCGGCAACCGCTTCACCGACCATATCGCCGCCGAGACCGGCAAGCTGGATGGCATTGCCGCAGCGCTCCACGGCAGCGCGGGCGACGTCGGACAGCTGGCCAGCAGCTTCGGCGAAGCGGTCGCGCAGTTCGGCAGCGCCTCCACCGAGCTGTCCGGCCGCCTGGAACAGATCGGCGGCGCACTGGATGCCTCGCTGGCCCGCAGCGATGAGCAGCTGGCCTACTACGTGGCGCAGGCGCGCGAGGTGGTCGACCTCAGCCTGCTGTCGCAGAAGCAGGTGATGGAAGAACTGCAGCAGCTGGCCACGCGCCGCGGCAAGGCCGGTAGCGCATGAGCGACGAGTTGGAGGTCGACGGCGGTTCGCACGCCCCTATCTGGGCCGCCTTCGGCGACCTGATGTCGGTGCTGCTGGGCGCGTTCGTGCTGATACTGGTCGGTGTGGTCGCGGTGCAGCTGGAGCTGTCGCAGCGGCTGGACCAGGAAGTGAAGCAGCGCCAGGCCGAAGCCAAGCGCCTGCAGACACTGGAGCAGGCACTGGCTGGCCCGCTGGCCGCCGGTCGCGTGACCCTGGTCGACGGCCGCATCGGCATCAGCGGCAGCGTGTTGTTCGCGCTGAACTCCGACCAGCTGCAGCCGGAAGGCCAGGAGCTGCTGCGCAGCCTGGCCGCACCGCTGGCCGCCTATCTGGGCAGCCGCGAAGAGATCCTGATGGTCAGCGGCTTCACCGATGACGCACCGGTGCGCGAAGGCAATCGGCGTTTCGCCGACAACTGGGAGCTGTCCGCGCAGCGCTCGCTGACCGTGACGCGTACGCTCATCGCCGATGGCGTACCGGCCGACGCCGTGTTCGCCGCCGCATTCGGCAGCGAGCAGCCGGTCAGTTCCAATGCCAATGAGGAAGGCCGCGCACGCAACCGTCGCGTCGAGATCGCGCCGATTCCCAAGCCCAAGGCCCCGCATGCCAAGTAAGCCGCCAGCGCTGGAAGGCCTGCGCGCACTGGTGCGCGACCTCGATGCGGGGTCGCGCTCGCTGCCGCATTACCCGCAGGTGCCGATGCTGCAGCAGGTGCAGCGCGAGTGGTCGGAGCTGCGCAGCGAACTGCAGGTGCGCCGCTCACTGCGCACCGAGGCCCCGGCCGACGGCGGCCCGCTGAACTCGGCGGTGCTGGTGCAGCGCATGCTGGACACGATGCAGGCCACCAGCCCCGGCTACCTGCGGCACTTCATCGACTATGTGGATACGTTGTCGTGGCTGCAGGCGCTGCAGGACGGTGCCGCCAGCGGTGCAGATACCGCGAAGCCGAAGCGGACACGCAGGCCGCGCTGAACACCAATTGGTAGTGCCGGCCGCTGGCCGGCAGCTATGCATCTTCGCGCGGGTCATGGGGTTGCCGGCCAGCGGCCGGCACTACCACCGAGGGTGCTCTGTGCGCCGGAACGCAATCTGCGCTGCGCTTCGCCTTTGCTTTGGTAGTGCCGGCCGCTGGCCGGCATCACAACCAGACCGACCATCGCCGACGCGCGCGAAAGCGGCGCTGAACAGCGAATGGCCGTGCTGAACATTCACTGGTAGTGCCGGCCGCTGGCCGGCATCACAACCAGACCGACCACGGCCGAGGCGCGCGCAAGCGGCGCTGAACAGTGAATGGCCGCGCTGAACATTGACTGGTAGTGCCGGCCGCTGGCCGGCAGCTATGCATCTTCGCGCGGGTCATGGGGTTGCCGGCCAGCGGCCGGCACTACCATCGAGGCTGCTCTGTGTGCCGGAACGCAATCTGCGCTGCGCTTCGCCCTTGGTTTGGTAGTGCCGGCCGCTGGCCGGCATCACAACCAGGCCGACCATGCATACGGATACTCGCCAATCTGCCCAGCAAGACCGGCGCGCACCGGATTCCCCAGGATGTACAGCGCTTGCTGCGCCAGCGACTCCTCGGCCCTCACGGCATGATCAAAGTAGCCAGACTGCCAGACCGTACATCGACGCCCCACCAGGCGATTCAGGGCGAGCGCGCTCGACGATTTCATCCGGCGCGCGATGTCGGGAAGGTGAGCTGCGCGCAGCTCGAACATCCAGTGGACGTGATCCGGCATGACGACCCATGCGTGTGACTGTACGAGCCCGCGCTGTTCGATGTAGTGGAACTGGTCGATTACACATGCTGCTGCAGCTTCGCTTTCAAAGAGCCGGCTGCGCTGGTGTGTCGTGGTTGTCAGAACGTAGGACTGGCCGATGATCGAGTGACGGCCCAGGCGGAGGCGATGGCTGCTCATGCGCCATGGTGGGTCGATCATTGGGCGTTGGCTGTCGGGCCATGCCTCGATGGAGGTTGGGAGATGTCTGAAGTTGAATGAGGTTGCCGGCCAGCGGCCGGCACTACCGGAGCTGTGGGTTGCCGGCCAGCGGCCGGCACTACCATTGCCGGCAGGCGGCCGTCGGGGCTCAGCCGCGCAGGGTGGCGCCGCCGTCGACGTACAGATCGCTCATCGCCACGTGCCCGGCCTGCTCGGAGAGCAGGAACATCACCGAGTGCGCGATGTCCTCGGGGGTGGCCAGCTTGCGCAGTGGAATGCCGGCCTTGTAGGTCTCCAGGTTACCGGCGATTACCCGCTCGGCACCACGCTCGTCCTGCCACATGCCGGTCTGCATCGGGGTCAACGTGGACCCCGGGGCGACGATGTTGCAGCGGATGCCCAGCGGCGCCAGTTCCAACCCGAGGCAGCGGGTGAACATCGTGGCGGCGGCCTTGGACGCGGCATACGCCGCCATGCCATGCCGCGGCACACCGGCCGCATTCGAGCTGACGGTAACCATCGCGCCCTGCCCGCGCGGCGACATCACCCGCGCCAGGGCACGCCCGACATGGAACACGCCGTCGGTGTTCACCGCGAACACCCGGCGCCAGTCGTCATCGCCGGTCTCGGTCACGCCGCCCACATGCAGCACACCGGCCACGCTGACGGCAAGCATGATTGGCCCGATGCTGGATTCGACCTGGTCCACCAAGGCGTCCACGGCGGCACTGTCGGTCACGTCGAGCGCAAAGGTGTGCACACGCACGTCTGCCGTAACAGAGGCCTCGCGATCGGTCGCCACCACGGTGCAGCCGGCCTCGGCCAACAACCGTACCAGTGCCTCGCCGATGCCGCCGGCGGCACCGGTCACCAACGCCACGCGGCCTTCAAAACCGGTCAACTGCATGTTGCGATCTCCTGTTGCTCGTCCCATTGGCGCAACCGCGCCGACAACCACGGCGCCAGCTGCGCCACCGCATCGCGGCCGGTCAGCTCGGCGTGCAGGAACGGCAGTTCCAGCGCCTGCACCTTGCGCGCGTGGGTCCGCCACAACGCCGACTGCAGCTGCGGCCGCGCGTGGTGATCCCGGCCCGCGCGGACGTGCACCAGCGTGCCGTCGAACGGTTGGTGGATGTGTTCGCGGATCAATCGATTGGTGCCGGTCACCGCGCGCACCACGCCATCGAGCACCACATCCGGCAAGCTGCCGAGTGCACTGCCACCACGCCGCAGGAACGCGAGAATGCGTTCACGGCTGTCCAGTTCCGGATGCGCATCCGGGTCATGACCGGCAATCGCCAGCAGTGCCCGCAATGCACCGATGGCATCGGGTTCCGGCTCGGCCCGCCAGCACTCGCTGGGATAAGCGTCCAGCAGCACCAGCTCGCCAACCTCGCGCCCGATCTCGTGGAGGCGCACCGCCATCGCCTGGGCGAGGATGCCACCCACCGACCAGCCCAGCAGATGCACCGGCCCCTTCGGCTGCAGTGCGACCACGCGCTGTACGTAGTCGTTGGCCATCGCCTCGATGCTGCTTGGCAGCGGCAGCCGCGCGTCCAGTGCCGGCGACTGCAGGCCATACACCGGGCGTGCCGGCTGCAGTGCACGGGCCAGGGTGCGGTAGTTCCAGGCGATGCCACCGGCCGGGTGCGGCACGAACAGCGGCGTGGGCCCGGCAGCGTCGGTCGCGGCCAGCGCGATCACTGGCCCCAGTGCGTGATCGGCCAGCGCGGGCGGCTCGGCAATTCGAACCGCCAGCGCGGCCACGGTGGGCTGCGCGAACAAGGCACCCAGACCCAGATCGCAGCGCCAGCGCTGCTCGATGGCCAGCAGCAGGTGCACCGCCGAAAGCGAGTCACCGCCGAGACTGAAGAAGTCCGCATCCACCGCCACCGGCGCCTCACGCCCAAGCGCCTGGGCGAACAGCAACGCCAGCTCCTGTTCCAATGGCGTGCGCGGCGCCAAGCCGGCAACTTCAAGTTGCGGTGGCTTCGGCAACGCGTTGCGGTCGAGCTTGCCGTTGGCGGTCACCGGCCAGTGGTCCACGCCGACAAACGCCGAGGGAACCATGTAGTCCGGCACACGCGTGGCGAGGTGGCTGCGCAGCATTACGGCATCGGCAAGCGCGGTTGGCACATAGGCCACCAGCCGGGCGTCGCCGGGCGCATCCTGGCGCAGCAGCACTTCCACGCGCTCCATGCCAGGCAGTTCGCGCAGTGCCGCCTCGATTTCGCCCAGTTCGATACGCAGGCCGCGCAGTTTCACCTGGTGGTCGCTGCGGCCCAGGTACTCCACCGCACCATCGCGGCGCCAGCGTGCTACGTCGCCGGTGCGGTAGATGCGCTCGCCCGCCAGGAAGGGATCGGCCAGGAAGCGTTCGGCGGTCAGGTCATCGCGACCGAGATAGCCACGTGCCAGTTGCACCCCCCCCAGGTACAGGTCACCGGCCACGCCTACCGGCACCGGCTGCATCCGCGCGTCCAGCACGTACAGGCGGGTGTTCCAGACCGGGAATCCGATCGGCACCGGCCGCGAGCGATCCTGCGCCGACGCCGGCCAGTAGCTGACATCCACCGCGGCCTCGGTCGGGCCGTACAGGTTGTGCAGCTCTGCGTGCACGTGCGTGTGGAAACGGTCGCGCAATGAGGCGTCCAGCGCCTCACCGCTGGTGAACACCCGGCGCAGCTGCAGCCCTGCCGAAGCCGGCGCAGCGAGGAAGGCATCGAGCATCGACGGCACGAAATGCGCCGTGGTGATCCCATGCCCACGGATCAAGCGCGCCAGTTCGGTGGGATCGCGATGCGCGTCAGGCCCAGCGACCATCAGGGTGGCCCCACACAGCAGCGGCAGGAAGAACTCCCAGACCGAGACATCGAAGGTGGCCGGGGTCTTCTGCAGCACGCGGTCATCGGCGCGAATGCCGTAGTGCTCGCGCATCCACAGCAGGCGGTTGACGATGGCACGGTGTTCGATGACCACGCCCTTGGGCTCGCCGGTGGAACCGGAGGTATAGATCACATAGGCCGCATCGCTGGGCGCCGGATCGGCCCACGGCGCGGCGAAGCTCAGCGCGGTCCACTGCTCCGGCGCGAGCACCGGTACGCCGGCCATGCGCGCCGAATCCTCGGCCGCAGCCAGTACGCACACCGGCTGTGCCGAGGCGAAAATACGTGCCAGCCGCTCATCGGGATGGGCAAGGTCCAGCGGAAGATAGGCCGCGCCTGCGCGCAGTACCGCGACCAGCGCGATCACCAGCTCCAGCGAGCGCGGCAATGCCACCGCCACCACGCTGCCCGGGCCGACATCCATCGCCCGCAGCTGCGCCGCCAGCGCGAAACTGCGCGCTTCCAGCGTTGCGTAGTCCAGCGTAGTGTCGCCGAACACCAGCGCAGGCGCGTGCGGATCCCGATCCATGCCCTGCTGCAGCAGCTCGACCAGGGTCGTCTCCGACAGCGCGTGCGCGGTGGCATTGAATTCCTGCAGCACCTGCTGCGCCTCCTCGGGCGTCGCCAGGGGCACGGCTGCGATATCGTCAGCCTGCAGCGCCGCCGATACGAAATGCAGCAGCCGCGCCGCGTGCGCCTCGACATCCTCGCGACTGTACAGCGCGGGATTGGCCTCGATCTCCAGATCCAGCAGCGCCTGGCCATCGCCACGGAAGCCCAGCGTCAGGTCATCCACCGGCCCGGTGCACAGCACCTCCAGCGTCGCCTGCACGTCGGCCAGCGTCAGCGCCTTGTAGAACGGCTGCACATTCACCAGCGGACCGTGCAGGCGCTGCTGCGCGCCGACCAGGCCCAGGTCCCGGCGCAGCTGCTCACCGCGGTAACGGCCGTGCTTGCGACCCTGGCTGAGCTGCCGGCCCAGGCCGCGGGTGAAGGCCTCCACGCTGCCCTCGCCGGCCGCCACGCGCAGCGGCAACACATTCATCACCATCGCCGGCACCCGCGCCGACGCGTTGCCGAGCCGCCCCATGTAGGGCACGCCCAGCACCACTTCATCGGCCGCGCTCATCCGCCGCAGGTACTCGGCCGACAACGCGGCCAGCACATCCGGCCAGGGCTGCAGCCAACGCACAGAGGCCTGCAGCAGCTGCTCACGGAAGGCCGCATCGAGCGGCTGCACCCAGCGCAGCGCGTCGTCACTGGCCGCGAGCGTGCCGGCCAGGCCCACGCCTGCCGGTGCGCCCTGCATGTGCTCACGCCACCACTGCCCGGCCAGCGCGCGGCGCGGATCGGCACGATAAGCGGCATCATCGGCCAGCACGCCCGCCAGCCCCGGCAGTGGCTCACCCATGCGGCCGGCGTACAACGCGCACACGCGATCGGTGAACAGCGCCATGCCATAGCCATCAGCCGCCAGATGATGCACCCGCAGGTACCAGACCCAGCGCTGCCCGCCCAGCTCAAGCAGCATCTGTTGGCTGATCCGGTCGCGGGCGGGGTCGACCGGGCTCAGCCGGTCGGCGTGCATCAGGCTGCGTGCCGCAGCGGCAGCATCCGCTTCGGCGGAAACATCACGCACCGAGAGCAGCGGCACGTGTGCCGGGTCGTACCACTGCAGCGGCTGGCCATCGGCCCCTTCGGCAAAGCGCAGCGCAAAGGCCTGGGCTTCGAACGCAGCCTGGTCTGCCGCTGCAACGAACGCGGTCACGTCCAGCGGGCCATCGATCCACACCGCGTGCGCGGTATTGAATGACGGATTGTCCGGCGCCAGCCGCTGTGCAAACCACAGTCCGGTCTGGGCCTCGGTCAATGCCACCGGCGTGGCCAGCGCAGCGGCGTTCATGCGTTCTGCGCGGCCTGCAGCGTCTGCACCACGTTCCACCACTGGCGCAGCGTGGTGTGTTCGGCCAGCTGCGAGAACTCAATCGGCAGGCCGGTGTTGCCCCAGGCCAGGACCAGGCCGAGCATGCGCATCGAGTCCAGGTCCAGGTCGATCAGGTTGTCGTCGTCACCGATCTCGGCAGGCGTACATTCCAGAACGCGCGCCACGTCGGCACGCATCCGCTCCAGATCCAGCATCTCAGCGGTGGCAGCCATCACAGCACCTCCAGCAACTGGTCGGTGGTCATCGGCACCCCGCTGGTGCGCGCGATCCAGTGCAGCGCCTGATCGTGATCGGCGCGCGAGAAGTCCGCCACGGCATCGGCGGCAATGAAGGCCTCGATATCACGCTGGAACGCCTCGACCACGGTCGCCGTGCAGCCGATATGGGCGTACACGCCGGTCGCCAGCAGCTGGTCGCGCCCGCGCGCCCGCATCAGCGTCTCCAGGTTGCTGCGCTGGAACGCGCTGTAACGGTGCTTCACCAGCACGTTCTCGCCCGGCTGCGGTGCCAGCGCCTCGATGATCGGTTCATGGTCGGCGCTGCGGCGCATGCCCGGTCCCCACAGGTCGGCCTGCAGGCCACGGTCACGGCGGTCCTGGTCGCCATGCTGGGCCGTGTAGAACACCGGAATGCCGTGCGCGCGGCAATGCGCCAGCAGGCGTGCGATGTTGTCCACGGCCGGCCGCAGCGGTGCGTTGCCGGCGTCGAACGCAGCCAGGAAGTAGCGCTGCATGTCGTGTACCAGCAGCGCGACGCGATCGCGCTGCGGGCGCCACGGGCCGCGTGCCTGTGGCAGCTCGGCGGCAGTCGGCAAGGGGTAATCGGTGATACGGGGCAGCGCCATCAGCGCGTTCCTCCTGTCTGTTGCAGATGACGCGCGCGCAGTTGCGCGCGCAGTTCGCGGCGGCTGATCTTGCCGACCGCGGTGGTATCGAAACTGTCGACGAACACGACCTGGTCGGGCACCTTGAACGCCGCCAGGCCGCGCCCGCGCATCCAGGACTTCAGCGCCGGCGCCTTGAACGGCTCGCCCTGCGCAATCACGAACGCACAGCTGCGCTCGCCCAGATACTCATCGGGAATGGAGACCACGGCGGCATCGAACACGCCCGGATGTGCCAGCAAGTGGTCTTCGATCTCCTCGGCGGAGATCTTTTCGCCGGCACGGTTGATGTGGTCACCGGCGCGGCCCTGCACCACCAGGTAGCCTCCGGGCAGCTGCTGCACACGGTCACCGGTACGATAGAAGCCGTCATCGGTGAACGAGCGCGCATTGGCCACCGCGTCGTTGTGGTAGCCGCGGATGGTGTACGGGCCACGGGTGAGCAGATGCCCCACCTCGCCTTCGGCCACCGGCTGGTCATGGTCATCGACCACGCGCACTTCATCATCCGGACTGATCGGCCGGCCCTGGCAGGCCACGATCAGCTCCTCCGGGTCATCCAGCCGTGTGTAGTTGACCAGGCCTTCGGCCATGCCGAACACCTGCTGCAGCGTGCAGCCAAGACCATCAATCACCCGCCGTGCAGCTTCCGGCACCAGTTTGGCGCCGCCTACCTGCAGTACCTGCAGGCTGGACAGGTCATGCTTGCTCGTAGCCGCGGCCTGCGCCCACAGCAGCGCCAGCGGCGGCACCAGGCCGCAGCAGGTCACCTGCTCGCGGGCGATCAGCGGGAAGGCCGCATCCGGCCCGGAGCCGGGACTGAGCACCACGCGGGCACCGGCATACAGCGCGCCGAAGAAGCCCGGCGAACTCATCGGGAAATTGTGCGCGGCCGGCAGCGCGACCAGATAGACGCTGTCGCGGTCGATGCCGCAGAGGTCATTGCTGGCACGGAACGAGTAAATGTAGTCGTCGTGGGTACGCGGAATCAGCTTGGACAGCCCGGTGCTGCCTCCGGAAATCTGCAGGAACGCCACCGACTGCGGGTCCGGATCGGCCGGCAGCTGGCTGCGATCGCCCTGCAGTGCCTCCAGCGCGACGAACTCCGCCGCATCGCCGTCGATCACCACATGGCGAACGGCCGGCACTTCGGCCTGCAGCGCCCGCGCCAATCCGCGATGATCGAAGCCATCGTGCAGTGTGGTGGTGATGTAGGCACTGGCTTCAGCCTTGTTGGCGAAGTGCACCAGCTCGGTGATGCGGTGCGCCGGCAGCGCGTACACCGGCACCAGGCCGGCGCGGAACAGGCCACAGACCGTGGTGATGAAGCCTGCCGTGTTGCCCAGCTGCACCAGCACCCGTTCGCCGGGCTGCAGACCGAGCGCCAGCAGGCCGGCACCGATCCGTCCGGCCTCATGCCACAGCTGCGCGTAGCTCAGGCGTACGTCGCCGGCGACCACCGCGATGTCGTCGGCATAGCGTTCTGCACATTCGCGCAGGAACGCCGGGAAGGTCTCGCCACGCCAATGACCGGCTTCGCGATAGCGCGCCACCAGCGTGTCGGGCCACACCTGCTGCAGCGGCAGGCGGGAAGAGTCAGTGGAGGTACTCATGCGGCAGGCTCGATGGCGGGCGCGGATTCATGGACACCCAGCGCGTTCAACAGGGCAGCGAACTTCGCTGCGGTTTCGGCCACCTCGGCCTCGGGGTGTGACTCGGCGACGATGCCGGCACCGGCATACAGGCGCAGCTGCGTGCCCTGCAGGCGCGCGCAGCGGATCGCCACGTACCAGTCGCCGTCACCCTGCGCGTCCAACCAGCCCACGGCACCGGCGTAGAAGCCGCGCGGCACCGGTTCCAGCTCGCGGATGCGCTGCAGCGCCGCCAACCGTGGCGTACCGCAGACTGCCGGCGTGGGGTGCAGCTGCGCCAGCAGTTCGGCGGCAGACGCCTGCGGATCCTTCAGGGTGGCGTGGATGCGGGTGCCCAGGTGCCACATGCTGGCGGTGGCATGCAGCACCGGGCGCGGCTGCGCATCGATGTGGCTGCAGTACGGTGCCAAGCCCTCGACGATGGCTTCGACCACGTGGCGGTGCTCGTCGTGGTCCTTGGTCGAGGCCAGCAGCGCCTGCGCCGCACGCTCGTCCTCGGCGGCATCGGCGCTGCGCCGCGCGGAACCGGCCAGCGGATGCGACAACAGCTCGGCGCCGCGCTTGCGCAGCAGCAGTTCCGGCGTCGCCCCCACCAGCCAGGCCGGTGCCTGGCCCAGCTCCACCGGCAACGGCACCGCGTAGGTCGCCACCGACGGATCTGCGCCCAGGCGTGCCAGCAGCACGTCCGGAGACAGCGCCTGGCGGGTGCGTGCCAGCAGGCTGCGCGCCAGCACCACCTTCTGGAGGTTCAGTTCGGGCGCGCGCAGTACCTGCACCGCCGCGGCAACCGCTGACGCATAGTCCTGCGGCGCAGGCTCGGCCTTCAGGGAACCGTCCAGCGGCGGTGCGGCCTGCGGCTGCAGTGCCAGTGCCGGCAGCAGGCGCTCGGGCTGGAATAGCGCATCGTCCGCACGCGGTTCGAACGGCACTGCGCCAACCAGCAGGCCCGGGCCGCCACGCTGCCGGGCAAAGAACGCCGAGACGCGTTCTGCCAATGTCGCCAGTGCACCGGCCGGCAGCGTGGCGCGGCAGCCGCGTGCATGCACGTGCTGGCCGGCATGCTGCAGCAGGAACAGCGACGCGCCGTCGGTGCTGTCCAGTGACGCTGGCGCAGCCTCCGGCCACGCGCCCTGCATCAGGGAATCGTTCATGGGGTCTCCTTCGTCCGATGCGCTGCAGCCAGCGCGCACAGCAACAGCAGCAGCGCACCGACCAGCAGGTAAGGCAGGCTCGGCCCGCCGCGATACAACAGCGTGCCGAGCATCGGCCCGGCCACCATGCCCAGCCCCTGCGCGGCAGCGACGGTGCCGGCGGCGGCGCCCTGCTCGTGCGCCTCCACCGCATCGGCGGCCAGCGCCTGGAACGAGGGGAATACGAAGCCCATGCCAAACGCGGCCAACGCGTACGCCGCCGGCAACTGCCAGCCCTGCTGCACGCCCGCCACCGAAGCAAAGCCAATGCCGGAAATCAGGGCGCCAAGGACGATCCAACGGCGTGGATGTACCTCCAGCTTCATCACCAGCGCCTGCGCCAGGATCAGGCCGACACCGACCGCGGTAAGTGCGATGCCGGCCATGCGTGCACCGGCCGCCGCATCCAGGCCCAGGCGATCAATCGCGAAGAAGCCGACCGTGACCTGCGCGATGGTCACCGAGACCATCGCGATGAACGCTGCCAGCTGCGGCAGGCGCAGGCGCGCGTCGAGACGGCTCATCGGCGTGCGGCGCTGTGCGGACGCGCCCACCACCGGTGGTGTAGCCGGCAGCCGCCAGGCCAGCAATGCCAGTGCCAGCAACGGCAGCAACGCGGCCACGTACAGCGCCAGCGAAAGATTGGTATAGGCCAGCCAGCCGGCAGCGGCCGGACCCAGTACCATGCCCAGCGCGTTGGCACTGCCCAGCCGGGCGAGGAAACTGGCGCGCTGCCCGGTCGGTG
Organism: Stenotrophomonas sp. YJH_SMC_6; assembly: GCF_059371335.1. Lineage (NCBI taxonomy): Bacteria > Pseudomonadati > Pseudomonadota > Gammaproteobacteria > Lysobacterales > Lysobacteraceae > Stenotrophomonas > Stenotrophomonas sp. YJH_SMC_6. The sequence continues at coordinate 304,563 of NZ_JCAFUM010000003.1, read as the reverse complement.
CCTTGTCGGCAATCAGCGCAGCGGCCGTGGGCGGCACGGCCGCGTAGAACAGCCCGATCAAGCCGCGCGCGCCGACCAGCACCAGCACCGACACCAGTACCGGCGGCACCGCCTGCAGGGCGACGTCGATGAACACCGCCAGTGCGATGTAGACCGCCGTATAGGCACTCATCGCCAGGATCAGCACGCGCTTGCGCCCAATGTGGTCGCTGAGCTGGCCCCAGGGGCGCGCGGCCAGCATCCACAACACGCCTGCGGCGGTGACCGACAGGCCGGCATGCCACTCGGACAAGCCGAGCATGCGGACCACCGGGCCGATCACGGCGACGAAGGACATCATCGCCATGGTGCCGATCAGGGCAGCCAACACCAGCGCCGGCAAGCCGGGAACGACGGGACGTGCGTGCATGGAACACCAGCCGTAACAGGAAAGGATGGCCGGGCACGCCTGCGCACCCCGCCCGGCACCGGCCCTGCTCAGGACCGGACGCCACCCTTAAATGATAACGGCTCGTATTTGCATTTGATACCCATTCTCTTGAATGGGCGCGCAACAGTGGGTTCAGCGCATTGCATGCAGGCCGAGCAGGCCACGGCGCTTGAACCACCACTCCAGCGGCAGCGTCACCAGCGGCGGGATGGCTGCCAGCAGCGCCAGCGCACTGGCCCACCACGGCCAGCGCAGGCGCACCGCCGCGAACAGGGTGACTGCCACATAGACCAGGAAGGCCACGCCGTGCAGCGGCCCGAACAGCTTCACCAGCGCCACGTTGGCCATCGGGCCGTACTTCATCCACATGCCGATGAGCAGGCCGGCCCAGGTCACGGCCTCGATGAAAGCGACCGCGGCGAACAGACGTCCGGTCGGGTGCATGGGGGAATGTTGGGTCACGTGGGGCTCCGGCATCGGGGTATCAAATGCGAATGATACGCAGATGCGAACCCCATGTAGAGTCGAGCCGTGCGCGACTGCTGGAGCGTGCCCACCGAGGTGGACAGCTACCGGAGCGTGTGTGGCAGAACGTGCTCCCCGATCTCACGCAGCACCGCGTCCATCGGCCGCCCGTTGTCGACCAGGTTGAACATCACGTGCGCCACGCCCTGCGCATGCACGCGCAGCAGGTAATCACGCAGGCCATCGCGGCCGACCTTCAGCCCCAGCGGCAGCGGCTCGGCTGGCGCCTGCGGATCGGCCTGCAGGTCCAGCAGCATCGACTGCACGAACGGCTTGGCTGGCCCACCACGCTGCACCAGCGCCTGCTGCCACAGGCCGATGCGTCCTTCCTGCGCGGCCTCCTCGCGGTGATAGGTGGCCCAGCCTTCGGCCTCGCGCGCGATCCACTGCAGGCTCTGCCGCGCGGTACCCACCACCAGCATCGGGATGCGGGTGGCCGGCGCCGGCAGCACGTCGAAGCCGCCCGTCGCCTGCAGTACGGCGGTCCGCTCATCGGCCTCCGGTGACAGCGCCGCGCGCAACAAGGTCCAGCGCGCACGGAACGTCGCCGCCCTGCCCTCCAGATCCTCGCCGAATGCGGCGAACTCTTCCGGTCGGTCACCCGAACCCAGGCCCAGCACGAAGCGCCCGCCGCTGATCCGGTCCAGGCTCAAGGCCGACTTCGCCACCTGCAGCGGCTGCCGCAATGGCAGCACGATGGCCGCGCTGCCGACCACGATGCGTCCGGTCGCGGCAGCCAGCATGCCCAGCCACAGAAACGGATCATCCAGCGCGCTTGCTGTCGCGTCCGGACCCTGCGGCACCATCAGTGGTACATCACGCGTCCACAATGCGGCAAAGCCCAGATCATCGGCCAGTCGCGCAATGCGCCGCGCCTCATTCGGATCGGCCAGTCCATGCGCGGCGACAGGCGTCATCAAGCCCAGGCTCAGGCCCTGTTGCGGAAACAAGGCAGCGTAAGCAGGATTGAAATCACTCATGCCGCCAGCTTAGCGTGCAGGCCTGCGGCAACGATGACGCGCCGCCCACTACCGGAAGAACACTGCATGCCGACGATCCGCCCTGCCCACGTCGATGACCTGCCTGCGATCAGCGCGGTGTGCCTGGCCGCGTTCACTGCGGCGGTCGCGCCTTCGCTCAGCGCGGCCGGCATCGCCACCTTCGGCAGTGTCGCCGCTGCCGAAGCGTTCGGCGCGCGCCTGCGCGGTGACAACCACATCCTGGTGGCCGAGCAGGACGGCCGTGTCATCGGCGTGATCGAACTGAAGGAGGGTCGGCATCTTGCGATGCTGTTCGTCGATCCCGCCTGCCAGGGCCAGGGCATCGGCCATGCTTTGTTCGAGGCGGTGCTTCCACAGGTGCGCGAGCCGGTCCTGACCGTGCGCGCCTCGCTCAATGCAGTACCGACCTACCTGCGCTATGGCTTTGCGCTGGACGGTGACGTCGGCGAGTTCAATGGGTTGGTGTATCAGCAGATGGTGCGGGCAGCGGCCTGAAGGCATCCGCCCGGCGTTGCCCGGCAATGCCCGGTGGGCGTCATGCCCTGCAGCACGCCCGTCATGAGCAAACTGAATCAGCGGGCTCCCCGGCGGTTCCTACAATGGCCTGTCACCCTGCCCTTCGAGATGCTGCCGATGCGCGTCGCGCTTTCCGTGTTGCTGCTGGCTTCGGCGCTGAGCGCCTGCACCCCGGCCCCGGTTTCCACCGCCAACTCCGCTGAGGCACCCGCGCCGGCGTCCGCCATCGCCTGGCGCCAGGGCGATGTGGACGATGCCTTCGCCGAAGCCGCCGACAGCGGCAAGCCGGTGCTGCTGTACTGGGGCGCGGTCTGGTGCCCACCGTGCAACCAGCTCAAGGCGGGCCTGTTCAAGGACCCGGCCTTCATCGCGCTGACCAGCAAATTCGTGCCCGTCTATCTGGATGGCGACGAAGAAGGTGCGCAGGCCTGGGGCGAACGCTTCGGCGTACGCGGCTATCCGACCCTGATCGTGCTGGACCCACAGCGCAACGAAATCACCCGCGTGGCCGGCGGCAACGACGCCGCCGAACTGACCCGGGCACTGACCGTTGCCGCAGGCCGCCGCAGTGCTGTTGCCGCCACCTTGGCCACCGCGCTGGCGACGCCGGACCGCCTGGCCGCCGAAGACTGGCAGGTACTGGGCGACTACGGTTGGGAAGTGGACGCCAACCGCCTCGCCGGCGAGCGCAAGAGCCAGGACGTACTGCGCCAGTTGTCCAAGGCGGCACCGGATGCCGCCCTGCAGCGTCGCTTCGCTCTGCTTGCCTTGGCAACCGCCGAAAAGCCCGATGCCTCGCCCACCGAAGTACGCGAGCTGCTGCAGGCGGTGCTGGCGCAACCGGCGGAAGTGCGCCGCAACCGGGAGCTGCTGGGCTATGCGGGCGTGCAACTGGTCAAGCAGGCCAGTGCCGGGCCGGCCACCAGCAACACGCTGGGACAGCAGCTGCTGGTCGCACTGGAGCGCGCAGATGCCGAGCGCGGTGATCGCGCCGACGACGCGTTGTCGCGTGCGCTGACCGAAGTATCGCTGGCCCGCCAGCAGCAGCCGAAGGGTGCACTGCCCGCGGCCCTGGTTGATCGGGTCAAGCAGCGCGTGGCCTCTGCCGATGCCGCCGCCACCGATGCGCATGCGCGCCAGGCCACGATCAGCAGCGCGGTCCATGCGCTGCGCGAGGTTGGCGACGACGCCGGTGCCGAGGCGCTGTTGCTGGCCGAGCTGAAGCGCAGCGAACAGCCGTATTACTACATGCCCGAGCTGGCCGAACTGGCCGAGCAGCGCGGCGATACCGCCGGTGCACTGGAGTGGTTGAAGCGCGCCTACGACGGTGCACAGGGCCCGGCCACCCGCGTGCAGTGGGGCGTGCTGTACGTGGAAGGGTTGCTGAAGCTGGCACCGGACGACGCACCGCGCATCGAGCAGGCCACCGCCTCACTGATCGCCGAACTGGAAGCGCAGCCGTCGGGCTACCACCAGCGCACCCGCCAGCGCTTCGAGCGCCTGGCCGGGCAGTTGAAGGCGTGGAGCGGCAAGCACCAGGGTGCGGAGACGCTGGCGCGGCTGCAGCAGCGGATGCAGCAGGCGTGCGGCGAACAGGTTGATGGTGCGTGCAAGGACTGGTTGAGTTGAGTTGATGAAAGCGCTGGCGGCTGGTTCGCCTGCCGGCGCTTTTGTTGATATCGGTTATGGCGGGGGAAGGGGCTGGCCGGGACACGCCGTAAACCCATCCATGGGGGCTCGATGGCGCCATCCATGGCGCCAACGGTCCCGGCCAGCCCATTCCCCCGCCATCGGACGGTTTCCTGCGAGCGCGGGCAGCACATCAGCGCGCCGGTGAGGTTCGAAAAGCGGGTTCTGGTAGTGCCGGCCGCTGGCCGGCAACCCTACCTTGCCCGCATGCCGGCCAGCGGCCGGCACTACCATGCCGCTCCTGCTCCTGCCTTTGACTCCGTCTCCGCGCAAGCGTACGGAGCTGTCCTGCAGGGGCTGATGGGTCAGCGCAGGACCGTTGGCGCCATGGATGGCGCCATCGAGCCCCCATGGATGGGTTCACGGCGTGTCCTGCGCTGACCCATCAGCCCCTGCCTACCAGAAAGAAACAAAGCGATGAACGCGCACGCATTTCAATCCCGCCCCTTGACCTCAACCAATGTTGAGGTGCGATAACGATCTCCCCACGGCCAGCCCTCTGGCCTTCCCCACGGAGATTGCTTCGATGTCGTACTCGCTTCCCCCGCTCCCCTACGCCTACGACGCCCTCGAGCCGCATTTCGATGCGCGCACGATGGAGATCCACCACAGCAAGCACCACCAGACCTACGTCAACAATCTCAACGCCGCCATCGAGCAGTCCGGCATCGCCGAGCAGCCGGTCGAGGCGCTGATCGCCAACCTGGATGCCGTGCCCGAGGCCCAGCGTGGCGCGGTCCGCAACAACGGCGGTGGCCACGCCAACCACAGCCTGTTCTGGACCGTACTCAGCACCCACGGTGGTGCACCCGATGGTGAGCTGGCCGCCGCCATCGACCGCGATCTTGGCGGCTTCGATGCCTTCAAGGACGCCTTCACCAAGGCGGCGCAGACCCGCTTCGGCAGCGGCTGGGCCTGGCTGACCAGCGATCGCGATGGCCGCCTGCAGGTGGAAAGCAGCGCCAACCAGGACAGCCCGTTGATGGGTGCAGCCGTGGGCCTGTCGGGCAACACCCCGATCCTCGCACTGGATGTCTGGGAACACGCCTACTACCTGCACTACCAGAACCGTCGCCCGGACTACATCGGTGCGTTCTTCAACATCATCAACTGGGCCGAGGTCGGCCGGCGCTACCGCCAGGCCAGGGCCTCATGAGCGGCGAGACACTGCCGTACGCCGGGCCGTGGGCGGGGGTGTTCCCCGCCCCGGCCCCGGTGCCGTCGGTCGAGATGCCGCCGCGCGCACTGCGGCGGCTGCTCGGCCACTTTCCTACCGGCGTGGCCATCGTCTGCGCACGCGATGCGCAGGGCAAGCCCATCGGCCTGACCATCAATTCGTTCGTGCCGGTGTCATTGCAGCCGCCGCTGGTGCTGTGGAACCTGGCATTGCACGCGCAGAGCCTGTCCACCTTCCAGCGCGCCACCCGCTTTGCGATCAGCGTGCTGGCGGCCGACCAGGAAGCGCTGGCCCGGCGCTTTGCCGATCCGCAGGTACGCAACCGCTTCGACGGCCTGGCATTGCTGGATGACGATGAGGACGCCCCACCGCGCATCGCCGGTGCGGTCGCCCATCTCACCTGTACCCGCCACGCACAGTGGCCGGTGGGTGATCACCTGCTGCTGGCCGGCCGCATCATCGAAGTGCACGAGAACGGCGGCGCGCCGCTGCTGTTCCATCGCGGCCGCTTCCAGCCCGGCCCAGCCGAGCTGCTGGTGGAGGTGCGCTGATGAACATTGAAGCTCTGGAATGCATGCTTGCCGCCGGCAAGGACGGCGCGCTGCTGCGCTTCGGCCTGGGCAAGGGCTGGCTGGATGCCGGCAACCCGGTGCGCGCGGCCACCCATCTGGGCCGTTGCGTGGTGCTTGATCCGCAGTACTCGGCGGCCTGGAAGCTCCTGGGCAAGGCCTGGCTGGCCAGTGGCCAGCCGCAGGCGGCGCGCGAAGCATGGCAACGCGGCCTGAGCGTGGCCGGCAGCAAGGGCGACCAGCAGGCACGCAAGGAAATGCAGGTGTTCCTGCGACGCCTGGACCGCGAGCAGGCGGACCTGGCGAAAGCGGGCTGAGTCGATCAGCCCGCGTTGGCCGATGCCGGTGCGGACATGATGTCCGACATCGGCAGGCGGCGCGGCTTGCTCGGGAACGCGTGACGCAGGATGCGCCAGACCACCTGGCCGAACTGGCGCGGCAGCGAGCCGTTGTTGTAGTGCTGGCCGTAGCGGCGGCAGATGTCCTTCACTTCCTTGGCGATGGCCGCATAGCGGTTGGCCGGCAGGTCCGGGTAGAAGTGGTGCTCGATCTGGTGGCTGAGGTTGCCCGACAGCACGTTGATCAGGAAGCCGCCGCTGATGTTGGACGAACCCCGCAGCTGGCGCAGGTACCAGTGGCCGCGCGATTCATTGCGCAGGCATTCCTTCGGGAAGGTTTCCGATTCGGCGGTGAAGTGGCCGCAGAAGATGATCACGTAGGTCCAGATGTTGCGCAGGCCGTTGGCGACCAGGTTGCCCAGCATCACGGTGAGGAAGAACGGGCCGGCCAACAGCGGGAAGAACACGTAGTCCTTCAGCACCTGGCGGGCCATTTTCCGCGCCACCGGGCGGGTCTGCATCCACATCGCACGGCCGCTGATGCGGCCCTTCAGCCAACGGCCCAGGCGCAGGTCCTGCGCGGCCACGCCCCACTGGAACAGCAGCGCGAAGATCGGTGCGATGATCGGCTGCAGCAGGTAGAACGGCTTCCAGCGCTGTTCCGGGAAGATGCGTAGCAGGCCGTAGCCGATGTCATCGTCCATGCCACGCACGTTGGTGTAGGTGTGGTGGCGGAAATTGTGGGTCTTGCGCCAGTTGTCGGCGGTGGCAACGATGTCCCACTCATAGGTGTTGCCGTTGAGCTTGGGGTCGCCGGTCCAGTCGAACTGGCCGTGCATGACGTTGTGGCCCAGCTCCATGTTCTCCAGGATCTTTGACAGCGCCAGCAGCAGCGTGCCGGTGATCGCAGCCGGCCACAGCAGCGGCATCCAGAACAGTGGCGAGAACGCCGCCAGGAACAGCAGGCCACGGCCGCCCACGCCGAACCAGCGCACGGCGGCGGCAACGCGGCGGATATAGCGGGTGTCGGAGGCGCCGAGGCTGCCGATCACACGGTCGCGGATCGCGTCGAGTTCCTCACCGAAGGCATGCATCTCGGCAGTACTCAGGGCACGGTCGGTAGCGCGGGTCATGGCAGGCGTCCTCAGAGATCCAAAGTCAGGTCGGTGGTCGGTGCGCTCACGCAGATCCGCACCGGCTGTGCCGATTCGGACTGCAGGTCGCCAGTGCGCAGATGGCGGGTGGCGCCACTGACGCGATCACAGGTGCAGGTATTGCAGATGCCCATGCGGCAACCATGCTTGGGCTTGATGCCATGGGCTTCCAGGCTTTCCAGCAGCGAGCGGCCACGCGGCACGCTCAGCTGGCGGCCACTGCGCGCGAGCGTCAGCGACACCTCGCCTTCGCTGCTGGCATCGCGCAGCGGCGCCGGCGGGGTGAAGGCTTCGGCCTGGAAGCCAGCCACCTGGTGCGCCAGGCGCTCACGCGCGGCAGCAACGAAGCCGTCCGGGCCGCAGGCCAGCACATGGCGCTGCGCCAGCGGCGTGTCATCGCCGGCCACCTGCAGATCATGGGTATCGATTCGCGCGGCCGGCGCCTCACCCTCGCGGGTGGTCAGCAGGTGCACGCGCAGGTTCGGATGGGCCGCGGCCAGCGCCTGCAGTTCATCACGGAACTGCAGATGGGCGGCGGTGCGCTCCCAGTAGAACAGGTCCACCGGCGCTGCCAGCGGGCGCTGGCAGGCGTCGCGCAACAGGCTGCGCATCGGCGTGATGCCACTGCCAGCCGCCAGCAGCAGCACCGGCGCCGCGGCCGGCATATGGAACTCGCCGAAGGCGGCATCGAGGCGGAACAGTTCGCCCGGCTGCGCGTGGTTGACCAGATGCTGGCTGACCCGGCCGCCGTCGATCGCCTTGACGGTGATCGCCAGCTCGCGCCGACCCAGCGCGGTGGGGCTGTAGCTGCGCTGCCACAGGCGTCCTTCAATCTCGACGCCGATGGTGACGTGCTGGCCGGCACGCATGCCGGCCCAGTGCCGGTTGGTGCGCAGGATCAGGGTCGCCGCGCCCTCGCCGGCCGGCTCACGCCGGACCAGGCTGGCCACCGGCTCACGCAGGGTCCACAGGGGATTGAGCTGGCCCGCCCAGAAATCGAACAGCGACGGCGAGACCCAGCGGTACGGAGAGAACAGGGACGGACGGACGACAGCGCTCATGAGCGAACTATACGGGCGCACATACACCTGTGTATACATGTGTATATTGAACCGGATTGGGTATGATTCAGCCTCGCCCCACCGGAACCCCCATGGCCGCCGCCACCGCCTTGTCGACGCCCGAAGATGCCAACAGCCCGGCCCGCCGTACGGTGAGCCGCGAGGATCTGCTGGCCGCCGCCCTGAAACTGATCGGGCCGCACCGCAGCCTGTCGACGCTCAGCCTGCGCGAAGTGGCACGTGAGGCCGGCATCGCGCCGAACAGCTTCTACCGTCAGTTCCGCGACATGGATGAACTGGCCGTGGCGCTGATCGACGCCGCCGGCCGCTCGCTGCGCACCATCATCGGCGAGGCCCGCCAGCGCGCCACCTCCACCGCCACCAGCGTGGTGCGCGTTTCCGTGGAGACCTTCATGGAGCAGCTGCGCGCCGACGACAAGCTGCTGCACGTGCTGCTGCGCGAAGGCGCGGTCGGCTCGGACGACTTCAAGCACGCGGTCGAACGCGAACTGCACTACTTCGAGGAAGAGCTGCAGCACGACCTGGTGCGTCTGGCCGCACTGGATGGCGCCGTACTGCATGCCCCGGAACTGGTGGCCAAGGCCATCACCCGGCTGGTGTTCGCGATGGGCGCCACCGCCATGGACCTGCCGCCGGAGAAGGATCCGGAGCTGGTCGAACAGATCTCCACGATGATCCGCATGATCATCGTCGGCGCCCGCACCCCCGCCGCGTTCCGCCGCGGCTGATCAATCTCTCCCTGGGCCGGATCCCTTTCCGCAGGAAAGGGCCCTGCCCCGCACACCCCGACTCCAGCCTCCCACACGGCACCGCCGTGCCGGTGAACTGCGGGCGCCATCACAGATCTGTGTCGCAAATGCGCAGGTTGGACATCCTGCACGCGCCATTCACTGCGCTCTCACGCACGCTGAATTATTCAGACCCGCGCTCCATTCAGTTTGGTGAGTTATTGAACGACGTTTGAATCCGGCAAGTGCCGCTGCAGTCGTTTCAGATTAATTGCATGGCCCAGGCAAGACCCGATCCGCACAGTGCCGCCTCCGGCCCTGCGGATGCAGGTCCCACCCCAATGAGCTTCAAGGAGAAACACCCATGCGCATGATGCAGTTCACGCCGATGCTTGCTTCCACTCCCCCGGTGCGCTCACGACTTGGCCTGGCCGTAGTCGCCTCCTTGCTCTTCAGTGCCGCAGGCGTAACCGGCGCAGCAACCGTCAACCCCGGGCAGACAGTAACTGTCACGCCTGGCAGCACGCTGGAAGGTGAGGCCTTCTCCGTCAATGGTGGAGCGCTGATCGTCCAGAACGCCAGAACTTCCACGATCACCGGTCGCTACGCGGGCAGCGCCCCTGCTTCCATCGCGCTGCAGGACGCCACGGTCACCGGCGGAGGCATAAACAGCCTGGTCAACAGCAACGCCGTCATCCAGGACTCGAATATTGACGGCCGTATCACGCTGTCCACGACTGTGGGCGCTTCTGCGCTTCCACGCTCTCACGTGTCGTTGATTCGAAGCACCGTTGCCGGATCCGGAGGCATCTCTTTCGCCGCATCGGCGGGTGGTCGCCTCGATAGCGAAGCCACCCTGTTCAACAATCGAATTCTCGTCACCGGCGCCACGGTCAATCTCAACGCCGGGACGTCCGTCAAAGGGGATACCAACGGCATCTCCGTCAATTACAACGGTGATACAAGATTTGCGGAGAACTTCAGCGAGTGGGGACTGACAATCGATGGATCCTCGGTCGCCGGAACCGCAGGGAGTGCGATCCTCGTCACCCGCGGTAGCGGTGACGAGACCGTACGCATCACCGCTCAGAACGGCGCCACGCTCACGGGCGGCAACGGCGTAATGATCGAAGCGCGCGACAACGCCCTGCTCGACTTCACCGCCCGCACCTCCACACTCAAGGGCGATATCACCATTGCCGATACCGCCACCGCAAAGGTCAGGCTGCTTGACGGCCTCGACCTCACCGGCCGCATCCTCGGCCCGGCCGACGTCATCGTCGACCAGGGCGGCCGCTGGACACTGTCCGGCGACAGCAACACCGGCAACCTCACCCTGGGTGCAGGCAGCAACATCTTCCTCGGTGCAGCGGGCACTGCGGCCTATCCGCAGCTGACCGTCAACGGCAACTACAGCGGCAATGGCGGCACCCTGCACTTCAACACCGTGCTGGCCGGCGACGACGCAGCAAGCTCGCGCGTGCATGTCACCGGCGATACCAGCGGCACCACCCAGGTCACCGTCAACAACATTGCCGGTGCTGGCGCACAGACCGTCAACGGTATTCCGCTGGTGCAGGTGGACGGTGCCAGCAATGGCCACCTCGCGCTGCAGGGCCGCGCCATCGGTGGCATGTACGAGTATTTCCTGCGCAAGGGCACTCCGGGCGCGACCAACGGCAACTGGTACCTGACGTCGGCCTACACCGGCAATCCGTGCGATATCAATCCGTCGCTGCCGGAGTGCCAGGGCACTGGTCCGGTGGATCCGGTCGATCCTGTGGACCCGGTCGATCCGGTGGACCCGGTCAATCCCGTCGATCCGGTCCCCGTGCTGCGTCCGGAGCCGGGCGCGTACCTGGCCAATCAGGCCGCGGCCGTGCAGATGTTCCAGCTGCGCCGCCATGACCGCGGCGAGCCCGGTTTCGACCGCGCCCGCATCGGCACCTGGGTGCGCGCCGGGCGTGACCAGCTGCAGGCCAACGTGGCCGGCCAGGTCGATGCCCGTACCCACATCAACACCCTGCAGCTGGGCAGCGATGTCTGGCGCTGGGGCGATGGCCGTGGCCAGGTCGGCGTGATGCTCGGCACCGGCGACGCGACCACACAGGCGGTGTCGACGCTGAGCGGTTATGGCACCCGCGGCAAGGTCAAGGGCAAGTCGGCCGGTGTCTACCTGGGCTGGGTGCAGGATGCACAGAGCAGTGCCGGCCTGTATGTGGACGGCTGGCTGCAGGCGGCGCGCTTCGACAACGAAGTGCAGGGCGAAGGCATCGCCCGTGAAACCTACGACTCCAGGACCCGCAGTGCATCGCTGGAAGCCGGTTATGCCTGGGCCATCCGCAGCAGTGAGGCCAGCACGCTGTACCTGCAGCCGCAGGCGCAGCTGACCTGGACCGACTACGACGGCGACAGTCTGGTTGAAAACAATGGCACCACGGTCGAAGACGGTCGCGGCGGCGGCCTCAACAGCCGCCTCGGCGTACGCCTGTTTGGCCAGGGCACGCTGCAGGGCAACCGCGTGCAGCCGTTCCTGGCGGCGAACTGGCTGCGCGGGCAGCGCGATGAGGCCATGCGCTTCAACAGTGAGTCGTTGAGCGCGAAGACGCCGGAGAACCGCTACGAAGTGCAGGCCGGTGCCCAGCTGCAGCTGGGCCAGCGTTGGAGCGCATGGGGTGACCTGCGTGTGCAGCGCGGCGACAGCGGCTACCGCAACCATGGTGCTCAGGTGGGTCTGCGCGCCGCCTGGTAAGGCCAACGCCGCCCCGGGCCCAGGCCCGGGGCGGCGTTCCTCAACTCCCCTCGCACCCTGCCGGGCATGACATCCGGCAGGGTTCTGGCGCTTACTTGTACTGTTATAACATCGTCGTCCGCGATGTTCTGATCCCGCTTTCGGCTTCGTGATTGCACGGACTTATTTATATAGCCGTTGCTATATCTATAACCCTCTGCTTTCATATGCGTCAGCCAGGTCGCCCTCGCCGCCTTTCCTCTCCCAAGGACGACGCCTTCATGCCCGTTGCCACACCCCTCTTCCATCGGCTGCCCCTGGCCGCCGCCATCGCCCTGACCCTGCCGCTGCCCGCACTGGCCGCCACACCGAAGCCGACCGAGCTGGACCGCGTGCAGGTGAAGGTCAGCACCGCCACCCGCAGCGAACGCCTGCTGTCCGATGTCCCGATCCGCACCGAAGTGCTGCGCAAGGAAGACATCGCGTTGCGCGCGGCCACCGACTTCTCCCGTGCCGCCGAGCTGATCAACGGCCTGCGCGTGGAAAGCAACTGCCAGAACTGCAACACCAGCGAAGTACAGCTGCTGGGCCTGCCCGGTGCCTACAACCAGCTGCTGTTCGATGGCATCCCGCTGCTGTCCACGCTGGGCAGCGTGTACGGCCTGGAACAGATCCCGGCCGGGTTCGTCGACCGCATCGAAGTGGTCAAGGGCGGTGGCTCGGCGCTGTACGGCCCGGGTGCGGTTGCCGGTGTGATCAACCTGATTCCGCCGCTGCCGGCGCGCAGCGGTGGCCATGTGCAGGCCGGCGTGGATGTCCTGAAAGGCACGCCGCAGAAGAACGCCGACGTGCGGCTGGACCTGGTGGCCAAGGAAGCAGACGCCGGCCTGTCGGTGATTGCCCAGCGCAACTGGAACAGCGGCATCGACTACAACGGTGACGGCTACACCGAAATCACCCGCAAGAACCTCAAGGTCGGCGGGCTGCAGGCCTGGTACGCACCGACGCCGGGAACGCGGCTGCGCCTGGACCTGCAGGTGACCGATGAAACCCGGCGTGGCGGCAACCGCCTGGACCAGCCGGAATACCTGGCCAACATCGCCGAATCGCTGGATACGAAATACCGCCGCGGCAGCGTGTCGTGGGACCAGGAAGTCAATGCCGACGTCGATTTCCGCCTGGCCTACGCCTTCGCCGACATTGACCGCGACAGCTTCTATGGCGGTCTGGGCGACGTCGTTACCGATCCGTCCGCGCCGGGCTATGACCCGTCGCAGCTGGACCCGAACGTGGCCGGCAGCGCGGCCTCGCGTTCGTGGCGCCAGTACGGCCGCACCCACAACCCGCTGCACTACATCGACAGCCAGTTGAACTGGCGGCTGGGCGCGCACGCGCTGGCCTTCGGCGTGCAGTACAAGCATGAGGCGCTGCGCGACGACAACCGCACCGGGGATGGCCAGCGCCTTGCGGTGCTGGAAGACGCCACCTTCCACAACCTGGGCGCCTTCATCCAGGACGAATGGAGTCTGCGCGACAACGTCGACGTGGTGCTGGGTGCACGCGTGGACAAGAGCTCGGAGCTGGACAGCGCGGTGTTCTCGCCGCGCATCGCGCTGGCCTGGCAGGCCACGCCGAACCTGAAGTGGCGTGCCGGCATCGCCACCGGCTTCCGTGCACCGGAAATCTTCGTCGAGGACGTGCATGTCGACACGCTGGGTGGCGAACAGGTGCGCGTGCGCAACACCGACGGCCTGAAGGAGGAGCGCGCGTTGACCACCCTGTTCGGCTTCGACTGGCGCTCGGACCCGGCCAATCCGGTATGGAGCTGGGATGCCACCGCCTCCTATGCACGCATCCGCGACACCTTCGCGCTGGGCGAGATCCAGCGTGGCGATGACGGACAGCTGAGCCAGCTGCGCTACAACGCTTCCGGCTCCAACGTGCTGGGCGCGGAAACCAACCTGGGCTGGCAGCCGTCGCCGCAGTGGCGCCTGACCGCGGGTGCCTCGTGGTACCGCTCACGCTTCCGCGAACCACAGCGCATCTTCGACGACACCGGCGATGGAGGCGACACCGTGATCGAAAGCCGCGACTACCTGAAGACCCCGCGCTGGACCGGCCTGGCCCAGCTCAGCTGGATGCCCGCCGAGCCGTGGGAAACCTTCGTCGCGCTGCGCCACACCGGCCCGATGTCGGTGCTGAACAACCGGCTGGGCGAGCTGCACCGTACGCGCTCGTTCCTGGTCACCGATCTCGGGGCGCGCTGGCACCGGCATCTGGGCGCGCAGGCGCAGCAGGAAGTGTCGGTAGCCGCTGGCGTCAAGAACGTGTTCGATCAGCGCCAGAAGGATCTGGAAGTGGGCGCGCTGCGTGACAGCGACTATGTCTACGGGCCGCGCTTCGCGCGCTCGTGGTACGTCAACCTGCGCTATGCGTTCTGAAGCACTGCGAGCGCTGCTGCTGGCCTGTGCCGTGCTGCTGGCCGCTCCGGCGATGGCTGCGGACCTGCACGCGCAGGTTTCGGCCTCGTTGATGCGGCCGGAACAGCGCTCGCTGCGGCCGATGCAATGGACGCCGCCGCCGAAGCTGGTGGCGCTGTACTTTGGTGCCGACTGGTGTGCACCGTGCCATGCCTTTGTACCCACCTTGCGCAGCGTGCGCGACGCGTTGCGCGAGGCCGGCGCCGATACCGAAGTGGTGTACGTCAGCCTGGATGAGAGCGAGGCCGCGCTGCGCCGCTACATGCACGCGCAGGACATGCCGTGGCCGGTGCTGGACCCGCGCCGCACCGCGCGCATGCCGGCACTGCAGGCGTTGGCTGGGCTGGCACCGCCGAATCTGGTACTGATCGATGCCGACGGCACGGTGCTGGCCAATGGCTGGCAAGGGCGACGCTACGACGGCCTGCAGCCAGTGCTGAAGGAATGGACGAAACGGGCGTGCGCGCAGGAACAGGCACGCTGCCCGCCTGGATTGTAGGGTCGCGCGAAATGCCGCCGGGCATGGCCCGGCGCTACCGTTACAGCGCCCCGCCCTCGGCCTTGCGCACGAACGCTTCAAACAACGCCAGCGTCTGCTCGCTCACATGGTGCTCGATGCCCTCGGCATCGCGCCGCGCGGTATCCGCGTCCACGCCCAGCGCCAGCAGGAAACGCTCCACGGTCTGGTGGCGCTGGCGGCTGGCGTGGGCCAGCGCCTCGCCTTCCGGGGTCAGGAACACGCCACGGTACGGCCGCTGTACCACCCAGCCATCACGGGCCAGGCGCCGCAGCATCTTCGCCACGGTGGGCTGGGCCACGCCCAGGCGGGTGGCGATGTCGACCTGGCGGGCCTCGCCGCCGTCGGCCAGCAGGTCCGAAATCAGCTCGACATAGTCCTCCACTAGCTCCATCCGGTGCGCCTCGCGCACTTGCCGGAAGCTCTCGACCTGGCGCTCGGCCTCGATCAAGGGGGTGCTTTTCAGCGATGTCGAATCGTCGGTCTTGCCCACGCCTGCGCCTGTCCTTCCGGGGTGATCCGGTGTTGAACCTGAATTCTGGACCAGTAACGCGATAAAGACGATTGTTTCACATTGCTAATGACTATAGCAGGTGCTATATTCGGACCCATGAACACCCTGGCACCCCGCGACCCTTCGGCCTCCACTGCGGCCAGCCTGGGTGCGCTCAACGCCTCGGTGGCGGTGCCCGACAAGGGTCACTGGTGGTTCCGCTTGCTGGCCTTCCTCGGCCCGGGCTACATGATCTCGGTCGGCTACATGGACCCGGGCAACTGGGCCACCGACCTCGCCGGCGGTTCGCGCTTCGGCTACCTGTTGTTGTCGGTCATCCTCATTTCCAACCTGATGGCGGTGATCCTGCAGGCGCTGTCTGCGCGGCTCGGTATCGCCACCGGCATGGACCTGGCCCAGGCCTGCCGCGCGCGTTACCCGAAGCCGGTGAACCTGGCGCTGTGGGCGCTGTGCGAGGCGGCGATCATCGCCTGCGACCTGGCCGAAGTGATCGGCACCGCGATCGCATTGAAGCTGCTGTTCGACCTGCCGCTGCTGTGGGGCGCGGTGATCACCGCCCTGGACACGCTGCTGGTACTGCTGCTGATGAACCGCGGCTTCCGTGCGCTGGAGGCCTTCGTGATCGCGCTGCTGATGGTGATCTTCGCCTGCTTCGTGGTGCAGATCGCGATGGCTGCGCCGCCGGTGATGGCAGTGCTGGGCGGCTTCATTCCGCGCGCGCAGGTGGTGACCGATCCGCACGCGCTGTACATCGCGATCGGCATCATTGGTGCCACGGTGATGCCGCACAACCTGTACCTGCATTCGTCCATCGTGCAGACCCGTGCCTACCCGCGCACCGATGAGGGCCGTCGCAGCGCGCTGCGCTGGGCGGTGACCGACAGCACCCTTGCGCTGACCCTGGCACTGTTCATCAACGCCAGCATCCTGATCTTGGCGGCGGCGGTGTTCCATGCCAATGGCCGTTTCGACGTGGAAGACATCGAGCAGGCCCACCAGCTGCTGGCGCCAATGCTGGGCGTGGGCGCGGCGGCGACGTTGTTCGCGGTGGCCCTGCTGGCCTCGGGCCTGAATTCGACAGTGACCGCCACGCTGGCCGGCCAGATCGTAATGGAAGGTTTCCTGCACCTGCGCCTGCCGCCGTGGCTGCGGCGGCTGATCACGCGCGCACTGGCAATCATTCCGGTGGTGGTGGTGATCATGCTGTTCGGCGACCAGGGCGCGGTAAAGCTGCTGGTGCTGAGCCAGGTGGTGCTGTCGATGCAGCTGCCGTTCGCGATCATCCCACTGGTGCGGATCGTGACCGACAAGGTGACGATGGGCGCGTTGGTAGCCCCGCGCTGGCTGGGCGCGATCGCCTGGGTGATCGCGCTGGTGATCGTGGGGTTGAACGTGAAGCTGCTGGTCGACACCTTCAGCGGCGGGTAATGCCAGATCCAGGGGTTGGACCCAGTAGATCCACGCCATGCGTGGATGCCTTTACACGATGCGGGGTCAGAGCCCTTGCCTCTGGCAAGGGATCCGCCCCCGCCATCTCCACGCTACAGATGCAACGCGATCGCGGCCTCGATCTGTTGCGGCGACTGGAATCCGGCCAGGCGCGTGCGTTCGTCGCCGTCACGGAACAGCGACAGCGTCGGCGTCTGCCGCAGCCCCAGCTCCCTGAAGAACGCCTCACCCAGCACTTCCAGCTGCACGCGCAGCAGGGTCGTGCCCTGCCCCGCCATGCTGTTGGCCACCCGGTGCAACGACATCTCCAGCATCCGGCACCCCGGGCACTGGTCCTTGTGGAAATCCACCAGCACCCGCGGGTGCTCGGCCAGCAGCTGCCGGAACTGCTCAGGCGTGGTGGCGTCGATGATCTGCATCGGTGTTGCTCCAATAGTGGGCCAGGACCGCGTCGGTCCAGGCCTCGATGGCCCCCGCATGGCGTTGACCATGCGGCATCTGTTCGATTTCCAGCGGCGGATAGTCGCTGCGGAAGTAGCGGATCAGGCGGTGCACGGCGCCGCAGTAGTACTCCTGCCCCCACTGCGTTTCGCCGGTGCCGAACACCGCCAGCTGCCGCGGCCGCTCGCCGCGCTCGGCGATGCCGGCCACCCATGCCTTCATCTCCGACGGCGTGCGGCCGGCGTTGTCGGTCCAGCAACCCAGCAGCACCAGGTCAGCCTCGTCGGCCGCCAGCGGCGGCGCTTGGCGCAGATCGTCCGCCTCCTGCCAGTGAACCGAATGACCTGCGGCGCGGCAACGCTCGGCGATCTGCCGGCCGAGCTCGCGGGTGTTGCCGCTCAACGAGGCGACCACCACCAGGATGCTCAGCGCGGCGCCGGACTCACAGGTCGTCGAAGCCGTTGTCGACGTTGGTCTTCTTGTAACTTGCATTGCGCATCTCGAAGAAGTCGGTCTTGGTTTCGGTGAAGTTGTCGGCGTAGGCCTTGATCCACGGCATCACGTTGTCGGTGGTGTCGCTGTACAGGCGTTCGATGCCGAGCATGCCGGCCATCTTGTTGGCGCGGTACTTCACGTAGCGCACCATCTCGTCCACGTCGATGCCGTCGATGCCATCCAGCACCTCCGACGACCACTGCGTCTCCAGCTCGATGGCATGCTCGAACGATTGGTGTACGTAGGCGGTCAGCTCATTGGTCTGCAGCTCCGGGTTCTCGCCGATGATGGCGCGGATCAGCTCGCTGATGAATTTGGTATGCGCCAGCTCGTCGCGGTTGATGAAGCTGATGATCTTGCCGGTGCCATTCATGCGGTTCTGCCGCACCATGTTGTAGAAGTACGCGAACCCGGAATAGAAATTGATGCCCTCCAGGATCGAGGACTGGATCAACGACTTGAGCAGAGTCTCGGCGGTCTTCTCGCGCATGAAATCGTCATACGCCCCCATGATCGGCGCATTGCGCTTGATGATGGTCGGGTGGGTACGGGCGATCTCGAAGATGCGGTTCTGGTTCGGCAGGTCGGTGATCGAGGCCAGCACGTAGCTGTAGCTCTCGTTGTGGATCACTTCCTGCTGCCCGATGATCGCCGCATTGGCGTGCGCGGCCGGGTCGGTGATGTACTCCGCGACGTTGTAGATGAAGCGCGTCTGCGGTGAATCGAGCGTGGCGAGCAGGCCAATGATCGAGTCGTAGGCGTTCTTCTCGCGCGCGTTCAGCTCGCCGTACTGGCGGGCGTCCAGCTTCATGTCGACCTCGTCGGGAATCCAGAAATTGGTCGACAGCTCCTTGTAGGCCCGATAGAACGACGGGTACGGGATGTCGTTCCAGTTGAGGATGCCGCTGGTCTGGCCGTTGATGATGCCGGTGCTGCGGTTGGGATGGCGAGGTTCGAGGATCTTGATGCGGTCGAGGGGAGTTGCCATGGTTTTCTGCCTTCGTTCTCTTTCTATCGTGTTGCCGGCCAGCGGCCGGCACTACCGAAGATCGCGGGGTTGCCGGCCAGCGGCCGGCACTACCATTGATCAGCTGGAGCACCATTCGCATTCGCTGATGTCGATGTCGTTGGAGCGCACGTAGTAGGTGGTCTTCAGACCTTCGCGCCAGGCGCTCAGGTGCAGCTCCAGCAGCGTGCTGGCGCGGATGGTGCTGGGCACGTACAGGTTGAAGCTGATCGACTGGTCGACATGGCGCTGGCGGCGCGCGTTCTGGCGAACGCTGGCGAACTGGTCGACCTTGTAGGCGCCCTTCTCGTAGTACGGCCAGGTCTCCAGCGACAGGCCCGGCGCCGCCACCGGCCGCCGGAAGTCTTTCTTTTCCTCGTAGTAGAACGCGCTGTAGATCGGGTCGATCGAGGCGGTGGAACCGGCAATCTGCGCCGTGCTCATATTCGGCGCCACCGCCAGCAGCCAACCGTTGCGCAGGCCGTGCGTGGCCACTTCGCGGGCCAGGCTGTCCCACGCGGCGCCACTGTAGTCGCGGTCGCGGAAGTAACGCCCGTTGTGCCAGTCACTGCCAGCGAACATCGGGTAGCTGCCCTTCTCCTTCGCCAGCTGCGCGCTGGCCTGGATGGTCAGGAAATTGATGCGTTCGTAGAGCCGGTCGGCCAACGCCTCGGCATCCGGTGATTCCCATTGGATTGCCTGCTGCGCCAGCAGGTGGTGCCAACCGAACGTGCCCAGGCCGATGGCGCGATACTTGCGATTGGTGATCGTGGCCTGCGGCACCGGCAACGCATTGAGGTCGATCACGTTGTCGAGCATGCGCACCTGGATCGGGATCAGGCGCTCCAGCACATCGGTGGCCAGCAGGTCATCCGGTGCGCTGATCGCCCGGCCGAGGTTGATCGAGGACAGGTTGCAGACCACGAAATCGCCGGCACGGCGTGTGGTGACGATCTGGTCGCCGCTGACGATCTCCTGGATCATCCGCGTCGGGCTCATGTTCTGCAGGATCTCGGTGCACAGGTTGCTGGAATAGATCATGCCCGCGTGCTTGTTCGGGTTCCGGCGGTTGACCTCGTCGCGGTAGAACAGGAACGGGTTGCCGGTCTCCAGCTGGCTGAGCATGATCCGCTTGAACAGATCGATGGCCTTCACCGTGCGGCGGCTGATGCGCTCGTCGGCCACCAGTTCGGCGTAGCGGTCGCGGAAGCTGCCCGCGCCGCGCGTCTCGTCGTAGAAGTCCTGCAGGTACCAGCCCTTGGCCTGCTTCACCTCGTGCGGGTCGAACAGGTACCAGTCGGCGCGGCGCTCCACCGCCTCCATGAACAGGTCGGGCACGCACACCGAGGTGAACACATCGTGCGCGCGCAGGCGCTGGTCGCCGTTGTTGAGGCGCAGGTCCATGAACGCTTCGATGTCGCGGTGCCAGATGTCCAGGTACACCGCCACCGCGCCCTTGCGCTGGCCAAGCTGATCGACCGACACCGCGGTGTTGTTGAGCTGCTTGATCCACGGCACCACGCCGCCAGAGGAATTGGCCACGCCACGGATCGGCGCGCCGCTGCTGCGCACATAGCCCAGGTATGCGCCAACGCCGCCGCCATGCTTGGACACACGGGCGATATCGGTGTTGGAGTCATAGATGCCCTGCAGGCTGTCATCCACCGTGTCGATGAAGCAACTGGACAGTTGCCCACCCACCTTGCCGGCATTGGCCAACGTTGGTGTGGCGACCGTCATGTACAGGTTGGACAGCGCCCAATACGCCTCGCCGACCAGCTGCATGCGCCGCTCACGCGGTTTTTCTTCCTGCATGAGGTACAGCGCGATGGTCAGCCAACGCTCCTGCGGCAGCTCGTAGACCTCGCGGCTGCGATCGCTGGCCAGATAGCGCGTGGCCAGCAGGTACAGGCCGTTGTAGGCGAACAGTCGGTCGCGCTCCGGATCGATCATCTCGCCGGCCTGCTGCAATTCTTCCTTCGAGTAGCAGCGCAGGATGTCGTTGCTGTAGATGCCGCGGTCGGCCAGGCTTTCCTGCAGGCCCACGTAGGAGCCGTACTTCAGGCCGACGTCATAGAAGCGGTTGCGGCTGGCGCGCTTGTACAGGCGGCGCAGGTAGATGCGCGCGGCAAACTGTTCCCACTCGGGTGCGACCAGGTCCACCCGCGACTCGGCCTCGCGGATCAGCAGATCGACCAGGTCATCGGCGCTGAGGCTGGGCTTGCGCTCGACCATCGCCTGCACCACGCGGCGGTATTCGCTCACGTCCAGCTGCGGGAACTCGGCATGCACGGCGTCGATGCTGCGCTGCAGGCGTTCGGCCTCGAACGGCAGGCGGCGGTTGCCGGCCTCCTTGGTGATCCAGGTCGGCACGCGCTCGCCACCGGCGCGCAAGGCGTCGCCAGCGCCGGCCAGATCGGCCACGCGGAAGGTACTGTCGGTCATGGTGGTGAAACTCCAGGCTCGCGCGCGCGTTGGCGGTCGATGCCATGGCGGCCCTGAACGCGATACCGGCGCACGGGGCGAACGGGTGGGATTGCCAGGGCACGGGAACGTAGGTCGTCGGCATCTGCCTGCGCCTGCGGCCGGTATCCGGGCCGTGGGGGCGACCTGCGTCCGCACGATGGCGGCCGCGTCGACACGGCGAGCCTCAGGGGCGGGCCGCGGGACGTTTGCTGCATGTCCGGCGGCGGCGGCTGACCGGGAGTGACGGCCACAACATAGTGGGGATATCCGAACTCGTCAACACAAGATGCGGTAATCAATACATGTCGCGACGATCAGTCGCAGGATGCCGTGTTGCACCTGCGGCGCCTTGTCGACAGCGCCTGCGTCCCCAGTTCGGTACAACATCAACTTTCCCCGGAACACCGCCCATGCGCGCTGCCCAGTACCCCTCCTTCGGCAACCCGGCCGACGTCCTTGCCATTGCCGATGCGCCGCTGCCCGAGCCCGGCCCCGGCGAGGTGCGCATCCGCACCGTGCTGGCCTCGATCCACAACCACGATCTGCTGACCGTGCGCGGCCTGTACGGCTACAAGCCGACCCTGCCGGCGATCGGTGGCAGTGAAGCACTGGGCGTGATCGATGCACTCGGCGATGGCGTCGACGGCCTGCAGGTCGGCCAGCGGGTGGCCGCTGCCTCGGTGCACGGCACCTGGGCCGAAGCGTTCATTGCGCCGGCACGCATGGTGATTCCGATGCCGGAGGCGATCCCGGACGAAATGGCCGCGCAGCTGATTGCCATGCCGCTGAGCGCGCTGATGCTGCTGGAGTTCCTGCACGTCGAGCCGGGCCAGTGGATCGTGCAGAACACCGCCAACGGCGCGGTGGGCAAGTCGCTGGCGATGCTGGCGCGGGCGCGTGGCGTGCTTGTGGCCAACCTGGTGCGCAATGCCGATGCAGTCGCGCAGTTGCAGGCGCTGGGCATCGATCATGTATTCGACACCTCGGTGGACGGCTGGAAGGATCGCGTGCGTGAAGCGACCGGCGAAGCACAGGCCGCGGCCGCGGTGGATTCCATCGGCGGCGACGCCAGCGGTGACCTGGTCGACCTGCTCGGCCACCACGGCACGCTGGTGTCGTTCGGAGTGATGAGCGGCGAACCCATGCGCATTCCCGCCGGCGGCCTGATCTACAAGGAAGCCACGGTGAAGGGGTTCTGGGGCAGCAAGGTCAGCCAGGCGATGGCGGTTGAGGACAAGCGCCGGCTGGTTGGCGAGCTGCTGAAGCGTGCGGCGCAGGGGGAATTGACCCTGCCGGTGGAGCAGATCTTCGCGCTGGATGATATCGCCGAGGCAGTGAAGGCTGGCGCTGGGTCGGGACGCAATGGCAAGGTGCTGCTGCGGCCGTGATGCGGCAGCAGACGGCGCTGTCCCGGTAATGGCGCTGCCCCGGTAGAGTCGACTGTCAGTCGACTCTCGCGCGTAGCGCGAGGGGATGAGGTTTCCGGCAAGGGGACGGAAGAGCAGTCGACTAACAGTCGACTCTACCCAGTCGACTCTACCTCCTCCTCGGTTCCGGGAACGCCTGGCGCAGTTCCATCCCAGAACCCAGACGCGCACGAAAGGGGCATCCCGGTCGTTAAGAACCTGTGATGTATAACTGAATGCGCTTTCGTCATTGGAAGGCGCACGTGCCTGCGTGCGGTACTGACGGCTCCTCCCCCGTTCGGCGTTGTCGCTTCCATGTACCGCACCACCCTGAACCTGCTTGCCGGCGCGATCGCGCTGGGCCTCACCGCCGGCGCTGCCGGCGCCGCTGAATCCGCCGATACTGGCAAGGACAGCACCACCCTCGGCGCCGTGCTGGTGACCGGCTCCAACATCAAGCGCAGCGATACCGCCGGGCCGAACCCGGTGCAGATCGTCAGCCGCGAACAGATCGAGCAGACCGGCCGCTCCACCCTCACCGACGTGCTGCGCAACCTGTCGGCCAATGCCGGCAACAGCTTCGACGAACAGTACACCGGCAGCTTCGCCGCCGGCTCGGCCTCGATCGGCCTGCGTGGCCTGTCTCCGAAGAACACGCTGGTGCTGGTCAACGGCTACCGCGTCTCCAACTTCGGTTTCGCGCTCAACACCCAGGACACCTTCGTCGACCTCAACGCGCTGCCGATCAGCGCGGTCGAACGCATCGAAGTGCTGAAGGACGGCGCTTCGGCGGTGTACGGTTCCGATGCCATCGCCGGTGTCATCAACATCATCCTGCGCAAGAACTTCCAGGGCGTGGAAGTCGGCGGCGGCTTCGGTACCGCCACCCAGGGCGGCCTGAACGAGCGCAAGGCCAGCCTGCTGGCTGGCTTCGGTGACCTCGAACAGCAGGGCTGGAACGTGCTGTTCGGGCTGGACCTGCTCAAGCGTGATCGCCTCGACGCCGACCAGCGTGCCTACACCCGCAGCGGCGATTTCCGCGACAAGCCCGGCGGTCGCCTGGCCGGTTGGTCCACCGCCGGTGGCAACTGGCTGTCCAACCCGCGCGCACCGCAACCGTTCGCCAACTGCCCGGATGGCAGCCAGCTGCGCCCGTACAGCGATTTCGGCAGCACCCTGCCCGGCCAGGCCTGCGCCTTCAACGCCCAGCCGTTCAAAACCCTGCAGCCCGGCGCCGAGCGCCTGCAGGCGTCGTTGAGCGCGACCTACCGCTTCAACGACAGCGTCGAAGCCTTCGCCGACGTACTGTACAGCCACAACAAGGCCGACCAGATCTTCAGCGCGCCGCTGACCGTCGGCCCCGGCCTGCGCGCGTACAACCCGGCCACCGGCACCCTGATCGACGTGCCGGCGGTGCTGCCGGTCGGCCACCCGAACAATCCGGGCAGCACGCCGCTGCCGTTCGAGTACACGTTCTTCGACCTCGGCCCGCGCCTGAAGGACAACACCCAGGTGTTCTACCGCGCCTTGGCCGGCGTGCGTGGCAGCGGCGAGCGATGGGACTGGGAGGTGGCGGCGCTGACCTCGCAGAGCGCGCAGCGCGAATACGTCGACAACTTCGTCAACCGCTACGCGTTCGAGCAGATCCTGCGCGATGGCAGCTACAACTTCCTCAACCCCTCCAGCACGCCGGGCGCGCTGGATGCACTGCGCCTGCAGACCAAGCGTCCGGGCTGGTACAAGCTGCATTCGTTGAACGTGAAGGCCTCGACCTCGCTGTGGGAGCTGCCGGCCGGTGCGGTCGGCTTCGCCTGGGGTGCCGAGTTCCGCAAGGAATCACTGGACGCGCGCACCAGTGCGCAGGTGCTGTCGGGCACCGAACTGCGCCCGGCCATCAACGTGGTCAACGGCGAGCGCCAGGTCAGCGCCGCCTACGCCGAACTGAGCGTGCCGCTGCACCGCACGCTGGAGCTGCAGGTGGCCGGTCGTGGCGACCACTATGACGACTTCGGCAACGCGTTCTCGCCGAAGGTGGCGCTGCGCTGGCAGCCGTTGGACAGCCTGCTGCTGCGCGGTTCGTTCTCGCGAGGCTTCCGCGCACCGTCGCTGCCGGAGATCGCGCCGGGCCAGACCGTCAGCTACGGCTCGGTGATCGATCCGCTGGACCCGCTGCAGCCCGGCGGCAGCCGTGGCGTCACCAACATCCGTACCGGCAACCCGGACCTGAAGGCCGAACGCTCGCGCAACTTCAACGTCGGTGCAGTGTGGTCGCCGGATGGCGACACCAGCATCGGCCTGGACTGGTACCGCATCGAGCAGGACAACCTGGTCAAGCCGGACAGCGCGCAGTTCATCGTCGACAACCCGACGCTGTTCCCCGGCCGCGTGCAGCGTGATGCACAGGGACGCATCCAGTTCATCACCAACCAGTATGCCAACCAGGGCGAACTGACCACCTCGGGCCTGGATCTGGAAGCCAACCGCACCTTCCGCACCGAAGGCTGGGGCAACTTCACCGTGGCCGGCAGCTGGACCCATCTGCTCAGCTTCAAGCAGCCGCTGGTGGCCGGTCAGGCACCGTATGAAGGGGCCGGCAACAACCGCCACGGCGCACTGCCGCGCACCCGCGGCACTACGTCGCTGAACTGGGCAGTGGGCGACTGGAGCAGCACGCTGAGCCTGCAGTACGTGAGCGGCTATGACCAGCGCGTGGCGACAGCGACCAGCAACCCCGGCCTGCGTGATCGCATCAAGCCGTATCACCAGCTGGACCTGTACGTGGCGTACGAAGGGATTCCCAACACCACGCTGTCGCTGTCGGTGCTGAACCTGACCGACAAGGACCCGCCGTTCGACCCGGCCGGTGGCTCCAATGGTTTCGACATCAGCCAGTACAACCTGCGCGGGCAGTTCATTTCGCTGGGGGCGCGCTACCGGTTCTGATGGGCCACCTGCAGAGCCGAGCATGGGCTCGGCTCTGCAGGGGTGTGCGGACCAACGGTCCGCACCCACCGCATCACCGGCTCAGGTGCAGGAACTGCAGGTGCCGTTCGTACTGGCTGATGATGTCGTTGATGATCTGCTTGCGGCTGTAGCCCACCAGGTCGTAGTCCTGGCTGCCTTCGAACAAGTGCACCTCGGCGCGGTAGTAGCGCTGGTTGCGCAGCTGCTGGGCCGCGAACGACGGGGTCAGGTAGCCACTCAGGATCACCCGGTACAGGAAGTCCTGCTGCTCGCCGTGATTGACCGTCAGCTCCATGTCGCCGGCCTCGAAGCGCGTGGCCACATCCCAGCCCTGCCCGCGCAGCTGTTCGGCCACCGCTTCCATCGCTGGCTTCACCGTGTCGTCCATGAAGCGGTAGACCTGGTCGCGCACCGGGAAATGCATGGCCTGGCTCAGGCGCTGGCGCCAGCCCTGGTGGTGGCGGTCGTCGCCGATCAGCGGCGAGGGCCGGTACTGCAGCGCGCGCTTGCGGTGCGACTCGTCACTGAAGGCGCGGGTCAGCCCCCACATCATCAGCAGCAGGACCGCCGAGAACGGCAGCGAGGCCAGCACCACCGCCGATTTCAGCGCATCGATGCTCCCAGCCAGCAGCAGCCCGGCGGTCAGCACGGCGATCACCGTGCCCCAGAACACGCGAAGCCAACGCGGACCATCATCCTCCGGCGCGCCGCCGTGCGAGGACAGCGTGGACAACACCACCGCTCCCGAGTCGGCCGAGGTCACGAAGAAGATGAAGCTGACCAGCACCGTCACCGCGATCACCGTGCGGCTCCACGGGTAGCCATCCAACAATGCATACAGCACCGTCGGTGGATCATCCACCGCCAGCTGTGCCAACTGCTGCTGGCCGTGGTGCAGCACCTGGTCCAGCGCGCTGTTGCCGAAGATCGACAGCCAGGCCAGGGTGAAGCCCAGCGGGATCAGCAGCACGCCGAACACGAATTCGCGGATGGTGCGGCCACGTGAGATGCGCGCGATGAACAGGCCGACGAACGGCGCCCAGCCGATCCACCACGCCCAGTAGAACACCGTCCAGCCGCCCAGCCATTCGGGGCGGCCGCCATAGGCATACACATCAAAACTCTTGCCGACCACGCTGCCCAGGTAGTCGCCCAGGTTCTGCATCAGCGTGCTGAACAGGTACTGCGTCGGCCCGGCAAACAGCATGAACAGCACCAGCGCGATCGCCAGCAGCATGTTGATGTTGGCCATCCAGCGCACGCCCTTCTCCACGCCGGAGACGGCCACGGCCACCGCCGCGCCCATCATGCTGACCACCAGGATGATCTGCACCAGGTTGGAATGCGGGATGTTGAACAGGTGCGACAGGCCGGCGTTGAGATGCAGCACGCCGAAGCCCATGTCGGCGCCGATGCCGAACACGGTAGCGACAATGCCCAGCGCGTCCACGGTGTAGCCGATCGGGCCATTGATGCGCTTGCCGATCAACGGGTACAGCGCCGAACGCAGCGCCAGCGGCAGGTTGTGGCGGTAGGCGAAGTAGGCCATCGCCATCGCCGCCAGCGCGAACACACCCCAGCCGTGCAGGCCCCAGTGCAGGAACAGCAGCTGCATGGCCTGGCGCGCGCCGGCCTCGCCCGCGGCCGGATCGCCCTGCGGCGGCTGCAGATAGTGGGTCAGCGGTTCGGAAACGCAGAAGAAGAACAGGGTGATGCTGATGCCGGCAGCGAACAGCATGCCGGCCCAGGAAAGGTAGCTGAACTCCGGCTCGTCATGGTCGGCGCCGAGCTTGATGCCACCGTACTTGGACAGCGCCACGCCGACCACGAACACCAGATAGAGGGTCATCGCCAGCAGGTAATACCAGCCGACATTGAGTGCGGCCCAGTCCTGTGCCTTCAGCAGAAGGCGGCCCGCACCAAGCGGGAACAGGCTGACGAACAGCGCGAACGCCACGACAACGATCGCCGCGAAGGCGAACACAGGCCGAAGGGTGCGCACCGGGGATTGTTGCGGCTCCAGTACATCCATGGGGCGGCGTTCTCCGGTAGATCAAGGGGTTAGCCGGTCGATTCTGGCTGAACCGCAGTGGACAGAGCATGAAGTTGCGGCCTGTGGTCACAGGCCCGGCCCGCCATTCCGTGTTATCACGCGCGCGCCGAAGCATATCTGCGAGCGCAGCCGCGCGCGGACCGCGTGCATCGCGGCCACGCGCGTACTGTCCAATCACGACATCACATGCACCACATGCACCGCGCACAGCTTGTTGCCGTCCGGGTCGCGCAGGTAGGCCAGGAACAGCTGGCGCCCGGCCATGCTGCGGATGCCAGCCGGGTCTTCGATGGCCGTACCCCCATGGGCCACGCCAGCATCCTGCCAACCGCGCACGGCCTCGGCACTGTCGAGGGTGAAACCAATGGTGCCGCCGTTGGCATGGCATGCAGGCTGCCCATCGATGGGCGCGGTGACGCCGAACATCCGCCCATCCTTGAAGTACAGCAGCCGACCCTTTTCGTCGAACACACCCGGACGTGCCCCCATCGCGGCGAACAGGGCATCGTAGAAGCGGCGCGCGGCATCCATGTCGTTCGTTCCTACGGTGATGTGGCTGAACATGCGGGCACTCCTTGTGGAAAGCCGCAGTGTCGGCGAGCACGCCGGGCATCGCAAATCCAGCGATCTCTCCTGCTGCGGCATGCGCAGGATTTGTCGTGCGCCGCCCGATCACCTTATAATGGGAATCATTCTCATTAATGACCCATGCCGATGGCCGTGCCCGCCGCCTCCAGCACCGCGCTGGCGGGGTTCTACCGCGAACACCATGGCTGGCTGCTGGGCTGGCTGCGCCGCCGCACCCACAACGCCGACTGCGCCGCCGATCTGACCCAGGACACCTTCCTGCGCCTGCTCAGCCGGCGCGTCGATCCGTCCGAACTGCGCCTGCCGCGCGCCTATCTCAGCACCATCGCGCACGCGCTGCTGGTCAACCACTGGCAGCGCGCGGACCTGGAGCGCGCCTATCTGACCGCGCTGGCCGCACAACCGGAGCCGGTGCATCCCTCTGCGGAGGAGCGTACGCAGGCGCTGCAGCTGCTGCATGCCATCGCTGACATGCTGTCCGGCCTGGCCGAGCGGCCACGGCGTGCCTTCCTGCTGGCCCGGCTGTCCGGACTGGGCTATGCGGAGATCGGCCAACAGCTGGGCGTGTCCGAGCGCATGGTCAAGAAGTACATGGCGCAGGCGATGCTGTATTGCCTGCGCCTGTCCGGCGACGCGGCGGCATGAGCACGGCAGTGGCCGGCCCGGCGCTGGAGCAGGCGGCAGAGTGGTTCGCGCTGCGCCAACAGGGCTGGAGCGACGACGACCAGCAACACTGGCGTGCGTGGCTGCAGGCCGACGCCGGTCACGCCGACGCCTGGCGCCGGGTCGAGGCGGTCTGGCAGTCGTTCGCCCCGCTGTCGGCACCGGCAGCAGCAACGGCGCTCGATGCCGCCGGCCATCGCCGCCGCCGCGCACTTCGCAGTCTCGGCGGCGCGCTCGGCATCGGTGCGGTCTCGCTTCTCGGCCTGCACGGGCTGCAGGCGCAGCGCCACCTGCAGACGCAACGCACTGCTGCCGGGCGCACCGGTCATTGGACGCTGGCCGATGGCAGCCAGTTGTGGCTCAACGCCGGTAGCGAAGTGACCGTCGACATCGGCAACGGCAACCGCGCCCTGCATCTGCTGCGCGGCGAACTGCTGCTGCAGACCGGCCACCACCCAGCATTCACCGGGTTGCCCCTGAGCGTGCATGTACCCGGCGCGCGCCTGCAGCCGATCGGCACCCGCTTCGCGGTCGGCCGCGAAGCCCAGCACAGCCGCTTGGACGTGTTCGAAGGCGTGGTGCGGTGCCTGCCGATGTTCGGCGCGGCGCTGGATGTGCCTGCGGGAAGTGCGCTGCAGATCGGACCGATGGGGGGGGCTCACAACGGTCGCTGCCGATCCTCTGCGCGGCGACTGGCAGGACGGACGCCTGCAGGTGCAGGACACGCAACTGATCCGGGTGATCGACGAACTGGCCCGTCACCATCGGGGCTATCTGGGCTGTGATCCGGCACTGTCCGCATTGAATGTCACCGCGGTATTGCCGCGCCTGGACAGCCTGCAGGCCCTGAAACTGCTGGCGCGCGCCCTGCCGATCCGCATCGAGCAGCGCTGGCCATGGTGGACCGTTGTGCGTCCGCGTTGAAATCGCGGTTCCCTTTCTGCGCGCTCGGCGGGCACTACAAGGGAACCCATTGCGGATGTCGCCGCCCCCATGAAACTACCCTGCCCTTCCCCTCGCCCGCTTGCCATCGCGCTGTGCCTGGCCCTGGCCACGCCGTGCCTGTTGCCGGCCGCCGCCCACGCACAGAATGCTGCCTCCGCCGTTCGCTGGCAGATCCCGGCCGGTCCGCTTGACCAGGCCTTGACCGCGTTCGGTCAGCAGTCCGGCCTGTCCATCGCTGCCGATGCGCGCCTGACCCGCGGCCGGCACAGCGGTGGCGTGCAGGCCTCGCTCAACACCGAGGCCGCGCTGGCACAGCTGCTCACCGGCACCGGCCTTTCGTTCCAGCGTGATGCCAGCGGCGTGGTGCTGCAGGCCGCCCCGGCCACCGACGCCGGCGTACGCCAGATCGGCACCCTGCGCGTGGCCGGCCAGGCCAGCGAAGGTGCTTCGCCGTGGGGGCTTGCCGATGCCGATGCTGTCTACCGTGACAGCGGCTCGCGCGTGCACCTGGACCACCAGCAGCTGGAACGCTTCCGCGGCCAGTCGATCGGCGATGTACTGGCCGGCGCAGTCGGCGTGCACATCGGAGACG
This sequence comes from Stenotrophomonas sp. YJH_SMC_6, assembly GCF_059371335.1. Classification (NCBI taxonomy): domain Bacteria; kingdom Pseudomonadati; phylum Pseudomonadota; class Gammaproteobacteria; order Lysobacterales; family Lysobacteraceae; genus Stenotrophomonas; species Stenotrophomonas sp. YJH_SMC_6. The sequence continues at coordinate 274,044 of NZ_JCAFUM010000003.1, read as the reverse complement.
TACGCAATGGCGGCGCGCTGGACGTCAACATCCGCGGCCTGCAGGGCCAGAACCGGGTGCCGGTGATCATTGATGGTGGCCAGCAGGCCATCGACGTGTACCGCGGCTATGCCGGCGTGCAGCAGCGCAGCTACCTGGACCCGGACCTGATCAGCGCGATCAGCATCGAGAAAGGGCCGAGCCTGGCCGCCAATGCCGCCAGCGCGATCGGTGGCGTGGTCTACATGGAAACGCTGAAGGCCGAGGACATCCTCGACGACGGCCAGGACTGGGGCCTGCGCGTGCGTGGCGGCGTGGCCGACAACAGCATCGACCGCACCCGTACCTTCAAGCAGATCGCGCGTGGCAGCGACAACCACAACAGCCTGCGCGACCCGCGCGACTGGAACGGCAGCGTGGCCTTCGCCGAGCGCGGCGAAGACTGGCAGCTTGTCGCAGCCTACGCACGGCGCCGCCAGGGCAACTACTTCGCCGGCAGCAACGGCGCCCACCGCTACGACGACCAGCACCTGTCCAGCGGCGGTACCGGCATGTCCAGCCAGGCCGTTTCCAAGCTGTACCACCCGGGCGATGAAGTCCTGAATACCCACACTGACAACGAATCGGCGTTGCTGAAGTTCACCTGGACGCCCAACCCGGACCAGCGCCTAGAGCTGAGCCACCGCTTCTTCAACTCCAGCTTCGGCGAAATCATGCCGTCGGCGATCGGCCGCGTGGGTGAGTCCAACGAATGGGTGACCTACGTGGACAAGGCCAACACCATGTACCAGTTCGAGCCCGGGAAGATGCGGGTCAACGCCACTTCGCTGCGCCATCGTTACCGCCCCGAGGCGCACCCGTGGCTGGACCTGAACAGCACGCTGTGGTTCACCACGGCCACCAGCCGCATGTTCAACAGCAATATCGCCAACACGCCGCTGTTCAAGGACGTGCCCAACGACCAGATGCCCGACACGCTGGGCGAGACCTACGGCCCTGGGCTGCAGTCGGACGTGAAGACCCGGCGTTGGGGCCTGGACAGCAGCAACACCACGCGTTTCAGCAATGATCTGGGCGACTGGACGCTGCGCTATGGCGCGTCCTTCCAGCATGAAGACACCGCACCCAACTCGCCGGTACTGCCGGTGGACTACAACAACAACCGTTACCTGCGATCGGGCACGCGCCGCGAGGCCAGCGTGGTGGCGTCGTTGCAATGGCAGCCGTGGGACTGGCTGTCGCTGACGGCCGGCGGCCGCTTCATCGACTACCGCACCCGCGACCGCAACCGCGTGGCCTTCGTCAGTGAATCGCGCGACCTGCGCTATACCTTCGCGCGCCTGAGCAAGGGCGGCCAGCTGCTGCCAGGCTGGTACAAGGAGTGGTACCCGGATGCACAGGGCAACTACACCTACGACTCGCTGCGGGCCACGCCGTACGGCGACAGCACGCTGGGCCAGAGCTACGATTTCGACGGATTCATCCGCGATCCGCGTGGTGCCAATGGCTTCTACACCAAGCAGATTCCCACCGCCTGGGGCTACAAGCCGGCGATCCGGCGCTCGGGCCACGGCTTCGCACCCTATGCCGAGGCCCGCTTCAACCTCGACGCGGACATGTTCTTCTACGTGAAGTACGCGCAGGGCTGGAAGATGCCCAGTCTGTTCGAATCGACGTTGGGCAACAGCACCTCGGCCCCGGTGGCCGACCTGAAGCCGGAGAAGAACCGTTCCTGGGACATCGGCTTCAGCCTGCTCAAGCAGGACCTGTGGCGTGACGGTGACCGGCTGGCGTTCAAGGTGGCCTGGTTCAAGAACGATATCGACAACGCCATCACCCGCCGCTTCGATTCCAGCAACTGGGCCTTCTACGTCGACAATGTCGACAACTACACGGTGTCGGGCTACGAGCTGCAGTCCGGCTATGACGCCGGCATCGCCTACCTGGACCTGTCGGCCAGCTATTACCAGCGCGCGCGCACCTGCGATGCGGCCACTGCCAAGCGCATGCGCGAAGACCCGTATGCGAAGTGGAGCAAGCTGGACACCACACCGGACTGCGTGGACGGCGGCTTCGGCACCTCGTTCGTCAACGCGCAGAACCCGCCGAAGTACTCGATCCACAGCACGCTGGGCGTCCGCCTGTTCGATAAGCGACTGGATACCGGCATCCGCCGCACCTACAACAGCGGCCCCACCCATGAACTGGACAAGCCCTGGAACACCACCGGCTCCACCGGCCTGCAGAACATCTACCTGCCGACCGCGATCTATGACTTCTATGCGCGCTGGCAGTTCACCCCGAAGGCCGAAGTGGAACTGGTGGTCAGCAACCTGCGCAACGTCTATTACATGGACACGCTGGCGATGAGCCTGATGCCGGGCCCGGGCCGCACCACGCGGCTGAACTTCACCGCACGGTTCTAACTGCTGCAGAAACAGCAACGCCCCGGAGAGATCCTTCGGGGCGCTTGCCTGCGGCGGCTCACGCTCTGGCAGGTGCCAACCTGGGTTGGCACAGCGCTTCCGCACCGGTAGATGCCAGCCTTGGTTGGCACGGCGACGCGTTACTTCGCGGTACTCAGCAGCAGTACCGAGACGGTCACCAATGCGATGCCGACCCAACCGATCGGACGCAGGCGATTGCCGAACAGCAGGCGGCCGCAGGTGGCGGTACCGATCACGCCGATCGCCCCCCACATTGCATAGGCGGTGGCCAGGTCCATGTAGCACACAGCCTGGCCCAGCAGGGCAAAGGCAATCCAGACCATGACGATCGCTCCAACGCCCCAGCGCCAGCGGCGGAAGCCCTCCGACTTGGCCACCATCATGTTGGCGGCGACGTCGATCAGCGCCGAACAGATCACGAAAAACAGGGCCAGGGTGTTCATCAGTGTGCCTCCCCGAGAGTGACGCAGACGATGCCGACCACCGCCAGCACCAGGCCGGCCAGCTGCTGCAGCGACAGGCTTTCACCGAAGACGGTGAGGCCGACCACGGTCAGCAGGGTCAGGCCCAGGCCTTCCCATACCGCGTAGGCCACGCCCACCGCGATGCGGCGCACCGACTGCGCCAGGAAGAAGTAGGACAGCGCCAGCGCGCCGGCCATGACCAGATAGCCGGTCCAGCCGCCATCGCGGGCGGCGTGGGCCATGAACGAGGTGCCGACCACTTCGGCGACGATCGCCACGGTCAGGCAGGCCCAGGCGACCAGCGCGCCACGGGCGGGAACAGTACGGGACATGTGAAGCTCCTTGCAGGGCGGGGACCACGCCGCCTCATCAATGGATCCACGCCGAGCGTGGAGGGTCCGGAACGCCCCGCAGACAGGGGCGACGGCGGCCAGTATCATCGCCTTTTACGGTGGAATCAAAATGGATTCCATCGACAGGAGCGATGGATCAATGCCCTACTCCCCTGAATCCCTGCAGGCCTTCGTGGAAGCCGCGGCGCTGGGCTCGTTCTCGGCTGCGGCGCGACGCCTGCGCAAGACCCAGTCGACAGTCAGTACCGCCATTGCCCACCTGGAAACCGACCTGGGCGTGAGTCTGTTCGATCGCAGCGGGCGCTACCCGCAGCTGACCGAGGCCGGGCGCCAGGTGCTGGGGCACGCGCAGGAGATCCTGGCTGCCGATGCGCGCCTGCAACAGTTGAGCGTGCGCCTGGCCGCACCGGTCGAAGCGCGACTGACCGTGGTGTTCTCCGATGTCTATCAGCTCGATCCCGAACAGCGGATCCTGCAGCGCTTCTCCGAGGCGTTCCCGGAGATCGAACTGGAATGGCTGGATGCGGAGGGTGAGGACGTGCTGGAGCTGGTCGGAAGCGGCCGCGCCGCACTGGGCCTGCTGCCACGACAGGAACACTATCCAGATGGCCTGATGGCCCGGCCGCTGGCCCACCACAGCGAACTGTCGGTGTACGTGGCGCGCGACCATCCGCTGGCCAGCGCCGGGCGTCGCGCCGCCGCTCAGCTGGCGCGGCATCGGCAGGTGCGCCTGAGCGCGGAAGTCGATCAATCGCGCGTGGTCACCGGCCTGGCCTGGACCGCCACCGACTACCTGATGGTGATGGAGATGGCCGAGGACGGCATCGGCTGGGCCGAGCTGCCCCGCGCGCTGGTGCAACGCTACGACCGCGGGCAACTGGTGGAACTGAACCTGCCCGGGTGGCCGCGGCGCATCCACAGCGACCTGCTGTGGCGCCGCGACACGCCTCCCGGACCGGCCGCACTGTGGTGGGCCGACGCGCTTGGATGAGGTAGTGCCGGCCGCTGGCCGGCAATCCCAGTGTCCCGTGGTTGCCGGCCAGCGGCCGGCACTGCCGATCAACGATGGGCGAGCGCGTAATCCAGCGCCGAGCACACCGCCGCCACCTGTGCGTCGTTGCACTGCTGTGGCGCCGCGACACGCCGCCCGGACCGGCCGCACTGTGGTGGGCCGACGCGCTGGGATGAGGTAGTGCCGGCCACTGGCCGGCAATCCCAGTGTCCCGTGGTTGCCGGCCAGCGGCCGGCACTACCGATCAACCATGGGCGAGCGCGTAATCCAGCGCCGAGCACACTGCCGCCACCTGCGCGTCGTTGCACTGCTGTGGCGTCGCGACATGCCGCCGGGACCGGCCGCACTGTGGCGGGCCGACGCACTGGGATGAGGTAGTGCCGGCCGCTGGCCGGCAATCCCAGTGTCCCGTGGTTGCCGGCCAGCGGCCGGCACTACCGATCAATGATGGGCGAGCGCGTAGTCCAGCGCCGAGCACACCGCCGCCACCTGTGCGTCGTTGCACTGCTGTGGCGTCGCGACACGCCGCCCGGACCGGCCGCACTGTGGTGGGCCGACGCACTTGGATGAGGTGAGGTAGTGCCGGGCGCTGGCCGGCAATCCCAGTGTCCCGTGGTTGCCGGCCAGCGGCCGGCACTACCGATCAACGATCGGCGAGCGCGTAATCCAGCGCCGAGCACACCGCTGCCACCTGCGCGTCGTTGCACTGCTGCGGGGTCGCCCGTGGGCTGTCCGGGTAGACCTCGGTGGTGGTGGTGTACTTCGCACCGGTAATGCCGGCGCACAGGCCCAGCTTCACCAGCGGGTACTCGATCACGCCATGGGCCACCACCGGCGAACCGATGATCTCGCCCTTGTCGTCAGCCGGCGCGATGTGGGTGACCTTCTCCACCGCGGCGATCACCGCCTGCTGGAACGCCGCCTGCGGGGCCTCGCTGTCATCCACCAGATAGAAGCCATCGGGAATCAGGCCCGGCTCGAACGGCTTGCCGTCACGCGCGGCCAGCGCCGGGCGGAACTCGCTCTCGTCGCTGTCTGTGGTTTCGTGCAGGTCGATGTGCAGCACGAACTGGCCCTTGTACGGCGCGATCAGTTCGATGACGGCGGTCGATTCGCGGGCCGGGCCGTCGGCGCGGAAGTTGCGGTTCGGGTCGATCGCATCGAAGTTCCAGCGGTTGATGCGCTCGAAGCCCCACGGATTCACGCACGGCGTCACCAGCAGGTTGGCCTTGCCGGCATAGTCGGCGGCGTGCTTTTCGAGGAACTCCAGCGCGCCCATCACGCCGCTGGTCTCATAGCCGTGCACGCCACCGGTGACCAGGGCAGCCGGCAGCGCCGGGTTCCAGTCGCGGCTGCGCAGGGCGAACAAGGTGTAGGTCTCGCCCGCGTAGTCGAGCTGGCCGTAGGCCACCTTGTCAAAGCGCGAAGCCAACGCCTCGATGCGCGGCAGCACCTCTTCGTCATAGCGACGCAGGCGCTGCTGGCGGCCACGCCACGCCTCCCGCTCCGCCGCTCCCCACGGCTGGCCAGGGGTTCCGACGGGGTAGAAAGCAGCTTGGGACATGGCGGATCTCAGCGGGTCAGGAAGCAATCGCCCACTCTACCACCGGGACATCGGCATGAACCGGAGGCGCATTCCAATAGCGAATGGAATCAGCAATAATTCTCATTTACGACCTTCCATAACCCGCACCGATGCCCAACCACGCCCTGCAACCGGCCCGCCTGCCCCTGGCTGCCGCCCTCGCCCTGTGCCTGCTCCCGGCCACCCGCGCCTTCGCCCAGGACGGCGCCACCACGCTGGACAGCATCCGGGTTTCCGGCAGCTGGCTGGGCACCGGCCTGCATGACAGCGTGAAGAGCTTCGCCGGCGCGCGCACGGTGGTCGACCGCCAGCGCATCGAGGCCAGTGGCGCAGCCAGCATCGGCGATGCCATGCGCCGCATCCCCGGCGTGCAGGTCACCGACAACTCCGGCACGGCCGGCAGCTCGGTCTCGCTGAACATCGGCGTGCGCGGCCTGACCGGGCGCTACTCGCCACGCTCGACCGTACTGCTGGACGGCGTGCCGCTGGCGGTGGCGCCGTATGGCCAGCCACAGCTGTCGTTCGCACCGACCAGCCTGTCCAACATCGAATCGATCGACGTGGTGCGCGGCGGCGGCGCGGTGCGCTACGGCCCACAGAACGTGGGCGGCATCATCAACTTCAGCACCCGCGCCATTCCGACCGGCGCGGGCCTGCACGGCGAAGCGGGTGTGCGCTACAGCGCCTACGACCATGGCGGCGGTGACAGCACCCAGTACAACGCCCTCCTCGGCGGCACCGGCGGCAACGGCCTCGGCGCGGCGCTGCTCTACTCCGGCCAGGACGGGCGTGGCTGGCGCCAGGGCAGCGATGACCGCTTCAACGACCTCGCGCTGAAGTTCGCCTATGCCATCGACGAACAGCAGGAACTGCGCGCCAAACTGTCCTACTACGATGTGCGTTCGCTGACCCCGGGCGGCCTGACCCGCGCCCAGTACGAGGCCGATCCGTTCCAGAACACCCGCCCCACCGATTTCTGGAAGGGCCACCGCACCGGCATCGACCTGGGCTACACCAACACGCTGTCGGCCAACAGCGAGTTCGAGGTGCTGGCCTATTACAACGAAAGCAGCCGCGCCAGCTCGCTGATCAACGCCGCCAACACCCAGCTGACCGTGCAGCCGCGTGACTACCGCGTACTCGGCATCGAGCCGCGCTACACCCAGCGCCTGCACTGGGGCGCCAGCGTGCACGACATCACCGCCGGCTACCGCTTCCTGCGCGAACGTGGCAACGACCGCAGCTACGTCGTCACCCGCCGCACCGGCGTGGCCAGCGCCACCAACCGCTTCGACAACGCCACCGACGCCCACGCATTCTACATCGACGACCGCATTGCGATCGGCCAGTGGCGGATCACCCCGGGCGTGCGCATGGAATGGATCGACATGGACCGCCGCCAGGCCGGTGGCACGGCGACCTTCAGCAGCCGCAACGACAAGGCCCTGCCCTCTCTCAACATCGCCTACCTGCTGACCCCGCAGCTGACCGTGTTCGGCAACTACACCACCTCGTTCGGGCCGGTGCAGAACATCCAGCTGAATTCGCAGACCGCCAGCAATCCGCTGAACCCGGAAGTTGCAAAGACCACCGAACTCGGTGCGCGCTGGCAGGACGGTGCACTGCGCGCGGAAGTAACCGTGTTCAAGATGCGCTTCGACAACCAGATCCTGCAGGTGCCGGGGATCACTCCGCCGACTTTCCAGAACATCGGCGCCACCGATCACAAGGGTGTGGAGAGCGCACTGGAATACCGCTTCGCCGAGGACAGTGCGCTGGCCGGGCTGGAGCTGTACGCCAACTACACCTGGACCAAGGCGATCCAGCAGTCCGGCGACAACCGTGGCCTGGACGTGCCCTTCTACGCGCGCGACACCGACAGCGTCGGCGCCCGCTACGCACTGGCCGGCTGGACCTTCAATGTCTCCAGCACCCACCAGAGCGGCCAGTACGCCGACGCCGCCAACACCTGGGCCGAGAGCGCCGATGCGCGCGTGGGCCGCGTGCCGGGTGTTCGCCTGTGGAACGCGCAGGTGGCCTGGCAGGTGCCGGGACTGGGTGACAGCGAGATCGCGCTGGGCGTGAACAACCTGGCCGACAAGCGCTGGTACACCCGCAACGTCGATGGCAACGCCGGCCGCATGGTGGCCGCGCCGCGTACCTTCTACGTGCAGGGCCGCTACCGCTTCTGAAGCGGTAATCGCCCGATGCAGTGACGGTGGCGATCACGGTGGCGGCGTATCATGCCGCCACCATGTCACCGTCTGCTTTGCCATCGCGCCTGCATCTGGCCTTCCAGGGCCTGCGCCTGCGACTGCGTGGCAGTGATCTGTGGTTCATCGCACTCGCGCTGCTGGTCGGCCTGATCGCCGGCTACCTGACCCTGCTGCAGTCGGGCATCGCGCGCTGGTTGCAGGGCACGCTGTATGGGCTGGATGAAGGCATGCGCCTGAGCTCCCTGCCCTCGCTGACCTGGACCGCGCTGCTGGTGCTGCCACTGGGCGGCCTGCTGGTCGGCCTGGTCAGCCTGGCCGCGACGCGGCTTAAGCGCCCCCTGCTCGATGCGGTGGAAGCCAATGCCCTGCATGGCGGCCGCATGTCGATGCGCGACAATCTGATCGTGCTGACCCAGACCCTGCTGTCCAATGGCTGCGGCGCCTCGGTCGGGTTGGAGGCTTCGTATACGCAGATGGGTGCCGGCAGCGGCTCGCAGCTGTGCCGGGTGATGCGCCTGCGTCGCAACGACGTGCGCATCCTGGTCGGTGCCGGTGCCGCCGGTGCCATCGCCGCCGCCTTCGGTGCGCCATTGGCTGGTGCGTTCTATGCCTTCGAAATCGTCATTGGCGCCTACACCCCGGCCGCACTGGCACCGGTGGCCGTCGCCGCGCTGGCCGGTGCGTTCGTGGCCGACCAGGCTGGCATCGAGGCCTACCTGCTGCCCGCTGCCTCTACCATCGACGTGCGCGCCGCCGACTACGCCATCTACGGCCTGCTCGGCTGCTGCTGCGCGATGGTCGGCATTGTCATCATGCGCCTGATCGCTTCGATCGAAGGCACGGTCAAGCGCAGTCCATTGCCGCTGTGGGGTCGCCCGGTGGTGGGCGGCCTGCTGCTGATCCCGCTGGCCCTGGCCAGCCCGCAGGTGCTCTCGTCCGGCCATGGCGCGCTGCACCTGGACCTGACTACCCACCTGCCGTTGATCTGGATCGGCGGCCTGCTGACCCTGAAGTGCCTGGCCTCCGGCATCTCTCTCGGGTTTGGTTTCCGTGGCGGCCTGTTCTTCGCCTCGCTGTTCATGGGCACCCTGGTCGGCGCCCTGTTCGCCGGCCTGCTGGCGATGGCCACCGGCGTGCCGGTGGTCGACGCCACGTCCGCCGCGCTGGCCGGCATGGCAGCGTTGGCCGCGGCGGTGGTCGGCGCGCCCATGACCATGGCCATGCTGGTGCTGGAAGGCACCCACGACTTCCTGCTGACCAGCGTGGTGATGAGCGCGGTGCTGGTGTCCAGCACGCTGGTACGGCAGTGGTTCGGCTACTCGTTCTCGACCTGGCGCATGCACCTGCGCGGCGAGACCATCAAGAGCGCCCGCGACGTCGGCTGGGTGCAGAACCTCAACGCCGGCCGGCTGATGCGCAAGGGCGTGGCCACCGCGCCGGCCGATCTCGATGCCGCCGCGTTCCGCCAGCGCTTCCCGCTGGGTTCGGGCAGCCGGGTGATCCTGATCGACAGCGAAGGCCACTACGCCGGCATCGTGCAGATTCCGCGCGTCTACGGCGACGGCGTGAAGCCGGAAACCACGATTGGCGAGCTGGCCGAGAACCGTGATGTGTCGCTGTCGCCAGCCGCGGACGTGGTCAGCGTGATGCAGCGCTTCGACCAGACCCAGGCCGACGAACTGGCCGTGGTCACCGCCGACGGCCAGGTGCTGGGCGTGGTCTCTGAAGCCTTCGTACGCAAGCGCTACGCCGAGGAACTGGACAAGCGCCAGCGCGAACTGATGGGCGAGCGCGTCGAGGACACCGACTGATCCCGCAAAAAGGGGACGGAGGGGATTAAGTCGTTTCTGGCACCTGACTAACCACGCGTGGCGTGGACCGCTGGAAATCCACGCATGGCGTGGCTCTACTGTCACCTCGACCGGGTAGACTCCGGCCATGCGCTTCATTGAGACCTTCCAGGCCGGTCCCTTCGCCGACACCGTGGTGAGCCTGCTGGCCGCCTTCGTGCTGGGCACGCTGATCGGCGCCGAGCGCCAGTACCGGCAACGCACCGCCGGCCTGCGCACCAACGTGCTGGTCGCCGTCGGCGCCGCGGCCTTCGTCGACCTGGGCATGCGCATCGCCGGCAGCGCCGAGGCGGTGCGGGTGATCTCCTACGTGGTCTCCGGCGTCGGCTTCCTAGGTGCCGGCGTGATCATGAAGGAAGGCATGAACGTGCGCGGCCTGAACACCGCCGCCACCCTGTGGTGCTCGGCGGCGGTGGGCAGCTGCACCGGCGCGGACATGCTGGCCGAAGGCGTGCTGCTGACCGTGCTGATCATCGCCGGCAACACCCTGCTGCGGCCGCTGGTGAATGCGATCAACCGTATCCCGATCAACGAGGCCGCCACCGAAGCCACCTACGAAGTGCGCCTGAGCGTGGATGCCGAAGCCGTGCCGCGCGTGCGCGAGCGTCTCGTCGATGCGCTGGAGGCTGCGCAGTATCCGGTCGGCGACGTGCAGGTCGTCGAGCATGCCGATGCGCCCACCGATGTGATCGCGGTACTGGTCAGTACCGCCGTGAGTGCCGATGAGCTGGATGTGGTGCTGGCGCGGATGGAGCACGTGCCGGGCGTGCTGCACGCCACCTGGGAAGTCAGCACCCGCGATTGATTCATCCACGCATGGCGTGGATCTACCGAGGTCGTGGTGAAGTAGATCCACGCCATGCGTGGATGCTCTCTCACCCGCCCGCCATGCGCTGCTGTGCGCGCAGCAGCTTGCGGAATGAACCGCACTGCCGCGCGTCCTGCGCTTCCGGGCAGGCCGCCGCGCGCTGCAGGTGCCGGCGCACCCGCTGCAGCTGGGCGATCTGCCGCTGCAGCACATCGGCCTGTGCCAGCAGCGCCTCACGGTCCAGCGAGATACATCCATCCTGCGGCGGCAGCGACAACCCGATCTGCTGCAGCGACAACCCGGCCGCCTGGCCAAGACCGATCAGCGCCAGCCGTTCCAGCACGCGCTCGTCGTACTGCCGGCGCAGGCCGCGACGGCCCAGTGCCTGCAGCAGCCCAAGCTGTTCGTAGTAGCGCAGGGTCGAGGCCGGCACGCCACTGCGCTTGACCACCTCGCCGATATCCAGTTCACGCACGGGCTTGACCTCAAGTGACCTTCAAGCGCCAACCTATGGGCGACTTCCCCGCAAGGCAAGACCATGACCAGTACATCCCCCGTTGATCAGAACGCGCTGTGGAACGGCCCCGGCGGTCAGATCTGGGTTGCGCAGCAGGCCATCCTCGACGGCCTGTTCCAACCCCTGGCCGACCTGCTGGTCGACGAACTGCCCGACACCGTCACGCAACTGCTGGATGTAGGCTGCGGGACCGGTGCCAGCCTGCTGGCATCAGCCGCCGCACGCCCGTCGGCGCACTGCACCGGCCTGGACATCTCCGCGCCGATGCTGGCGCTGGCCCGTCAACGCGCCGAGGCGGCAGGACTGGACGCAGACTTCATCGTCGCCGACGCACAGCAGCATCCGTTGCCCACCGCGCACTTCGACTGGATCCAATCTCGGTTGGGCGTGATGTTCTTCGAAGATACCGAGGCCGCCTTCGCCAACCTGCACCGTGCCGCGCGACCGGGTGCCGGCCTGCGTTTCATCGCCTGGCGCAGCGCAGCGGAGAACCCGTTCATGACAACGGCCGAACGCGCCATTGGCGATGAACTCGATCTACCCCCACGCGCGCCCGGCGCACCGGGCCAGTTCGCCTTTGCCGATGGCGAGCGTGTGCAGCACCTGCTGCAGGCCGCCGGCTGGAATGACGTGGAGGTTGTTGCGGTAGACCTGCCCTGCTCGCTCGCCCGCGAAGACCTGCCGACCTATGTCGGCCAGCTGGGCCCGTTGGGCCTGGCACTGCGCAATCTGCCCGAAGACCGGGCCACCTCGCTCCGGAACAAGGCGGTAGCGGCATTCACCCCGTTCATCGAGGGCGACCGCGTACGCGTGGATGCCGCCTGCTGGCTGGTCCGCGCCCGCGCCTAGGAAAAGGGGACGGAGGGGATTAAGTCGCTCTTGCCCCGAGCGTGCCGGAAACGACTTAATCCCCTCCGTCCCCTTTTTCCCTACAGCGCCTCGCCGGCGTCGGCCAGGCGCGATTCGATCAGCGCATACCACTGCTGCAGCACGTCGATCAGCATGTCCAGCTCGGCGTCGGTACGCTGTGCGCGGCCACTGCGCAGGCAGGCCTGGGCTTCCTGCAGCTGGGCCAGGAACCCGGCCACGGTGTCTGCCTGCAGGATCAGCCCCGGCAGGCGCCGCCCGGGAATGCGTACCACGGCATGGTTGCCGAGCTGGCCGTACACGCTGAGTGTGGTTTCCGTCTTCATGGAAAGAGGCAGGAATTGAGCGTTCATCGCGTGCACCATGGGAAACCTGAGCCGCCGGCAGGCGTGGTCAACGGGGGAGACGTAACCACGTCCTGCCGACGGTCAGGGGGGACTCGGGATACCGGGGCATGGCCCCGGTGCGGGACTCTCAGCGCGGTTGGGCGATCCCAGCGATCTGCACGCGACGGTTCGGCGCCAGGCAGGCGATCAGCTCGCGCCGATTGCGCTGCTCGCACTGCACGATCGGCTCGGCTGCGCCCCGCCCTTCGGCGCTGATGCTGGCCGCAGGCACCCCGCCCTGCACCAGCGCGCTGCGTACGGCCTCGGCACGTCGCTGCGACAGGGTCTGGTTGTAGCTGGCACTGCCGATACGGTCGGTGTACCCGGTCACCCGGATCGACTGCACCTGCGCAGCCTCGCGCACCTGCGCCAGGATGCCCTGCACCGCCTGCTGGCCTTCGGCGCTGAGTACCGCGCTGTCGAATCCGAACAGCGCGTCGGCCGACAGCCGCAGGGGTTGCTCCGGCAGCGGTGCCGGTGCAGGCGGCGCCGGTGGCCGTGGCGGTTCGATCACCGCCGCGCACGATTCCGGCTTCCAGTAGCCCCCCTGGGCGATGCCCTTGCTGTCGAAGCGCACCTGGAACTGGCAGGTGAAATACTCCGCGCCCTGCGCGGTGCGGAAGTTGAACAGGTAGTTCCACTCGCGCACGCCCCACATGCCTTCGTTGAAGTGCGGCGTGCCCAGCAAGGTATACAGCTGCCGCTTGCTCATGCCCGGCGCGAATCTGCGCAGGTCGGCGACGTCGGGATAGATGCCCTCCTTCAACGAAGCCTTCGACGCCTCCGGGAACTGCACGGCGGTGGTGTCGGCAGGACGGTCGGCGGCCGGCGCATGGCTGCGGCAGGCGGCCAGCAGGCCCATCCCCAGGACCAGGCCAAGCACTGCGGCCATCTGGCCGGTGCGGGCGATGCGATGCTGTTTCATGTCATTCCCCCCTTTGGACGTTTCCGCGATGCCGGGCCGCGCGTGCGGCCCGGCCGCGGGGATCACCACTGGATGCCGGCACCGACGGCCACACCGGCCTCGCCACGGCTGTTGGTGGAGCCGCTGAACTTGTAGATCCAGCGACCACCTTCAGAGACACCGGAGATACCGATCGCCACGCCGGACTCGCCGTTGTAGCTGCCAGCGGCGACCGAGGCCATGCTGCGGCCCGCTTCGCTGGGCTGCGGCAGCGCTGCGGTGGCCATCGCCGACGCGATACCGGCCGACGCGCGGTTGTCGGTCTTGCGCAGGTCGCGCTCGAAGCCGCCCATGCGCTCGTCGGTGTACGCCTTCGACCAATCCAGGGTCTGCGCCATGCCCGACTTCAGCTGGTCCACGTTGACCGCGTCGGTACCGGCGGTGCCGGCGGCGACGTTGCGCACCGTGGTCGGGCCGCTGCTGGTGCTGCCCAGGGTGACGCTGTTGTAGTTGGTCGCACCGTTCACCGTGGTGTCGTAGCGGATCGTGCCCTGCTGCGAGGCCTGCAGCTGGCGTACGTTGACCGCATCGGTGGCCTGCGAACCGTCGGCCACGTTGACCACCTGGCGTTCGGCACCAGCGGCACCCACCGAGACCGTGTTGGCCCGGTTCGCCACCGAACCCGCACCCAGCGCCACCGAGTTGTCGGCCTGCGCCTGCGAACCATTGCCCAGCGCGGTCGAGTTGGCGCCGGCTGCGGTTGAGCCTGCACCACCGGCGGCCGAGTTGGCACCGCTGGCGGACGGGTCGGCCAGGTTGTTGGTGTTGTTGGCGCGGAAGCTGCCGGCCACGTTGGTGATGTTCTGGATCTTCTGGTCGGTGTACTTCTTCGATTCGTCGATGGCGTAGTTCACGCCGTTCTTCAGCTGGCCGACATTGGTTGCGTCGTACGTATCGGAACCGTCGGCGACATGGGTGATCTTGCGCTCGCTGCCAGTATTGCCGACCGAGACCTCACCGGCCGAGTTGCTGGCGCCGGTCTGGCCGTAGGCACCGGTGTAGCCGCTCTGCGCACCGACGCTGGCCACCGAACCTGCACCCAGTGCCACGCTGTTGCCGGCACTGGCGCTGGCGCCGTTGCCGACCGCCACGCTGTTGGCACCGGCCGCACTGGCCTGCGGGCCGACCGCCACCGCCTCCGCCCCGGCCGCCGTTGCGGCCGCTGCCGTCGAGTTCACCGCCAGGTAGGCACTGCCACCGCCGCCGTTGGTGATGCGCTGGTTGAGGACCTTCAGCGAGCCGTCCACCGCAGTGAAGGCGGCGGTGACATTGTTGTAGTCGCCGCTGGTGAAAGTGCCATCGGTGGCGATGCTGGAGATGCTGAACTTCGGCGCGGTCCACACGTTGGTGGTGCCGTTGTACGCGGTGGTGCCACCGAAGTAGTTGGCGATGGTGCTGTGGGTGCTGAACAGCTGGTCGCCGGTGATGGCATCGCTGCTGCCGGCCAGGATGCTGCCGGCGGCGACGTTGGTGATCTTCACCGTGCCGGTACCGGTGCCCGTCAGCGTCACGCTGTTGAGCACGTTGCCGCTGCCGTCGATGTCGTACTTCACGGCCAGCTTGTCGATCTCGCCGGTCTGGTCGGCAACGTTGGCCAGCGAATTGCTGACCGCGTCGAAGGCGGTACCGACGTCGTTGTAGTTGCCCTTGGTAATCGTGCCGTTGGCGGCCACGTTGTTGATCGAGTAGGTCGGTGCGGTCAGCACGCCGCTGGCGTTGACCGCCGCGCCACCTCCGAGGTGGGTGGCAACGGCCTGGTTGGCCGCAAACAGCTGGGCACCGTTGATGGCCTCGCTGCTGGTGGCGCTGACCTGGCCCGGGCCCAGGTTGCGCAGCGTGGTGGCGGTGCCGCTCTGGCCCAGCGTGGCACTGGCGTAGTTGACGCTGCCGTCGCCGTTGAGGTCATAGCGCAGGGCGCCCTGCTCCGACGCCTGCAGCTGGCCCAGGTTGACCGCATCGGTCGCGGCGGTACCGGCGGCCATGTTGGTGACCTGGCGTTCGGCACCGGCCGCACCGATGGACACGCTGTTGGCACGGTCGGCCAGGCTGCCGGCACCCACCGCGATACTGTTGGCGGCGGTGGCGCGGGCGTTGGTACCGACCGCGATCGAGTCGGCGCCGGTGGCCAGCGCCTCGGTACCGGTCGAGTTCACCCGCAGGTACTTGGTGCCACCGTTGCGGATATCGGTGATCTGCGTGTTGAGATTGACCAGCGAGCCGTCGACCGCGGCGAAAGCATCGGTGGCGTTCTCATACAGGCCCTTGGCGATGGCGCCGCCGGTGGAGATGGTGCTGATCTCGAACAGCGGTGCAGTGAACGCGCCGCTGGCCGGATCGAAGGCCGCGCGGCCGCCGAAGAAGCTGGCGATGGCAGCATTGGTCGCCGCCAGCTGGCCGCCATTGACCGCTTCCAGACTGCCGGCAGTGACTGCGCCGCCGGCGAGGTTGCCGATGGTGGTGGTGCCGGTGCCCGCCCCGAGCGTGACACGGCGATAGTTCGGATTGCCGCCAGCATCCAGGTCGTAGGTGACGGCGGCATCGGCCACGCCGTTGATCAGGCTGATCGCGCCCTTCAGCTGGGCTACGTTGACCGCATCGGTGTTGACGCTACCGGCAGCCACGTTGGTGATCTGGCGCTCGCCACCACCGGCGGTGCCCACCGACACTTCGCCCGCCGAAACCTGCGGAGCAGTCAGGCCGTAAGCACTGTAGCTGGCCTGCGCGCCGCGCAGTGCGGCCGAGCGGTAGCCCAGTGCGACCGAGTTGGCCTGGTTGGAGGTGGCTTCAGCACCGAGCAGGGTCTGCCCGTTTGCGGTACCGACGGCACTGTCGCCGACGATCACCGAATGGCCCATGCGCGCAGCGTAGTCGGCGGTCGGCACACCGGTCGGATTGCTCGGGTCGTTGACCCCATCACCCGGGAAGGCGACGTTGGCATCGACCTTCGGCAATTCGTGCCGTGCATTGGCACCGATCACCACTTCCTTCGAACCGTTGGCGAAGGCGCCATCGCCCATCAGCACCTGGTAGTCCTGCGCGGCGTTCACGGCCCAGCACGAGATGTCAGCCAAGGCGACGTCCAGGCACTTGGCGGCCCACGCCGGCGAGTCCTTCGGCAGCAGCAGGCCCAGCAGGCCACCCGGATTGCCGTTGTTGATGTTGTAGATGTAGCTGTCGGAGGTGACGCCACCGATCAGGGTCAGGTGCGAGCTGCCACCGGTAGCGGCACCGCCCAGCCCGTTGAGGGTGCTGCCGACCGGCGACAGGTTGACCACGGGCAGGCCCAGCACATTGACCGTCGAGTAGGTCTGCATCACGTTGGCATTGCTGAGCTTGAGGTTGCCGTTGCTCAGGTAGCCATCACCACCGAACAGGCTGGTGGTGGTCGGGCCGATCAGCTGCCCGACATTGCCGACCAGGCCGCCGGTGCCGATGATCAGGCCCGCGTTCGGATCGGCCGGAGCCGGCGCCTTCGGGCTGGTGGGCGGGATCGCCGAGGGCTTGGTCAGGCCGAGGCCGCCGAGCGTGCCGCCGACCAGGCCGCCGACCGCGCTGCCCAGATTGCCGAGGGTGCCATTGAGGTTGCCGTTGAGCAGGTTGCCCACGGCACTGCCGACGTTGCCGAGCGTGTTGCCCAGCAGGCCACCCAGGCCAGTGCCGGAGCCGGTGGCGCCATTGAGCAGACCGCCGACGGAACCGACGGTGTTGTTGAGCGTGCCGCCGACCGCAGTGCCGACGCTGCCAACCGTGCCGCCGACTGCGCCACCCACGCTGCCGACGGTGCCATTGAGGGCACCACCGACCGTGCCACCGACGCTGCCTACGGTGCCGTTCAGTGCGCCGCCAACGGCGCCCACGGTGTTGTTGAGCGCGCCGCCCACGGCACCGCCGACGCTGCCGACAGTGCCATTCAGGGCTCCGCCGACCGCACCACCGACGCTGCCTACGGCGCCATTCAGTGCGCCACCCACCGCGCCTACAGTGTTGTTGAGCGTGCCGCCCACGGCACCGCCGACGCTGCCGACCGTGCCATTCAGGGCTCCGCCGACTGCGCCACCCACGCTGCCCACGGCTCCGTTCAGTGCGCCGCCAACGACGCCCACGGTGTTGTTGAGCGTGCCGCCTACGGCGCCGCCCACGCTGCCAACCGTGCCATTCAGGGCACCACCGACCGTACCACCGACGCTGCCTACGGCGCCGTTCAGTGCACCGCCTACGGCGCCCACGGTGTTGTTGAGCGTGCCGCCCACGGCACCGCCGACGCTGCCGACCGTACCATTCAGGGCGCCGCCGACCGCACCACCGACGGTGCCTACGGTGCCGTTCAGTGCGCCGCCAACGGCGCCCACGGTGTTGTTGAGCGCGCCGCCCACGGCACTGCCGACGCTGCCGACCGTGCCATTGAGGGCACCACCGACCGTACCACCGACGCTGCCTACGGTGCCATTCAGTGCGCCACCCACGGCGCCCACCGTGTTGTTGAGCGTGCCGCCTACGGCGCCGCCCACGCTGCCGACCGTGCCATTGAGGGCACCACCGACCGCGCTGCCGACCGTACCGACGGTGCCGTTGAGCGCACCACCGACGGCATTGCCTGCGGCGCCGACCGCACTACCCACCAGCCCACCGACACCCAGTGCGCTGTTCTGCGCCGCAACCGTTGCCTGGCCGGCCAGTTTCAGATTGCGATCGGCAACCACTTCCTGGCCATTCGGCGCCTGCACGCGCACCTTGCCGGCAGCACCAGCATCGAATGCTGCGGTGATCGCGCGATCGTGGGTTTCTCCCGGCAGTTCCTCCTTGGCGGGCAGCGTAATCGCCGCCGTCGCCTTTACCTGGCCCTGGGCGTCGATCTGGTGGCCTGCCACCTTCAGCTTCGAATCCAGCGCCCCATCCACAGAAGCCTTCAGACCCCGCAGTGCGCCCGTCGGCGCGCCGCTGATGCCGGCGGCCGCCTTTGCACCGGTATCGATTGATGCCACCTGCGCGCCGCCAAGACCGATGTTGGCATTCGCTCGGACATCAGCGGCAAGCCTTGGCACGGCGACCTGCTTCGGCGCCGTGTTCGCGGCCAGCTTGACCTGCACGGAGGCCGGCAGCACGTCACGCACCACCGGCAGCGACGCGGTGCTCAACTGCAGGCCGACACGCGCATCCGCGCTGATCGCCGGGCTGCTGTGGGCCTGGCTTGCGGCAGCCGCGAGGGCTACCTCGGCATCGACCTTGACTGGCATTGGCTGGGTGTACTTGGCTGCAAGAGCCTGCAGATCACGCAGCGACTGATTGGATTCGGATGCTCCCGCGTGGCCACTGGCCATCACGCACAGCAGGGCCAGGGCGAGCGTGGTGGGCATCAGCAGGAAGGCGCGCGGATCCCGCGCGGCACTGCCGCCGCTGTCGCCGGTGGCCAGTTCCGAGGCCACAACCAGAGCATTGAGCTGGCGGTTCCATACACGCCGGTAGATGCGATTCATGAGCACTTCCCCCGTAGGCGAACAACTTGAATGTCAGTGGACTTGCCGTTAGGCAGGTGACTGACATTTCAGCGTTTGCAACGGTGGCTGCGCACTTCATTCCGGCACGGCAATCGCGCATTCCGGCAAATCCACGGCCGGAATCGGCAGCGGGCTATGCAGAAGCGGCAACGATATCGGCAAGCGCATGGGCAATTCCGGCAGAAACCACCCCGAAACCCTTGCGGCGCTTGATTCAGGCCGGCTGGCCGATCTGCGCGGGAGCACGCATCAGCGTATCGCGCGGCAGCTCGCCGAAAACCTTGCGGTAGTTGTCGGCAAAGCGGGAGAGGTCCCATAGGCCACAGCTGAGGGCGATCGCCTTCACCGAACGGCGGCTGGAATCGGCCATGGACAGGCTGCGGCAGGCAGCGCACAGGCGCAGCATCGACAGATAACGGTTGGGCGAAGTTCCGAACAGATCCTCGAAGGCATAGCGCAGGCCGCGTTCGCTGACACCCGCCGCGTCGCATATCTCGTTCATGTAGATATTGCGGCGCAGGTTGAGCCGCATGAAGTTCTCCGCCCGCTGCGCGATCAGATAATGCGTGCGCCGGGCGCGGCTGCAGCCGGGGCGATCGGCGGCGCCTGCACCGAGCAGGGCCTGCACGTGCTCGTGCAGCAATCGTTCGGTTTCCTGCGGCTGCAGGCCAGCGCCCTGGCCGAGCTGAAGATGCAGCTGCTGATAATGATGGGCGAGTGGCGCCGAATCGTTCGCCAGATTGAACAGTGAAAGTGCCTGGCCCGCGGGCGGTGTGCTGCGCAGGCTGAGTTCGGTCAACTTGCGTTGCACCCGTGCGACCGGCACCAGCATCAGGGTCATGTGCGTACCGGGGCTGAGCGTAAACTCGCTGATGCCTTCGGGCATCACCGTCAGCGCCATCCCCGGTGCAAGCGGCACCCCGTGGCACCAGCTCAGTGTTTCATCGGTGGCGTGCAGATACCCCAGCATCGCCCAGTCGGGTGGCAGCATGAAGCGGCCACGGCAGTGGAAACCGCAACTGATGCTGCAGAACAGGGCTTCCTCATGCACGCGCGAAGCGAAGGCCGCCCGCGGCCCGTTGCCATCGAGCAGCAGCAGTTCGACATCGCACACGCGAAGTACGCCGCCCAGCGTCGCCAGATCGATCGATCGCAGGCCGCTGTCGTCGCTGTCTTCTACCCCACCATCGACCATGACAGTGTCGTCCCCCCGTTGATCCGCAACTCGCTGCGGCCCCCACTGCCTGACAGGGCCACACCATTCCTCCAGGAACCTTCGCCATTGCCGGGATGGCCGCGGCCGGTGCCGCGCGACCAACCCGGTTGAAAGCAGCAACGTGAGAGCGAGTATGCCCGATAATCATCGAAGGTAAACCCGAACTCCGCATTGAAGAAAATAGATACAGAGATGAAGAAAATGTCGTCGCCAGTGGCACGATATTCGCATGCACCATTTGCGCCATCACAATATCTGCACGTCGATGAATCGTTTTGCCAGCGAACGGATACGCGTCACAGAAACAACCTGAAAGTTTAATGGCTGCCGCGTTTCTGCCGAATTTGCATATAGGTTCCAGTTGCAGCCAACCGCCATTCAGGCAAAGTCGACGACACGGTGATCCGGTCGCTTCAAAAACGACCACACCTGGGGGAGCGTATGACCACGACCGTATCGCAGAACAGTTCGACCGCCGGCGCATCGCCGCGTGGTTGCGACGTTGCGGCCGGCATTTCCCCCGGGGCAGATCACCAGGAATGAGCACGGCGGGTCATTCCCGTCATGCCACCCCGCCAGGATGTGCGGGGCCCACGGACGATCCCGGCGGAGCCGGGCCACCGCCCAACAGGTGTCCTGCATCTGCAGACAACAAGTAGAGGGAGACAAGGCCATGAACGCATCCATCCGCAAGTTCCTGAAGGAAGAAGATGGCGTCACCGCGCTCGAGTACGGGCTGCTAGCCGCCGTCATCGCCGGCATCCTGATCGCGGTCGGCAACAAGGAGATCAAGGGGTTCTTCGAGACGCTGTTCAAGAACCTCTCCGAACTCGCCACCAAGGCCTCCGGGTCGGCACCTGCGACCGGCGGCTGAGCCTGCGTGCATCGCACATCCCTGCAGCGGTGCTGGGATGTGCCCGGTGGCAACTGCAGACTGTCCAATGACGGACGACGGAGTGTGCGATGACGTTGCTGGGACTATTGTCCATCGGCGTATGCCTGCGGATCGCGATCAGCGATCTGTATGCCCGCCGGGTGCCCAATGCCTGGCTGTTGTCTGCGTCCATCATTGCCGTCGCATTGATCATCGCGGGGCAGTTCAGCACGCCGCGCCAGCCGTGGCTTGCCCACGCAGCGGGCGCGGCGCTCGGCCTGGTGGCCTTGCTGCCGTTCTATGCCATCCGCTGGATGGGCGCCGGTGACGTCAAGTTCTTCGCGGTATTGGGGCTGATGCTGGGCTGGAAAGCCCTGCTGCCGATCTGGATGGTGGCCAGTCTCGCGGCCGGCCTGCACGCGGCGGTGATCATTGTTGGCCGCCGCCTGGGCGTGATGCTGCCCACAGGCCTTCAGATGCAGGTCAACCGCGCCAGCAGCCAATGGCAATCGCACCCCGCCCTGCGCGACATGCAGGCCGCGCGCCAGGGACGACATGGCATTCCCTACGCAGCCTACCTGGCCATCACCGGCATCGGCTGGGTCCTGGCAAGCGTCTATGGAGGTGTGGCATGAACATCCGCAATCCACGGCGTCAACGCGGCGTGGCCAGCATCGAATTTGCCCTGATGCTGATGCTGGGCCTGCTGCCATTGCTGCTGTTCACGTTCTCCGGCGTGATGATCATGGCCGCGCAACAGACATTGGCAACGGCCTCGGCCGAGGGCGCTCGCGCTTCATTGCGCTATGGCAGCGCCAATGAACGGCGTACCGCAGCCTGCGTCGCAGCCCGCAGTTCGATGCAGTGGCTGTTGAAATTCTCTGGACAGGGTGTCGACTGCAGCAATGGCGGCAGCAACGCCATCGTGGTCTCCGCGCAGGCACCCTGCGCCGGCCTGGCCACTGCCCAGTGCATGACAGTGACGGTCAGCTATGACTACGCCAGCCATCCCTTCCTGCCGGGCACCGCCACGCTTTACAAGTGGGTGATGCAGGCTCCCATCCGTAGTGTCGCGGTCGCCCAGCTCGACCTCGGCAGCGGCAACTGACGATCGGTACAGGAGACGGTTCCATGCTCAAGTTGACCCGCATCGCTGCCGTCGCCCTGATCGGGCTGGCCGTGCTGCTGGCAGTGATCGCCCTGATGATCGGGCGCAAACCGGCCGCGCCAGCGACGGCCGCCCCCGTCGCGCACAGCGAAGCCCAGGCGATCACCGTGGTCGAAGCCGTGGCCCGGCTGCCTGCCGGTGAACCGATCACCGCCAACGGCCTGCGCCTGGCGCAGCGGACCACGGCGGTAGCCGGTGCCGCCACCAGCATCTCGGCCGTGGTCGGCAAGGTACCGGTGCAGGACATTGCCGAGGGCACCGCCATCAGCAGCAGCGCCCTGGCACAGGGATTCTCGCTGCAGCTGCGCCCGGGCGAACGCGCACTGGCCGTTCCGGTGGACGAACTGGTCGGCGCCGGAAACCGCATCCTGCCGGGTGATTTCGTCGATGTCTTCCTCAACCTGCGCAATGCCCAGCCCAACGCCAGCGGCCCGGCAGAGGCCGCGCAGACCCGCCTGCTGCTGTCACGGCTGCGCGTGCTCAGCTACGGCCAACAGGACATCGCTCCGGTCACCGGCGATGCCGTCGCCGGCAACGAAGGCGATACCCGCAACGACCCCCGCGCCGCGGACATCACAGGCAATGGCAGCAGCCATGGTTCGGGCAGCGAGGCCACCCAGCCGGCACGCAGCGCGGTGCTGGCAGTGCCGGTGGCCGATGCCAACCGGCTGCTGCTGGGGGCGCAGCAGGGAAAGCTGTTCCTGGCCCTGCGCAACCCGGCTGATACGGGGCAACCTGACCTTGCACTGTTTCCACAGGCGCGTGGCGTGATCGATCCCTTGCGTGGCCTCGATGCCGAACAGCAGCTCGCACTGCAGCGGCCGGAGAACCACGCCTTCGCCGGCATCGATGGTGATGCCCTCGCCGGCCGCGGCAACACCGCGGCCCGCAGCAGCCCGGAGGCCCCGGCGCGTGCGCCGGCGGCTCGGCGCAGCGCACCGCGTGCGTCGGGCATCGAGATCATCCGTGGCGACAGCTCCGCCCCCCGTGGTTCCCTTTGACCTGCATCGAGCGCATCCATGACCGAACGCCGCCGCCCACGCCCCTCTCCCCGCCAGCGCTGGCTGGCCCTGCTGCTGGTGCTGCTGGCTCCGGCGACAAGCGTGGCCGCCGACGATCTCGTGCTGCAGGCGCGTGAACAGCGCCCATGGACCCTTCCGGCCGATCTGGAACGGGTCGCCATCGCCGACCCGGGCGTCGCGGACATCGTGATGCTGCGTGGGCAGCGCCAGGCGCTGCTGGTCGGAAAGGCGCCGGGTACGACGACGCTCCTGCTGTGGCACCGCAAGCAGGCCGAGCCGCAACGCCTGCAGGTGCGCGTACAGAGTGCCGTGCAGGGCGCCGCAGACACAGGCTCGAATGGGCTGGTGTTCACCCAGCAGGACAACCAGGGCCTGCTGCAGGGAAGCACCGACAGCGTGCTCTCGCACATGCAGGAGCAGAAGACCGCCGCCATGGCGCTGGGCAAGGACGGGCTGCTTGCTGATGCGTCGACGGTCAGCAGCGGCGGCGTGGTCCAGGTCGAGGTCAAGGTGGTCGAATTCAACAAGACCGCGTTGAAGCAGATCGGCATCAGCTTCCAGAACCGCAATGGCAACTTCGCCTACGGCTTCGCCCGCCCGGGTGGCCAGCTGCCGGGCAATACCGGCATCCTGCCGGGCATGAAGGAAGGCAACTCCGGCAATGAGGCCGAGTCGCCCATTTCTTCGGCCTTCCGCCTGGTGTTCGGCTCGACCAAGGGCCTGTGGAACGCCGATGTCGACCTGCTGCAGAGCAACGGCATGGCACGCGTGCTGGCCGAACCTACCCTGGTCGCATTGTCCGGCCAGAGCGCCAGCTTCCTGGCCGGCGGCGAACTGCCGATCCTGGAGCCGCAGGGGCTGGGCACCACCACCATCACCTACAAGCCCTTCGGCATCGGCCTGACCGTGACCCCAACGGTGCTGGCCCCAAACCGCATCGCGCTGAAGGTCGCACCCGAAGCCAGTGATCTGGACTACAGCAACGCCATTGCCCTCAATGGCGTGCAGATCCCATCGATCACCACGCGTCGTGCCGACACCACGGTCGAACTGGGCGACGGCGAGAGCTTCGTGATCGGTGGCCTGGTCAGCTCCAATGTCGTCTCCAACGTCGGCAAGATCCCCCTGCTTGGCGACCTGCCGATCATCGGTTCGTTCTTCCGCAACTTCGACTACAAGCGACAGGACAAGGAGCTGGTGATCATCGTCACGCCACGGCTGGTGCAACCGCTGGCGCGCAATACCCAGCTGCCGTTGCCTGGCGAACGCGAAGCCAAGCCGAACCTTCCCGAGTGGGGGGCCTGGCTGCTTGGCCCGATCAGTCAGGATCCGGTACCTGGCTTCTCACGCTGATTCTCATGATGCCTGCGATATCACGCCCATGCCCTACGCCACCGCCCAGCCGCTGCATCCGCAAGGACCACCGATGAATCTGGTCCTGTACGGAATGGATCGCGAACTGCTGCCCCGGCTGGCGGCGAAACTGCCGCCAACCACCACCCTGCACTGGCAGGACAGCAGCATGCCGACCTCCGCACAGGACCTGCAGCGCGGGCCACAGAGCCTGGTGCTGCTTGACTTCCGCCCGGAACACGCCGCGGCCTCCAGCCTGCTGGCGCAGCAGCTGCAGCAGACCCAGCCCGACCTGCCCCTGGTCGCGGTCGGCGCCACCAGCGCCGCCCAGGTCGAAGGCGTGGTGATCGCGCTGCGTGCCGGCCTGCGCGATGTACTGGACCTGGACAGCGACAACATCGGCATCGAGGCGGCATTGCGCCGCGCCCTGTCGCCGCGTCCAGCCGCTACCGCCCAGCATGCACACAAGGCGCGCCTGATCGTCCTGCTCGGCGTGCGTGCCGGGGTCGGCACCAGCACCCTTGCCGCGCATCTTTCGGTACTGGCCCAGCAGACCCGCGCACTGGCCCAGGGCGAGGCCCTGCAACAGGACGGCCTGTTGATGGAACTGGCGCAGCCGTCCGGCGACCTGGCGCTGTACCTCAACCTGGACAGCCGCTTCCACTACGAAGATGCGCTGCGCAACGCCAGCCGCATCGACGCCACCCTCGCACGCACCGCGATGGCTCGGCACGACACCGGCCTGGTGCTGCTCGACCGTGCCAGCGGCAATGATGCCGTGCCGCCGTCGGACCCGGGCGCACTGCTGCAGCGCCTGCGCAGCGTGTTCGCCAGCGTGCTGTGCGATGCCGGTGGCTGTCCGCTGCGGCAGCTGCCGCCCCTGCTGCTGGACCAGGCCGACGAGATCTGGCTGGTCACGGACGCTTCGATCGCCACGCTGGTTTCGCTCGACCAGGCCTTGAAGCACCTGGCCGGCCAGCGTGAACGCGAGAAGCGCCTGCAGCTGGTGATCAACCGCCACGACGACAGCAGCGGCATGAGCCCCGACCAGATCGCGCGCCGCTTCGAAGTGCCACTGCTGGCCACGCTGCCCGAACGCCCGCGCGTGCGCCTGGCCGCCAGCCAGGGGCATCTGCTGCTGCAGGACGCACCGCGCGACCCCTACCTGCGTGCCCTCGCCCCGCTCGTGCCGCGCCTGGATCCGGCTGCCTGCCCGGTCCAGGCCCATGGCCTGCGGGAAAGACTCTCCCTTGCCCTGGGTGGATCGCAATGGAAGACAAGGTAACCCCATTCCCGCATGCCGCCACCCGCCCGGTGCTGCCCGACAGCGCCCCGGGCCACCTGCCGTTCGCGCAGACCGAGCAGTACCAGAAGGTGCTGTCGGCCGCCCACGAACACCTGCTCAACAGCATCGAGGACGAGCGCATCGACATCGATTCCTGGGCGCCCGACACCATCGCCCGCTGGGTGCAGGTGCAGACGGTCGGCTTCATCCAGGAATGGCGCATCCCGATCAACGAGGAGGAGATGCAGGTGGTCGCCGAAGGCCTGGTCAAGGAGCTGACCGGCTTCGGCCCGCTCGACGACCTGCTGCACGACCCGACGATCGAAGACATCCTGATCAACGGATTCAAGGATGTGCACGTCTCGCAGGGAGGGCAGCTCAAGCGCGCCACCCAGCGATTCACCGACGACACCCACCTGCTGCGCATCCTGCGCCGCATCCTCGCGCCGCTGGGCCGCCGCCTGGACGACTCCAACCCGATGGTCGACGCGCGCCTGCCCAACGGCGGCCGCCTCAACGCGATCATCTCGCCGCTGGCGGTGGATGGGCCGATGGTCTCCATCCGCAAGTTCCGCAAGGACCCGTTCACCCCCGACGAGCTGCTGGCCAAGGGCACCTTCGATGCGCCGATGCAGGCGCTGCTGAAGGCGATGGTGCTGGGTCGCTGCAACATCCTGGTGTCCGGCGGCACCAGCTCGGGTAAAACGTCGCTGCTGAACGCCCTGGCCAGCTACGTTCCGCCCAACGAGCGCGTGATCACGGTCGAAGACACCGCCGAGCTGTCACTCAACCATCCGCACGTGGTCCGCCTGGAAAGCCGCATCGGCGGCGCTGAGGGCCATGGTGCGGTGAGCATCCGCGACCTGGTCCGCAACAGCCTGCGCATGCGCCCGGACCGTATCGTGGTCGGCGAGGTGCGCGGCGCCGAGGTACTGGAAATGCTGCAGGCGATGAACACCGGCCATGACGGCTCGATGGCGACCATCCATGCCAACTCTCCGCGCGACTGCCTGTACCGCATCGAGATGCTGGCCGGCTTCGCCGGGTTCCAGGGCAGCGAGGACAGCCTGCGCCGGCAGATCGCCAGCGCCATCGACTTCATCGTGCAGATCTCGCGGCTGGGCAGCGGCCGGCGCGTGCTGGTCTCGATCACGGAGATCACCGGTGTCAGTGACAACCTGATCACGACCCAGGAAATGTTCCGTCACGAACTGCAGATCGATGGCAACGGCAAGGAAATCGATCGCTGGATCGGACTGGGCTTCCACCCGCATTCGCACAAGCTGGAGCCGTTCCGGCAGCAGTTGCGCGAATCGTTGTACGGAGACTTCTGAGCATGGGCACGGGCCTGCTGCTGGGTGTACTGAGCATCATCTCGGTGCTGCTGGCGCTTGCGGTATGGCTGTGGGGCACCGCCAGCAACCGGGAGCAACGCCAGGCTTCGCTGCAGCACGCCGAGCAGCAGCTGGCTCGCGGAGGCGCCAGTGGCGGAGCCCCGGCCGGGGCATCCGTAGCTGCCGCCAACGACCCGGCGCGACCGGCAAGTGCCGGGCGCCGGGTGTTGCCGCTGGACGGCCTGCTGCAACGTGCGGGCCTGCAGACGGGTTGGAAGCTGCCCATCATGGTGCTGGTGCCGGGACTGGTGCTTTCGGTCGTGGCCATGCTCAGGCTCGGTACGGCGTGGATGTTCCCCCTGACCCTGCTGCTGTACCTGCTGGCCTGCTGGCTGTGGGTCATGCGCCGCACCACGAAACTGCGTGCACAGCTGCTGCACCAGCTGCCCGACTTCCTCGACAACCTGGTGCGGCTGACCGCGCTCGGCAACAGCCTGCAGGCTGCCTTCCAGGTGGCATCGATGCAGACCAGCGCGCCGCTGCGCGGACTGCTGGACACCACCGTGCGCTACGCGCGCAGCGGCATGGACCTGGACCGTGCCCTGAGCCTGGCGGCACAGCCCTACCGGATGGATGTGCTCAAGGTGCTGTCCGTCGTGATCGGTGTCAGCGTACGCATCGGCGGACGCTCCGATCAGATCCTGCAGCGCATGGGCGATTTCATGCGCGACCTGGAGCAGGCCCAGCAGGAGCTGGCCGCGACCACGTCGGAAACGCGCATGTCAGCCTGGGTGCTCGGCCTGCTGCCACCGGCCAGCGCGGTGCTGATGGCCATATCGAGCCCCGAATTCTTCCAGCCGGTGCTGCACGATCCGCTGGGTCACAAGATCCTGTTGATCGCGCTGGGGCTGGAGCTGTTTGGCGCGTTCCTGCTCTACCGCCTGGCCAAGTCGCTATGACCACCCGGGTCCGCCACGGAGGTGCCCGATGAGTGCCAGCACCTGGTTTGCCCTGTCGCTGCTGGTTCTGGCCGCCGGTGTTGCCCTGCTGGGCATTGCCGGATGGGTACGCAGCCATCGCGAACAGCGCACCTCGGCCACCCTGAAGACCGCACTGCAACCGCGGGATGAGGCGCGCGACACGGAGGCCGCGCGCCGTGATTCGCTGGGTTGGCTGGAACGCTTCGGGCGCGCGCTCAGTGGCGGCCGCCTGGAATCTGCATTGCTGGCCAATGAAGACCGGCTGCTGCTGGACCTGGCGGGTTGGAACACACGTCGTGGCACCGCCATCTATCTTGGCCTGCGCCTGCTGCTGGGCGTGCTGGTGCTGGTGCTGGCCCTGGCGTTCAGCAGCGCCCAGGGGCTGGCCAGGATGATGGTTGTGATCGGTGCGCTCGCGGCAGGCCTGCTGCTGCCGAAGTTCATCCTCTCTTCGTGGGTGAAGCGGCGCCGGCGCGCCGTCGACAACGAGCTGCCCCTGCTGATCGACCTGCTGCGCCTGCTGCAGGGCGTGGGCTTCAGCATGGACCAGAGCCTGCAGACGCTGGGCGACAAGCTGCGCGACGCGTTGCCGGTGCTTGGCGGCGAGTTGCAGGAGGCCAACGTCGCGTACACCCATGGCCGCACGCGCGCGCAGTCCCTGCGCCGGCTGAGCGAGGTCTACGCGGATGATGACCTGACCAGCCTGATGCAGTTGATCCTGCAGGTGCACGCGCACGGCGGCGCAGTGCAGGAACCACTGCGGCAGTTCAGCATCCGGTTGCGCGAACAGCGCCGCAACGCCCTGAAGGAAAAGGTTGGCAAACTCTCGGTGAAGATGACCGTGGTGATGATGCTGACCCTGCTGCCAGCGCTGATGCTGGTTCTTGCCGGACCGGCGCTGGTCGCGCTGGCCACCACCATGTCCAAGATGGGATCGCCCTGATGCCTGCCCTGCGCACCTCCTGCCTGTTGCTCGCCCTTGCCGCCGTCGCCAGTGGTTGTGCGTCGACTACGCCGAAGTACCTGCGCGCGCCCAGCCTGGCCGCGCCCGAACCGGCGCCGCAGGACAGCCGCAATGCCTACCTGGAACTGATCGGGCGCATGCAGCAGCAGGGTGCCTGGTATGCCTCGCTGGCCCACGTCGATGCCTTCCGCCAGCGCTATGGCGACCCGCCGGCATTGCGCCTGCTGCGGGCCGACGCCCTGCGCGAGACCGGGCAGGCCGACGCTGCCATCACCCTGTACCGCGAGCTCTCCACTGGCCCGCAGGCCGCTGCAGCCGCGCACGGCCTGGGCCTGATCGCGGCGCGCCGTGACGACGATGGCGGCAGCGAGGAGGCACTGGCCCGGGCCACGCAGCTGCAGCCCTTGAACACCGACTACCTGGGCGATCTCGGCTATGCACGCCTGCGTGCAGGCCAGTTCGAACAGGCCCGTGAACCGTTGGCCAAGGCACTGGAGCTGTCTCCAGGCAACCCCAAGGCCACGGCCAACCTTGCCCTGTGGGCCGTGCTGCGCGGCGACGCCGCCACCGCAGAGCGCCTCGCCGAGCAGGCCAAACTCAACGAGGACACCCGCCGCAGCATCCAGCAGCAGGCCGCGCAGATCCGTGCTCGCCTGCAGCAGCGCCAGGCCGCCGCGGCAGCTGCCGCAGTCGTGCCGGCCCCTGCGCGTGCTACCGCCAGCGATGCCGCCAGCAACCGGCCCGGCGCCACGCGACTGGCGGCGGAACCACACCGCGACAGCCGCGATGAACGCGATCCGCAGCGCCTGCCGCCCTCGATGCTGGAACGCTTCAGCACCTCCGATCAGCCGAACGGGAACACTCCATGAGCGCGATGCCCCTGACCCGACGCCTGTTGCCTGCACTTGTCTGCCTGCTGATGGCCGGCGGCGCGCAGGCGCAGCAGCAACCCCTGACCGGGCAGATGCTTGGCGGCAGCACGCCCGCTGCGCCGCCTTCGCAGCTGCTGCAGTCCGAGTCACTGGCCACCGTGGACCTGGCGGCCCCGCCGGCACCGGTGCCGCAGGCGGCGCCTGCAGCGGTCGCCATCACCGACGGCAACACTTCAGCCGCGCGACCCGGCCGCAGCCAGATCGGCGACACCACGCGCGACCTGTTCCGCCTGCAGGCATCAGGGCAGCAGGCCGGGCAACGCCTGCCGATCCTCGGCGACCAGGCTACGTTGAGCTACGCCCGCTACATGAAGAGCTTCGAACACGAGATCCCGGACTTTTTCGAAACCGATGTCGCCAAGTCCAAGGGAACATCCTCATCCGGACGCTGAGGTAGGCCATGAAACGCCCACGCCAGTTCAGTTTCAGCCGCCCACGCGGCGGCATGTCGGTCACCATGATGCTGGTCATGCTGGCGCTGCTCGCCATGCTGGGCCTGATCGAGATCGGCTACCTGTTCTGGGCCAAGCGTGACGCACAGAAGGTCGCAGACCTTGCTGCACTGGCCGGTGCACAACGGCTGGAACTGTGCACGCCTGACAACAGCGACAACAGCGCGGCGCGGCAGAGCGCGGTCACCCAGAACAGGTTTGCAGGCACCGTGCAGATCCGCTGCGGCAACTGGAGCGCCACACGCAGCACGTCGAACCGCTTCGTCACCACCATCGATGCCAGCAACCCGCGCAATGCCGTGCAGGTAGTCGCGCAGCGCAGCGTGCTGCCGTTCTTCGGCCAGAACACCGGCCTGCCCACCGTCAGCGTGGAGGCCGTAGCCCGCCGTTCCGAACCGACTGCGGTGTTCGCGGTCGGTTCGCAGCTGCTGCGCACCAATGGCGACTCGGTACTGTTGTCGACCCTGCGTCTGGTCGGCCTGGATGTGACCAACGCCACCGTGCTCTCCTATGACGGCCTCGCCCAGGCCAACATCACGCCGTCGGGCCTGCTCAAGGCATTGAACATCCCGGTCAGCGCCAACCTCAGCGTGGCTGACTTCAACCGGCTGCTGTCGGTCAACAAGATCTCGCTGGCACAGCTGGTCGATGCCACCGCCACCGTGGTCGGCCGCGACAGCACCGTGGGCGTACAGCTGCGTGCACTGTCCGATCTGGTCGCCACCCAGCTGGACATCAACAAGCTCAACATCGTGCTGGGCAGCCAGTCCGGTGGCGGCGGTCTGTTCGCCGAAGTGGTCTCGCCCGATGGCACGATCGGTAGCGCGCTGGAAACGAAGGTCAACGTGCTCAACCTGATCAGTACCGCCATCTCCATCGCCAACGACGGCAATGGCGTTGCGGTGAAGGGACTGGACCTGCTGGGCATCAACATCCAGGCCGGCGTGGTGGAACCGCCCTCGATCGCCATCGGTGGCGTCGGCACACGCGCGTACAACGCGCAGGTGCGGCTGATGGTGGACGTGGACAGCAACAACCTGTTCGCGGTGGGCCCGTTGCTGAACCTGCTCGGCACGCGCCTGCACCTGCCACTGCATGTCGATGTCGCCAACGCGATGGGCACGCTGACCGGTATCCAGTGCGGCGCCAGTCCACCCAAGGCCACCATCCAGGTCGATTCGTCGGTGCTGCGCGCCTGCGTCGGTAATGTCGACCCGGCGCAACGCTTTTCCAGGAGCAATGTCTGCGACGCCACCCTGAAGAACGAGCAGTTGCTGAGACTACTCGGACAACCCTTGATCAATGACAGGATCACCCTGCCCGCCCTGACCAGCTCCCAGAACCTGACCCTGGCCGCCGGCGAGACCGCCTCGACCCGGATCAACCCGCTGGCAGTAGGCAACGCGGTGTCGGACCTGGTCAATGAACTGCTGCGCGTGCTGTCAGGCATGCTCAGCTCACCCAAGCAGGGCATGAGCGCCAACGACACCGCCAAGGCACTGGCCGACCGCTACCTGCAGGCCACCTTCCCGCCGAACACCCGCTATGAGGTGGACAAGTTGATTCCACTGCTGCGCGATGGCGACGCAAGCCGGCAACTGGCCCCGCTCAACAGCTGGACCGTACCCGGAGGCCTGCCCTACGCCTGCGGCCTGCTGAACCTGGCCACCTGCCACAAGGACGGTCCGGTCTGGGACGCGTTCAAGGTGACCGTCACCGGCCAGGGACTGGGCGTGCTCGATGGGCTGCTGGGATCGCTGGTGGGCGGCCTGCTGATCAACCGCTGCGACAGCCTGCTGGGCAACCTGATCGACTACAACGGGTGTGTACGCAACAACCTGGCCTCGTACATCCAGACCGCGCCGGCCGGCTTCCTCGATGGTACCGGTGGAACCGGCGTCACCAATCCGGATGGCAGCGTGAGCTGCAGCGGCCTGCTGTGCACGCTGCTCAAGCCGATCCTGACCGCCCTGCGGCCGGTGCTCAACAGCGTCGGCACCCTGCTGACCAACCTGCTGGCGAGCGTGCTGGGCCTGGAACTGGGCCGCACCGACGTCAACGTGCAGTCCATCCAGTGCAGCGCGGCGCAGCTGGTCTACTGACCCGTGACGGGCGCCCTTGGCGGCGCCTGCGCCCATGCTAGACTCCCGGCGGGGAACCACCTTCATCTCAACCCACACTCATCCGTGGATGGTCTAGACATGCGAGAAACTTCAGGGGGCGCGGTCTTCGCCCGGCACGCGCGCGGCGCGGCACTGCTGGCCGTGGCCATGATGCTGGTGGCACCTGCGGCCATGGCTGCCCGTGGCGACCGCGAAGCAGCAGAGCCGGCCGCACGCAGCGCGCCGGTGGTGCGCAACACCGTTGACGAGCTCAAGCAGCTGATGGATTCGCGCCAGCTGACCGAGCTGCGCACGACCTACAACGGCAACTATGGCGCCAGCCTGCTGTTCAACGCCAACACCCTGACCTACTACGTCGCCCTGTTCCAGGAGAAGAACTTCTGGCGGGTGATCAAGACCGATGCGGTCGACAACGCCGAGCGCGTCTACCGCACCTTTGCCCAGCAATCGGAACAGCTGGCGCAGGTCTACATCGATACGACCCGCCTGGAAGCCGGCAAGCGCTACACCGAGCGCCTGGTGGCCTACAACGAGGAGCGCCTGCGCACCCTGCAACAGGAAATGGAACAGCAGCAGGCGCAGTCGGCCCAGGTCAGCGCCGCCCTGCAGCAGGCGCAGCAGCAGGCAGTCAGCCTCAGCACCGACGTGCAAAGCACCAACAGCCAGCTGGATGCGCTGCAGCGCCGCATCCAGATCCTGCAGGCCGAACAGGGCAACCCGGAGCTGAGCCTGCCCAAGCCGGAAGGCGTGCCCTCGCCGGCACCGGCTGCCGCCAGCGACGGGCGCTGAGGCCAGCGCGCAGTAGTCCCGCACGACGGCGCCCTTGGGCGCCGTTGTCGTTTCCATCATTACCGGATTCAGCGGCACGCGTCGTACACCGCGTCATCGAGCTGCCGACGCTGTACGAAGTCCAGGCGCTTGACCTTGGCCAGCACCTCCCCGCGGCGCTGTCGTGCGCGCTCACAGGCTCTGGGGTCCGTGCTGATGGGTATCAGCGCGGCCTGCGGCCGCCCCGAGCGCACGGTGCGCGGTCGCGCCGGCACCGCGCTGCCCGCGCCGGCCGGCTTTGGCACCGGTCCGCGTGACAGCGACTGCTCTTCGGGCACCTCCCAGCGCCATTCCGCATGCCCCTGGCAGGGTGTCTGCTGATAGACCGGATGTGGCCCGTCCACGCATTTGTAGACGTTGGTCTGCGCATGAACCGCCGTGACCAGCATCAGGCACAACAGTGGGCTGCATCGCATTCTCGGCATCGGGGGCTCCTCGACCAGCTGCCGCCATCGTCTGTGCGGTGGCCGCTTCATGCCAGAGCGATACGCGTCACAGTCCGGGCAATCCAGCACAGCCGTGCAAGCCGTCCGATGTGCACTGCGATGTACTGCCGAAGGCACCGGCACCGCTGCCAGTGCCTTCCCTCCCTTCCGCCAAGGAACCCGCAATGAGCAATTACGTCACCGTCGCCGATGGCGCCCGCATCTTCTACAAGGATTGGGGCACCGGCCAGCCGGTCGTGTTCGCCCACGGCTGGCCGCTGTCGTCCGATGCCTGGGACCCGCAGATGCTGTTCATGGGCCAGAACGGCTTCCGCGTGATCGCCCACGACCGTCGCAGCCACGGCCGTTCGAGCCAGACCTGGGATGGCAACAACATGGACACCTACGCCGATGACCTGGCCGCGGTGATCGAGGCGCTGGGCCTGAAGGACGCGATCCTGGTCGGCCATTCCACCGGCGGCGGCGAAGTGGCCCACTACATCGGCCGCCACGGCAGCAAGCGCGTGTCAAAAGTGGTGCTGGTCGGCGCCGTGCCGCCGCTGATGCTGAAAACCGACGCCAATCCGGCCGGTACCCCGCTGGACGTCTTCGACGGCATCCGCAAGGGCACGGGCGGTGACCGCTCGCAGTTCTTCAAGGACCTGACCACACCGTTCTTCGGTGCCAACCGCGATGGCAATACCGTTACCCAGGGCATGCGTGATTCGTTCTGGCTGCAGGGCATGCTCGGCGGCGTCAAGGGCCAGTACGACTGCGTGCACGAATTCTCGGAAGTGGACTACACCGAGGACCTGAAGAAGATCGACGTGCCGGCGCTGGTGGTACACGGCGATGACGACCAGATCGTCCCGTTCGATGCCTCGGCGAAGCTGTCCTCGCAGATCATCAGGGATGCCGAGCTGAAGGTGTACGCCGGTGCGCCGCATGGCCTGACCGTCACCCACGCCGACCAGTTCAACGCCGACCTGCTCGCGTTCGCGCGCAGCTGATGTACCGCGGCGGCGCCGCACCGGCGCCGCCGCCCCTTCGGTAGTGCCGGCCGCTGGCCGACAACCCGATCACCATCGTGATCACGCGCAGCCGGCCAGCGGCCTCTGCTTCGGTAGTGCCGGCCGCTGGCCGGCAACCCAATCACCATCGTGATCACGCACAGCCGGCCAGCGGCCGGCTCTACCACCGGCGGGTCAACCGCCTCTGCTTCGGTAGTGCCGGCCGCTGGCCGGCAACCCGATCACCATCGTGATCACGCGCAGCCGGCCAGCGGCCGGCTCTACCACCGGCGGGTCAACCGCCTCTGCTTCGGTAGAGCCGGCCGCTGGCCGGCAACCCCATCACCCATCGTGACCACGCGCAGCCGGCCAGCGGCCGGCTCTACCACCGGCGGGTCAGATGTCGGTGTGGTGATGCGGCACGGCGGCAGGCAGCGGGTCATGCCCACCCACGAAGTGACGCACCACGGGGGCACGCTCACCGCGATGCAGCTCCCGCAACACTTCCTGGATGGCCTTGTCATCAGCGGTGATGCGTTCGTGCTGGCGCAGGTGCTCCAGCCACGACGGGGTCACGAAATACTCCAGGTGGATGCCTGGACTGGCCACGTCCTCGACCACGCCCCAGACCACCGCGCCATCGCGGCGGCGGATCGTGCCCAGCGCGCGCATCTGCGACTGGAACGCGGCACGATCAGCACCGTCGATGCGGTACTCGATGGTGACCAGCACCGGGCCGCGATCGTTCGACACCGGCACCGACAGCTCGGGTGCGGGCCAGTGCCCGGCCGGACGCAGGTTCAGATCCTCGGTGCCAGCAATCCGCACCCGCCACACCAGCAGTCCGCCGATCGCCGCACCTGCGGCAGCCACCAGCAACGCCAGCTCCGGCGAGGTGCGCTGTGCCAACGCGCCCCAGCTCAGGCCACCGGCCGCCATGCCGGCCGAGAACACCATGATGTACAGCGCCAGCGCACGCGCACGTACCCATGCCGGCACCGCCGTCTGAGCGGCGATCTGCAGCGACGACAGCACGGTGATCCAGGCGAAGCCATTGACCAGCATCACAGCCGGAAGCACGTACCAGCTGCGGGTCAGCGCCAGCCCGACCAGGCTGAGCGCCAGCGACAGCGTGGCCAGCAGCACCAGCAGGTCGCGATCCAGCTGCGCGCGCAGCTTCGGCAGCAGCAAGGCACCACCTACGGCACCGATACCGATGCAGCCCAGCAGCATGCCGTACTGCCCCGCCCCACCCTGCATCTGGCCGCGTACCACCACCGGCAGCAGTGCATTCATCGCCGCAGCAAAGAAGAAGAAGCCCACCGACTTGATCAGCACGGCCTGCAGGCGTCCAGCGCGGCTGGCATAGCGCAGGCCCGCCTTCAGCCCTGCACCAAAGCCTTCCGGTGGCAGGCTGGATTGCTTGGGATCACGCTTCCAGCCCCACACCACGAACAGCATCGCGGCAAAGGTGATGGCATTGAAGCCGAACGCCCACACCGCACCCAGCTGCGCCACGATCACGCCACCAATGGCCGGGCCGATCGAGCGGGCGATGTTGATGCCGATCGAGTTCAGCGCCACCGCCGAGGCCAGCATCGGCTGCGGCACCAGCTCGGACACGATTGCGGCCTGCGCCGGCATTGCCATCGCTGCACCGCAACCCATGCAGAAGGTCAGCAGTACCAGCAGTTGCGGAGTCAGCATGTCCATCGCAGTCAGCGCCGCCATCACGGCCGCGACCAGCAGCAACCAGCCCTGGGTCGCCAACAGGTACCTGCGGCGATCGACGATGTCGGCCAGCGTTCCGGCGGCGAGTGCCAGCAGCACGATCGGCACCGTGGTGGCCGACTGCACCAGCGCCACCATCAACGGCGAACCGGTACGTTCGGCCATGACCCAGGCGGCCGCCACGTCATTGACCCAGGTGCCGATGTTGCTGGCCAGGATCGCCAGCCAGATCGAGCGGAACATCTGGATCTTCAGCGGGGACCAAGCACCTGCGGCCTGTACGGGGGGTTGCGACGCGCTTGCGTTCACCATTGCCATGCTCCAACGATCGAGGCGAACAGCGTGTCCTGGCCACCGGCCTGCTTCAGCGCAGGACCGGCATCGACCCAGGCCAGCTGCAGCTGCCATTGCCAGTGTTCGCTGGCCTGCCAGCGGGTTTCGGATTTGTATTGATTACCGATGCGGCGCGCAGCACCGGCACTGCCTGGCAACGCCACCAACGGCGCCGGCGTGGTGTAGACCGCATCGGCGCGACGATGCTTCCAGGCCATCTGTACGCCCAGCTCCGTCGTCACCGTGTCATGCAGGCGCAGGCTCAGGGTTGGCTGCACGTCCATCAGGTTGGCCGGGGCCAGCAGGCTGGCCTCGCTGAAGTAGGCCGATTTCGGGAACAATGCATTGAAGGTCCCCAGGCTCCCGTCTCGCGGATTGCCATCGCCACTGGCGATGTCGGCCTTCAGCCCCAGACGCGGCTGAAGCGGCAGCTCCGTCCAGCGCCACCCTGTATCGGTGGCCAGCGTCCAGGCGCGGATATCGAGCGTGCCGACGGCCGTTCGCAGTTCACCGCCCTGCGCCACCAGCTCGCTGTTCCAGTCCAGTGCACCGGCCTGGCCGAACCAGCGTGTACCCACGGTCTGCCGGCGTTCGATGCCGGAGCCCGCCGCGAAGCGCGCACCCTCGCGGCGATAGTCGAGCAGATACAGGTCCCACTGTCCCGCGCCCTGCCCGCGTGCCGTGGTGGCGTAGGCACCCCACAGGTGGGCACCGTGTTCCCCTCGATCATCAAAGGCACCCGGCCGGTTCTGCACCGGTCGCAGTGCCATCAGATCAAGCGTGCCGAGGCGGCCCTTCCAGCCCAGGCGCGCACCATCGAAGGCCAGGCGGATGTTCGGCCCATCGCGCACCGACAACAGCCGTGAGCTTCCGTAGCCGGCTTCCTGCCGACCGAGCTGCAGGTGGAAGCCGCTGCGCTGCCAGCGCCAGTACGCCTGCTGCACGTCCAATGCGCTGCGGTCGGTGCGTCCCGGGCCGCCGGCCTTGCCATTCTCGGCATGCACGCCCAGCTGCAGCTTTGCCTGCCAGCGGTCCTCCACATAGGTGGCCGAGGCCAGCGCACGCAGCAGGCCATGGCCATCTTCGCTGCCACCGATACCGAACCGGGTCGGATCGTAGTACAGGCTACGCAGGCGCAGTGACGCATCCCACTGCAATTGGCCGTCACCGGCGTCAGTGCAGCGGCCAGCCCCGCACGCCAGCGCCAGCGATGGCACGGTCAGCAGCGCCAAGCTCAGAACGCGAAGCACGAGCATCCCATCGCGCCCCAGAACGCGGTCAGGTCATCAGTGGGCGCCGCATGCTGCGCGGCGTGACCGTGAGCGCCATGCGTACTGCAGGCCACGCCGTGATGGTGGCGATGGGCGGTGGCCAAGCCGGTGGCGGCACCGCCGACGTGGTAGCCACCGAACCGGTTGACCGGCGACCAGTCCGGCATCGCCGGCGGCAGCTGCGGCGCGAGCCCTACATAGTCGGCATCTGCATGCA
Organism: Stenotrophomonas sp. YJH_SMC_6; assembly: GCF_059371335.1. Taxonomy (NCBI): domain Bacteria; kingdom Pseudomonadati; phylum Pseudomonadota; class Gammaproteobacteria; order Lysobacterales; family Lysobacteraceae; genus Stenotrophomonas; species Stenotrophomonas sp. YJH_SMC_6. The sequence goes on along the minus strand of NZ_JCAFUM010000003.1, from coordinate 235,583 downwards.
CGATGCGTCCGCCGACCACGGTCAGCACGCTGGTGATGTCGGCGATCTGCGCGTCATCCACGCGGAAGAAGTCGGCCGAGAGCAGGATGAAATCAGCCAGCTGACCGGCTTTCAGCGTGCCCTTCATCGCTTCGTCGCCGGAGAACCAGGCACTGCCCTGGGTCCACAGGCGCAGCGCCTGCTCGCGTTCGAGCAGGTTCTCATCGCCATACAGGGCCAGACCGCCCACGGTGCGCCCGGTCACCAGCCAGGACAACGCCACCCACGGGTTGTAGCTGGCCACGCGGGTGGCGTCGGTACCGGCACCGACCGGTACGCCTTCGGCCAGCATGCGCTTGACCGGCGGTGTATGCCGCGCGGCCTGCACGCCATAGCGCTCGACGAAGGCTTCGCCCTGGTAGGCCATGCGGTGCTGCACGGCAATGCCGCCACCCAGCGCACGGATGCGTTCGATGTTGCGCGAGGTGATGGTCTCGGCGTGGTCGATGAACCAGTGCAGGCCATCGAACGGCACCTCGCGGTTGACCTGTTCGTACACATCCAGGATGCGGGTGATGCTCTCGTCGTAGGTGGCGTGGATGCGGAACGGCCAGCGCTTCTCGACCAGCAGCTTCACCACGTCGTGCAGTTCCGGCTCAAGCTCCGGCGGCAGTTCCGGGCGGGGCTCGTTGAACAGTTCGAAGTCGGCGGCGGAGAACACCAGCATCTCGCCGGCACCGTTGTGGCGCAGCAGGTCATCGCCCTGGCGCGGCTGCAGGATCTCGCTCCAGCCACGGAAGTCATCCACTTCCTTGCCCTTGTTCTGGGTGAACAGGTTATAGGCAATGCGCACCGTCAGCTGATCATCGCGGTGCAGCTGCTCGATGACCTGGTAATCCTCGGGATAGTTCTGGAAGCCACCGCCGGCGTCGATCACCGAGGTGATGCCAAGCCGGTTCAGTTCGCGCATGAAGTGGCGCGTCGAGTTCGCCTGGTACTCGATCGGCAGGCGCGGGCCCTTGGCCAGCGTCGCGTACAGGATCAACGCATTCGGCTTGGCCAGCAGCAGCCCGGTCGGGTTGCCCAGCGAGTCACGCACGATCTGCCCGCCCGGCGGATCCGGCGTGTCCTTGCTGTAGCCGCAGGCGCGCAGCGCGGCACGGTTGAGGAGTGCGCGGTCGTACAGGTGCAGCAGGAACACCGGCGTATCCGGCGCGATGTCGTTGAGCTCCTGCAGGGTCGGCAGGCGCTTCTCGTTGAACTGTGCGGCAGTGAAGCCACCGACCACGCGTACCCACTGCGGTACGGGCGTGCGGTCGACCTGGGCCTTCAGCATGTCCAGCGCGTCACCCAGCGAGCGCAGTCCGTCCCAGCGCAGCTCCAGGTTGTAGTTCAGGCCACCGCGGATCAGGTGGGTGTGGCTGTCGTTGAGGCCGGGCAGCAGGCGCCGGCCCTGGGCGTCGATCAAGGTCGCTTCATTGCCCCAGCCACGCATGATCTCCTCGTCGCTGCCGACGGCAACGATGCGCCCTTCCTGCACGGCCAGCGCCTGCGCATGCGGCTGCTGCGGGTCAAGGGTGGTGATGCGGGCATTGCGGATGACCAGCGTGCTCATGCGACGCTCCTTGGAAGTGGAATCGAGTGCGGCACCGGCACGGCCGGCCAGACCGAGCGCAACAGCGGCGCCACTGGCCAGCACCACGTTGCGGCGGCCGTGATCGAGGGGATCGTGACTCATGCGAGGTCTCCCGGAAGACGGTGGACGTCCAGTGCCCAGGTGCCGGGCCCGGCCAGCGCGATGGCCAGCAGTACCGTGGTCCACATCAACGGGTACTCACTGCCACCGCGCATCCAGAACCAGCCCCTGGGCAGGGCCAACAGGACGGTGAAGCCGATGAAAGCAGCCGCTGCAAGCGCGGCGATGCGTGTCTGCCATCCCAGCAGCACGGCCAGCCCGGACAGCACCTGCAGCAGGGCCAGCAACACCGGCAACGGTGCCACCGCTGGCAGCCCGAAGCCGCGCAGCTCGGTAGCGAAGCCGGACAGCCCCGGTCCACCGAACCACCCGAACAGCTTGCCCAGTGCGTGCGGCAGCAGGAAGCCTCCTGCCGCCACGCGCAGCATCAGCAGGGCCAGGTCGAGGCCATGGCCAGCCAGCATGCTCAGTGCCCGCCTTCCTGCGCGCCGAACATGCGCTTGGCGTACTGGATGCCGATGCCGTAGCCGCCGGCATGGTCGCGGGCAATGCCGGTGGTCAGGTCGTAGGTTTCACCGCGTGCCCAGTCGCGCTGCAGTTCGAGCAGGTACTGCACGCTGGTCATCGGCACCGCGCCGGCCTGCACCATGCGGGTGATCGCACGCTCGTGCGCTTCTTCGCTGACATCGCCGCAGGCATCGGTGATCACGTAGACCTCGAAACCCTGCGCCAGCGCCGACAGCGCCGGCCCGACGATGCAGACGCTGGTCCAGAGGCCGGCAAGCACTAGGCGGCGCTTGCCGATGCTGTTGATCTCATCGATCACCGGCTGGTCTTCCCAGGTATTCATCGAGGTGCGGTCGAACACCGGCTGGCCAGGGAAGATCTGCGGCAGTTCCGGGAACATCGGGCCGGAGAACGACGCTTCTGCAACCGTGGTCAGCACCACCGGCACATTGAAGCCCTTGGCACCCTTGCTGATCAACGACACGTTGTTGCGCAGCGCGGAGATGTCGATGGTATGGGTAGCGAATGCCATCTGTGACTGGAAGTCGATCAGCACCAGGGCATGGTCGGTGGGCGACAACAGGGCCGGGGCGGGCGTGGCGGTGGCAAGGCTCATGGGTGAACTCCGTTGGAAACACGATCAGGGGGAAGCAACAGGGCTGCATCGCCGGCCAGGTACTGGCCGGGGCTGCAGCCGGTCTCGGCGCGGAAGCTGCGGACGAAATGGCTCTGGTCGAAGAAGCCGAGCTGCTGCGCCAGGCAGGACATCGGCAGGTGCTGGGCCGACAACAGCTGGCGCGCACGTTCGATACGGCGACGGCGTACATAGCGCAGCGGGCTGGCGCCGGTACCGCTGCGGAACAGGCGCACCAGATGGAAGCGACTGACGCAGGCGACGGCCGCCAGTTCGGTGACCCGCAGCGGCTGTGACAGGTGTTCATCGACATAGCGCAATGCACGCTGCAATGCGGCGACCTGCTGCGGCGCCAGTGAAGCGGCGGGCGGATCAGGCGGAAGGATGGTGGCCATGCGGGACGCCGCGAAGGGATGCCCCATGGTGCGTGACCCCTGCGTGATGCCCTACCCCCGTCGGTCGAGGCCAGCACCTACCCGAATGGGGGAGGCCGACGGCCGAGCAGGCGGCGCCCGAACAACCGCGCATCCAGTGAATAAGCGCCAGGGCCCAGCGCCAGCAAGGCCAGCGGCAACACCACCAGTGGCCACGGCAGTGCCTGTGCATACAGGCCCAGTGTTGCCGGCACTACCGCCAGCGGCGTCAATACGCCCAGTGCAAGCATCGCCACCGCCAGCAGGCATAGCGCCGACAGCCAGCCCGCGTGCGTGCCCGGCGTGCACAATGCAGCGGCCACGCACAGCCGCAGCCACAGCAGGCCGATGCCCGGCCCGCGGTCGGGGAACATCACGAACAGGCGCTGCATGGCCGGACTCCACAGGACATGCCGGCGTGATAGCCGACCACGGCACCAGGCGCCTACCCCGTTCGGGTCACCCGCGGCTGCCCCGCACCTGCCAGAATGCGCGCCATGCACCGCCGCCCCTTCCCGTTCCTGCGTCGCCTGCCGGCGCTGCTGGCGTGCCTGCTGCTGTGGACCGCCCTGCCCGCCCTCGCCGTGCAGCGGCCGGCCGTGAGCAGCGGGTTGCCCGGCTACGAGCACACCGCCTGGCGGGTCGGCCAGGGTGCACCCGGTGACATCTGGGACATCAGCCAGGACCGTGACGGCCTGTTGTGGTTGGCTACCGGTTCGGGCCTGTACCGATTCGACGGACGTCGCTTCGAACGGCAGGCGCCACCGGCTGGCACCCGCTACCCGTCCACCAACATGGTCACGTTGGAACACAGCGCCGATGGCGCACTGTGGATCGGCTACTTCCAGGCAGGCATCAGCCAGTTCGCGCGCGGCCAGCTGTACAACTACGGCCGCGGCCAGGGCGTGCCGGTTGGCGTGGTACCGCACTTCAGCCAGGACCGAGACGGCCGCATGTGGGCAGCCATCAATGGAGGGCTGCGCGAGTTCGATGGCCAGCGCTGGCAGCCGCTGCCCGCAGACACGGGCGTTCCGGAACACCGCGTGCAATGGGTGCTGCACGACAGCCGTGGCACCTTCTGGGTACTGGCCAACCTCAGGATCTGGATGCGTCCTGCAGGCCAACCGCGTTTCGAGGACACCGGCATTGCTGTATCCCAGATGGCGACGCTGACCGAGAGCCCGCAGGGCGAAGTCTGGCTGGCCGACCGTGTGCGCGGCACCTCGCCGCTGGCCAATGCGCAGGGCCTGCTGCCGGACAGCGAACGCGAAGCGCGACGCCTGCCGGACCTGGTCGCCGCACGCCTGCAGTTCACTGCCGACGGCGCGTTATGGGCCACGATGAGTCCGCATGGCGGTGTGGCCCGGGTCACGTTCGACGGCAGCCGCGCCGTGCGCATGGAGCGCTTCGATTCGCCGCACGGGCTGACCGCCACCTCGGCCGTGCCGATCATCGCCGACCGCGAAGGAAATCTCTGGGTCGGCACCAATCTGGGCCTCAACCGCTTCCGCGTGCGCAGCGTGCACACGCTGGCGGTCGGCCCCAGTGATCCCTATCGCTCGCTGGTGCGGGCCAGCGATGGGCGTGTGTACGGCTACGGCGAGGACCTCAAGCCGTACGACCTGCGCCGGCCACTGCTGGAAGGCAGCGCCGCACAACTGCAGGCGGCCGCGCGCCGGGCGCCCACGCCGATCTGGCAGTTCGACTGGGTCAACCTGGCACGCACGGTGGCAGGCCACACCACGCTGATTCCGCTGCCCGAGCCCTTCACCGGGCAACCGCTGCATGCCCTGCTGTTCGCCGATGACGACCAGGCCTGGGTCTGCACCGGTGAACGTGGCGTGCTGCACTATCTGCACGGCCAGTGGCAGCGCGAAACGCGCCTGCCCGAACAGGCCTGCTCATCACTGGCGCTGGATGCCAATGGCCAGCTGCTGCTCGGCTATGCCGACGGTCGGCTGCGCAGCATGGACGCGACCCGCATCGAAACCTTCGATGCCAACCACGGGCTGTTGGTCGGCCCGGTCACCGCGCTGCTGCACCACCAAGACCTGTTGCTGGTGGCCGGTGAGGCCGGGCTGGCCGCCCGCCTCGGCAATGGCCGCTTCATGCCGGTCAACACCGACATGGCCGGCGTGCTGGAGGGCATCACCGGCATGGTTGCCGATGCGCACGGTCACCTGTGGCTCAATGGCAGTCGTGGCCTGGTCCGGTTGGGGAGCGATCAGTTGCGGCGGGCGCTGCGTACCGGGCAGCCGGTGACGCCACGCCTGTTCGATGCGGTGGATGGCATGCCGGGCATCGCCCTGCAGAGCGGACCGATCCCCACCGCCGTGCTGGCCGACGACGGCCTGCTATGGCTGGCCACCAACCAGGGCCTGGCCTGGCTGGACACCACCCGGTCGCACGTCAATACGATGGCTCCCAGCGTGCGCATCGGCGACGTGCTGCATGGCAGCGAACGGCAACCACTGCGGGACGGCCTGCGCCTGCCGGCCGGCACCAGCCAGCTGCAGATCGACTACGTGGCGCTGTCGCTGGCACGCCCGGAACGCAACCGCTACCGCTATCGCCTGTCCGGCGTTGACGATGGCTGGCAGGACGCGGGCAGCAGCACCCGCGCGTATTACACCAACCTCGCGCCAGGCAACTACCGGTTCGAGGTGGAAGCCGCCAATGAGGACGGCATCTGGAGCACCGCACCGGCCAGCCGCAGCTTCCGCATCGCGCCTACCTTCATCCAGACCGTGTGGTTCAAACTGCTGTGCACCGCCGCCGTGCTCGCACTACTGGTGCTGGCAGTACGCATCCGCAGCGGGCAGCTGGCCGCGCTGTTCCGTGCGCGCCTGCAGGAACGCAATGGCGAACGCGAACGCATCGCGCGCGACCTGCACGACACCCTGCTGCAGGGCAGCCAGGGCCTTATCCTGCGCCTGCATGCGATCAGCCAGTCACCCCAGACCCCCGAGCCGGTGCGCAGCCAGCTGGAGTCGGCGATGCAGCTGGCCGAGCGCAACCTGGCCGAGGGCCGCGAGCGGGTCAATGCGCTGCGCGAGGGGCCGTTCGCGGGTCACGACCTCGCTTCGGCACTGGCCGATGTGCACGCCGAGTATGCCGGGCACGGCACCAATCCGCTGCGCCTGACCGTGGAAGGCCCCCACCCACCGCTGCAGGCCGATGCCGCCGAGGAAGTGTTCCTGATCGGACGCGAGGCGATCCGCAACGCGCTGCGCCATGCCAATGCCAGCGCCATCGAAGTGGAGCTGTCCTACGGCACGCGGTGCTTCCTTCTACACGTACGCGATGATGGCGTGGGCATCGCCGACGAAAATGCCGGCCATGGCCATTGGGGCCTGCAGGGCATGCGCGAGCGCGCGCAGCGCCTTGGCGCGGAACTGCAGCTGTGGACCCGCCCCGGGCTGGGGACCGAAGTCGCGCTGGCAGTTCCCGCCCGGCGCCTGTATCACCACCGCCCATCACGTTGGCGCTGGCCCTGGAGTAGAACGAGCCATGACTGAAACCCCTGCCCCGATCGGCGTACTGGTGGTCGACGACCACCCGCTGCTGCGTGACGGCCTGGCCGCCCTGCTGGGCGCACAACCCGATCTGCGCCTGCTCGGTGAAGCCGCCGACGGCGAGGAAGCCATCGCACACTATCAGCAGCTGCAGCCGGACGTGGTGCTGATGGACCTGCAGATGCCCCGCCTGGATGGTGTGGAAGCCATCGTGCGGATCCGCGCAATGGACCCGCGCGCGCGCATCATCGTGCTGACCACCTACCGCGGTGACGTACGTGCGGTGCGGGCGTTGCAGGCCGGCGCCAGCGCCTACCTGCTGAAGGACATGCTGCGCCACGAGCTGGTCGACACGATCCGCATGGTTGCGGGCGGCCGGCGCGCGCCGATTCCACCAGCGGTGGCGGCGAGCATCGCCGCGCATGTGGTGGAAGACCGGTTGTCGCCGCGCGAGACCGAAGTGCTGCGGCACGTGGCCGGTGGCCTGTCGAACAAGCGCATCGGCGAGCGCATGCAGATTTCAGAGCAGACGGTGAAGGCGCACATGAAGAGCCTGATGGACAAGCTGGGCGTGGGCGATCGCACGCACGCGGTGACCCAGGCGCTGCGGCGCGGCATCATCAGCCTGGACGACAGCGGTCACGATTAGGGGGTTGTTCGGCAGGGCTGCAAGCCCTGCCGAACAACCCCCTTACTTCAAGCGCAGGAGCAGGCTGCCGCCCGCACACACCACTGCCAGCCAGGCCACGCCGGGCCACCCCCACTGCGCCAGCGCCAGGCTGCCCAGCGCACCACCGGCGGCCATGCCGATGAACATGCCCGTGAACAGCAGCGCATTGAGGCGGCTGCGGGCCGGCGGCACCAGGCCATAGACCAGCGTCTGGTGCGCCACCAGCGCCGACTGGAAACCGAAGTCGAACAGCAGCGCACTTACCACCAGCAGCGGCAGCAGCGCAACGGCCGGCAACCAGGCTTCGGCCAGCAGCAGCCCGAAACCCACCAGCGCCACTGCGATCGCCAGCCGCGCCACCGCATGGCAACCCAGGCGATCGGCGAAACGTCCTGCAAACGGCGCAGCCAATGCGCCGGCCGCGCCGGCGATACCGAACGCACCTGCCGCCGCACTGCCCAGCCCCAGGCGGGCATGCAGCATCAGCGCCAGCGTCGACCAGAACGCGCTGAAGCCCACTGCCAGCAACGACTGGCTGGCCACCGCACGGCGCAGCTGCGGCTGCTCGCGCCACAACGCCAGCAACGAACCCAGCAACGCCGGATAGCGCAGCGTGCTGGTCGGTGCGAAACGCGGCAGCGCGCGCGCCATCACCGCGCCCATCACCGCCACCGATACCGCGGCCAGTACGAACTGCGTGCGCCAACCCCATGCTTCAGCCACCACGCCACTGACCACGCGCGACAGCAGGATACCGAGCAGCAGGCCGGTCATCACCCGGCCGACGATCTGGCCGCGTTGTGCATCCGGCGCCAGCACCGCAGCGGCGGGCACGATGTCCTGTGCCAGCGTGGCCATCAACCCGACCAGCAGGCTGGCCATCAGCAGGCCCGGCAGGTGCCCGGCCATCGCTGCAGCGCCCAATGCCAGTGCCAGCAACGCGGACTTCAACAGGATCAGGGTGCGGCGGTCGAAGCGGTCGCCCAACGGCGCCAGCAGCAGGATGCCAAGCGCATACCCAAGCTGGGTCAAGGTCGGCACCAGGCCGGCGGCGCGCTCGCCTGCGCCGAGGTCCTGGGCGATCAGGCCCAGCATCGGCTGGCTGTAGTACAGCGAGGCGACCGAGAAGCCGGCGCCAGCCGCCATTGCCAGCACCAGCGGGGTGGAGGGTGCGGTCGCGGGCGCGGCGACGGATAGCGAAGGGGTAGACATTGGGGGAGTCCGGAGGAGGAAGTGGGCGTATCCTGCCGGTATTCGCCCGGCGTCTGTAGTAGGCTCCTGCACATACACTTCATACGTGAAACGCATGAATGACCTTGCCACCGGCGCGGATCGCCTGGATCTGCTGCGCACCTTCCTGCGCATCGTCGATGCCGGCAGCCTGTCTGCTGCTGCCGTGCAGCTGGGCACCACCCAGCCGACGGTCAGTCGCCGCCTGCAGGCACTGGAGCGACAGCTCGGCCTGCGCCTGCTGCAGCGCTCCACCCACGGCCTGCAGCTGACCGAAGATGGCCTGCGCTGCCAGCGCCATGCGCAACGCGTGGTCGACGAATGGGAGTCGCTGCAGGCCGAACTGCACGGCGAACCGGAAACGCTGCGCGGACGCCTGCGGGTAATGGTGCCGCACGCCTTCGGCCAGGCGCAGCTGCTGCCGACCATGCTCGCGTTCCTCGCCCAGCACCCACAGCTGAGCCTGGAGTGGATCCTTGAAGATCGTCGCCCGGATTTCATCGCCGAAGGCATCGACTGCGCGGTGCGGGTGGGTCCGGTCGACGAACCGCGCATGGTCGCACTGCCGCTCGCCGAAGTGCCGCGCATCGTCGTGGCAGCGCCGTCGCTGGTGCAGGCCACCGCGATCAGCACACCAGAACAAGCGCAGGCACTGCCGTGGATCTCACTGGTCACCTACTACCGCGAACGCCTGCTGCTGCATGACGCACAGGGCCGCGCGCATACGCTGTCGATCAGCCCACGCCTGCTCAGCGACAACCTGTTCGTGGTGCAGCAGGCTGCACGCGCCGGGCTGGGCGCAGCGGTGGTCTCGGCCTGGCTGGTGGCCGACGACCTCGCACAAGGACGTCTGGTGCAGCTGCTGCCGGACTGGCAGGCGCCGGCACTGCCGGTGCATGTCGTGTTTCCTGCTGCGCGCCAGCAGCCGCCGCGGCTGCGCGCCTTCATCGATGCGATGAAGGCCGCACTGCCGCAGCTGCATGGCATGCGGCCGGCACCGCGTTAGGCCAACGGCCGTGTCATCCACGCATGGCGTGGATGCCGTCCAACTCCATGGGTCGGATCCCTTCCCACTCGGGAAGGGCTCTGACCCTGTCGATCACTGCGTCTTCGCCGCCTCGGCATTCCACGCCGCGACCTTGGCCTTGGTCTCGGCCAGCATCTTGTCTAGTGCGGCGCGGTCATACACGCTGCCACGCAGGATCACGCTGTCGATCTTCCCGGTGGCGGCGATGTCCTGCAGCGGGTTGGCGGTCAGCAGCACCAGATCGGCGGCCTTGCCCTGTGCGACACCACCGTAGCGGTCCATCTGGCCGAACCAGGCCGGACCGGAACGGGTTGCGGCGGACAGCGCCTGCGGCGCGGTCAGGCCTTCCTTCACGAACAGCTGCAGTTCCTGGTGCAGCGCGATGCCCGGGAAGTTGAACGAATTGAGGAAGCCCGCATCAGTACCGGCGATGATCGTCACGCCCGCCTCCTGCAGCAGCGGCAGCACCGCGGCCACCTGGTGGTACTGCGCGTGGCGCGCTTCAATCTGCGCCGGCGTGGCCTTGGCTGCGCGGTCCACGCGCCACTGGTAGGTCGCGCGCAGGCCAGGGCCGATGTAGGCCAGGTACGGATCGTTGGCGTGGTCATCCTGGTCAAGGAAGTCGAGGATGCGGCCACCGTTGAGGGTCGGGGTCACGAATACGCCGCGCTTTGCGAAATCACGGTAGGCATGCATCGCAGTGTCACGGTCGAAGCTGGCGTCGAGGCGCCGGTTGGCTTCGGCACGGTCGATGCGGCCTGCGCCGAAGTCGGCGGCGATCTGCGCTTCATCCTTGCTGCCGGCCTTGAATGCGTAGTCCAGATGCTCGATCGAAGCCAGGCCGGCATCGACCGCCTGCTCCACGGTCAGTGCCATCGGAATATGCCCCGAGGCTTTGAAGCCGGCCTTTCGCGCAGCGCTGGCCGAGTACAGGAACAGTTCCGGCTTCAGCGTGCTGTCGGTGATCTTCACGAAATCGACCTTGTCATGCTGCAGGCGGGCGATCGCCTTGTCGGCGTCGGCCTCGCTGCCCACTTCGATCGTGCCCTTCCAGACCGGCTTGATGCCTTCGATCTTCGCACCGGAGCTGAGCAGGCGCGGGCCGAACAGCGTGCCCTTGGCGATCTCGCCGCGCCACTGCAGCACCTGCTCGGGCAGGTCGCCGGAGCAGTCACGCACGGTGGTGATGCCGTGCGCGATGTACAACGGCAGCAGCGCCTTGTTCTCTTCGATCAGCGCCGGACCACCACCGAAGTGCACGTGCATGTCCCACAGGCTCGGAATCAGGTACTTGCCCTTGGCATCGATCTGGCGGGCCGCACTCCATTGGCTTCGCAGCTGCGCGTCCGGGCCGACGGCGACGATGTCCTCGCCACGGATCACCACGCTCTGCCCGGCCAGCGTGCTGGCGTGCTCGACATCGACCACGGTGGCATTGCGGATCAGCAGGTCGGCGCGCTCGGCGGCAGACGCCGACAGCGGTGCTACCGCAAGGAGGATGGCAAGGGACAACGGACGGGAACGGAACATGGACAGCATCCTGATGGGCACGCCCAGCGTGCGGGTGGAAGGGGTTTGCATTCAACGCACCGCGCCGTGCTGGCGCAGCAGGGTCTCAATTCCGGTATAGCCGCGCTGGCGCGCGTGCGCCAGCGGCGTCACGCCGTCGCCGTCGGCAAGCTCCGGGTCGGCACCGGCCTCCAGCAGCAGCTGCACGATCTGCACCTGGCGCGCACCGCCATCGCCGAGCAGGATCGCTTCCAGCAGCGCGGTCCAGTGCAGCCGGTTGACATGGTCCACCGCCACACCGGCCCGCAGCAGCGTGCGCACAGTGGCGACGTGACCGCGCTCGGCGGCCGGAATCAGCGCGGTGCCGCCATAGCGGTTGGTGCTGCGCAGATCGGCGCCATGCGCCAGGGTCATCGCCAGGATCTCGTCCAGGCCGCGCGCACCGGCGTACAGGTAGGCGCTGTCCTGCAAAGCGTCCTTGGCGTTGACGTCTGCCCCGGCCTCGATCAGCTCACGCGCGGCATCCACGTTGTTGCCATGCGTGGCCAGCAGCAGCGCGGTGCGGCCCTGGCCATCGCGCGCCTCCAGCGTGGCGCCATCCTCGATCGCCTGTCGCACCGCATCGGCGTCGCCGCGGCTGGCGGCATCCCGCAGGCGCGCGTCTGCGTCGGCCCTGGACGTGGCGGTGCAGGCAGGGGTGACCATGGCCAGCAGGCACAACAGCAGCACGCGCGTGAACGGCGCAGGCCAACCAGCGGAATGATGGACGCGCATGACAGTGTCTCCTCATGTCCGTCGCCACGGAACGCCGTGCGACGGTAGCAACAGCCGGGCGTTGCCGGCCCCTGCCCTGCATGGTAGAAGTCGGCCTGGGTATCCAGAAGTGAAATGTTCAAATGCAAGACAGTGCCAAATCGAATAGAACCCTGTTCGAACTGGACCTGCTGCGGGCGCTGGTGATGGTGGCCGACTGCGGCAGCTTCACCACGGCGGCCACGCGCCTGCATTCGACCCAGTCCACGGTCAGCCAGAAGGTGCGCCGGCTGGAGGAACTGGCCGGGCATCGCCTGCTTGAACGCGGCCATCGCGACGTGCACCCCACTGATGCCGGCCACACCCTGCTCGGCTACGCGCGGCGCATGCTCGACCTGAACGAGGAAATGGCGCAGGCGCTGGCCGGTGCGATGGTGGAGACCGCAGTCCGCATCGGCGTGCCCGAGGATTTCGTCAACGCGCAGACCACGCGCATGCTGGCCGCCTTCAGCCGTCGCCACCCGCAGGTGAAGCTGGAGATCAGCAGCGGCCTCAGCCGCGACCTGGCGCAGGGCTTCGATCATGGCGAGTTGGATCTGGTGCTGGTCAAGCAGCGCCGCAACAGCCGCCAGGCCGTGCACTGCCGCCGCGAGCCGATGCACTGGATCGACAGCCTGCGCAGCAGCTGCCTGCAGCAGGACCCGCTGCCGCTGGTCACCTTCCCCCCGCGCGGGCTGTACCGCGACGAGATGATCCATGCCGTGGAAGCGCTGGGCCTGCGCTGGCGCATCGCCTTCACCAGCTCGTCGCTGAGCGGCATCCAGGGCGCGGTGGCTGATGGCATCGGCATCAGCCTGCTGCCACGCCGCGCGGTCAGCCGCGAGCACCGCATCATCGATGGCGAGCGCGAGCTGCCGGTGATCGACAACTACGAAATCGGCCTGCTGCACCGTGCCGACGCCGACGATGCCGTGCGTGCGCTGGCCAGCGAGCTGTGGCGGCAGGTGCAGCGCGAACCGGACTGACCACGGTAGATCCACGCCATGCGTGGATGCCTTTCGCGCATCACGCATCGAAACATGGTCACTCCGGCCGTATAGCGGGCAACAATCGCCTCGTAGAGTGCCTGTTGTTTCCGTGCCCCACGGCGCCCTGCCATGTCCGACGAAATCCCCACCCGCTTCGATCCCCTGCCCGCTGCCCTGCAGACGCATCTGCAGCACCAGCGCTCGCTGATCGCCGCGCGCGTGGCGGCCGGCTTCCCGACGTTGCCGGTGCAGTGGCCGCTGGCGGCCAGCACACTGCAGCGCGTGATCGATGCCAAGCTGATCGACCGTGCCGACTGCGATGGCTGGGAAGCGCTGGGCGTGGCATTCGGTGACACCCTGGCCCAGCGCGTGCCGGGCCTGGCCTGGATGCAGGTCACCGATGCATGGGGCATCGACGCGGTGCTGCGTTATGCCGACAGCAGCCTGCAGATCGGCGCCAGCACACTGCTGCTCAAGCGCGTCGAACAGGGCGAGATCATCGACATCGCCCACCTGCTTGCGTGGCTTGAGGAATTCGTCGCCACCCGCGCCGACGATTACGCCTGACGGTACATCGGGGTAGATCCACGCCATGCGTGGATGAATGAGACCACGCGATGGCGCATCCACGCCATGACGTGGATCTACAGCCAGCGGCCGTCGACCACCACGCGGCGCTCCACCGGCACCCCGGCCACAGCGGCCGGGCCGTGGTCGGCACGCACGGCCACGAACGTCGCCGGCCGGCCTTCGGCAATACCATGCTGCGGCAGGCCGATCGCCTGCGCGGCGTGGGTGGTGACCATGTCCAGCGCCAGCATCAGGTCGGCATCGGTGTAGAAGCCGGACCGGTAGCCCAGCAACATCGCCCGCTGCAGCAGGTCGCCGTTACCGTACGGCCACCAGCAGTCGCGGATGTTGTCGTTGCCTGCGAACACGCGCACACCGGCATCATGCAGCGCGCGCAGCGGCGGGAAAGGATGATCGCCCGGCGCGTTGCTCATGATCGCCACACCCGCCGTGGCCAGTGCTTCGCCCACCTGCAGCGCGCGCGCCAGCGGCACGTCGCCCAGCGAATAGGCATGGCTGACCGCAACCCGCCCCTGCAGGCCGGCGGCCCGCGTCCGCGCCGCGATGCGCAGCAGCTGGGCCAGGCCGGTTTCGCCGGGCTCGTGCAGATGGATGTCCAGCTGCACGCCGTAACGCTCGGCCAGGCCGAACAGCAGCGCCAGCTGGCCTTCGGCATCACCATCGAGCGTGGTCGGGTCGATGCCGCCGAGCACCTCCACGCCCGCGGCAAGCGCCTGCTCCAGTACGGCGGCGGTGCCGGGACAGGACATCACCCCGGCCTGCGGAAACGCCACCAGCTGGATCCGCATGATGTCGGCGCAGTGCAGTGCCGCCTCGCGCACCGCTTCGAGATGGCCGAGACCGGTGCTGCCGTCGATATCGACATGGCAGCGCATCGCCACCGTACCGAAAGCACTGCATTGGCGGATCAGCGCCTCGGCACGGTCCACCATCGGTGCCGCACCCGCCACCGCCGCCTTCTCCACCGCCAGCCGCTCACGCAGGCTGTTCACCGGCTGGTGCGGGTGCCAACGGTCGCCGACGAAGCTCTTGTCGAGGTGAATGTGGCCGTCGACCAGCCCGGGCAGCACCGCGAAGCCCTGCAGGTCGACGCATTCCGCCGCGTCGGCCGGCGCCGCCTCGCCATTGAGCCCGCTGATGCGGCCATCACGGATATGGAAATGCAGTGGCGCACCGTCGCGGTCGACACCGCCATGGACGAACTGGAGGGTCATCGGGAACTCCCGGAATGCCAAGAATGGCGCCATCGTGCGCCTCGCCGCAGCCATCGGCCAACGAAATATCTGGATGGCACGCATTCACCAGAACGATGACTGCCCTGCGACAACCGGTCGCAGCCACGCCGTGCACACCCCTGAACGGGTAACATGGGCGCCTGTTTCCGCTGTGATGCCGCATGGGCCCGTCCGACCGCCACGATCGTCTCCGCCGCTGGCAGGCCGCGTCCCTGCTTGCCGCCGCCCCGATCGCCAGCCTGTCCGCCACTGATGCGGCGGCCGCTGCGCCGCTGCAGTCGCCGCCGGGTCAGCAGCGCATTGCCCCGGCTGCACTGGTCGAGCGCCTGCACCAGCGCGTGCTGTCCGGGCAGAGCGCCACTGCCACGCTGGAACACTGGTGCGCCGAGCACGGCCTGGCCGAACAGGCGCGGGTGCGTGCAGTGCGCGTACACGGCCAGGACAAGCCTGCCCCCGCCGACGTGCTGCAGGCGCTGGGTGTGAAGTCAGGTGCCGAGCTGCGCTATCGCCGCGTGCAGCTGGTCTGCGGCAGCCGCGTGCTGTCCGAGGCCGACAACTGGTACCTGCCCGGCCATCTCAGCCCGGCCATGAACCAGGTGCTGGACAGCACCGACGAACCGTTCGGTCGCGTGGTCGGCCCGCTCGGTTTCCAGCGCCAGACCTTGGCCGACCAGACGTTCTGGCCGCCGCGGGGCGAAGGCGACCGAGGCGTGATCCTTGAAGTGCGCGCCCTGCTGCGCGACCGCCAGCAGCAGCCTTTCAGCTACGTCATCGAGTCGTACCTGCAACAGGCGCTTCCGTAACGCGCCGTGGCGCCGGTCATCCGCCGGCGCTACGGGCCCGTGATGCCGTTGGCGGCCGGATCCACCGAGAACACGAAGCGCCCGCCATGCTGGTCCCTGCCCCATGTCATCGGCGCCGTGGCCAGGCTGTAGACCGGGGCCACCTTGTCCATGCCGATCGCCTCGGACCAGGCACTGAAATCCTCATCGGTACGGCTGCGGATCTCGCCAACGCACAGGCTGTAGCCGCAGGCAAAAGACACCAGCGTGCCGTCGTTGCCGATGAGCCGGGTCGCGGCCGCCCTGTAGAGCCGGGTCAGGTCCTGCACTTCCAGGTGACCGGCTGCATCGCGCTCGAACTGGCTGATCGCCTGCGCGAAGGCCTTGTCGGAACCCAGCACCGCCTCGCTCTTCTGTGCGGACACCGCACCCTCGTTCAGCAGCATGCGCTCGCCCTCGAGGAAGTGACCCTCCGGTTGCGCGAGCCCAGGGGCAGCCGTCGTGGTACTCGATGCCGTTGGCACGCGCGCTGATACAGCATCGGTCGCGGGGTTGGAAAGGGACGGCGCAGGCGCGGCATTGGCCACCTCCGCGGCATCCTCCACGCTGGCCGCCTGCCTGCCACTGCAACCTGCAATGGCCAGCACGGCAATCACACTCCACCCCCTGACATCCATGCGCATCCTCCTCCGTGTATCGCCCAGCATGCCATGTGCGCGCCGGCAACACGGATGCACTGCACAAAGAAAAGCCCGGCAATGCCGGGCCTTTCGTTCGCCTGCCGGATCAGCGGAACCGGTAGTCCAGCTGCACCCAGTACTGGCGGCCATACGGATCGTAGTTGCCGACCGGATAGAACGGCCAGCCGCCACCGTTCTTGTCCGCCGGCGGGCGGCTGTCACGCAGGTTGTTGACGATCACGCCCACCGACAGGTTCTCGCCGAATTGGCGGAACACGCTGGCGTTGTAGGTCATGTACGGCGCGATGCGGCCACTGCCATCGGTCTTCGGCAGCGAGCCGAAGCGGTTGCCGTACAGCGCGGTGGTCCAGTCACCCTGGTTCCAGGTGATGCTGCCGTTGGCCTTGCTGCGCCACTGGTAGTCATCCAGCGAATTGCGGATGTCACGCTCCGGATCATCGGAGAACTGCCGGTATTTGTGCTCCAGCACCACGGTGTAGGCCAGGCGCGTGGTGAAGCGGCCATAGCGACCGGCATCGAAACGCCAGTTGCCCTTCAGGTCCAGGCCGCGAACCGATTCAGAGGCGGCGTTGATCGGGTTGATCAGCACACGGGTCACCTGGTCCGGCTGCACGGTTGCATTGGACGGGTTGCGGATCACACGCGACAGCGCGTCCTGGCACAGCGGTGAGCCGATGTCACGCGCCTCGCCGCCCAGCGTCTTGCCCAACCGGCAATCGGCCTCGTCGCGCAGGATGCGGCTGGTATCGAGGCTGGTCACCTCGTTGTCGATGCGGATGTCGTAGTAATCGGCACTGAAATCCAGGCCAGCCAGCGGCGACCAGACCACGCCGAAGCCATACGACTTGGCCGACTCCGGCTGCAGCTGCGGGTTGGCACGGTTGCTGTAATCGATCGACAGGCCGTTGTAGTCGCAGTTGTCATACGACTGGCCTGCGGTGCGGCAGCGCCAGTAGTCGGTCATGCCCGGGTTGTAACCACGCGTCTCTGTCGCGAACACGTAGTTCATGTCCGGCGCCCGGAAGCTGGTGGCAGCGGTACCACGGATCAGCAGGCTCTCGATCGGGCGGAACTCGACGCCGAAGCTCCAGGTCGCCTTGCCGATGTGCTCACCACCGGCTCGGTACTGGTCATAGCGCCCGGCCAGGGTGGTGGTGAGCGACTGCAGCAACGGCAGCTGCAGCTCCACGCCGGCAGCATAGCGGTCGCGCTCGCCACCGGCACCAATACCGGCGCTGGTGTTCCAGAATTCACCGGTGCCCAGTCGGGGGTCCGGTCGATTGCGATAGCCCTGGCTGCCAGCCTCGACCACCGCAGCCAGCGCAGCGTCGCCACCGGGCAGTGCGAACAGCCGGCCGTTGACGCTGGCGCTGAAGGTCTGCAGCCACGCCGCGTTGCGGCTCTCCTGGTAGCCGGACAGGCTCTGGTACTCGTTCGGGCTCAGCGGCTGGAACAGGCGCGCGGGATCCGGCGCATAGACCTCTACGCCATTGCGCACGCCCAGCTTCGGGCCCAGCAGGTATTCGTTGATACCGGCCAGCAGCACCGGGCGGCGGGTGCGGTTCTCGTAACGCGAACGGCTGTAGACCGCCTCATAGTCCCAGCCACTGTCGCCGATCTGGCCGCGCGCGCCGACGTTGAATGACCACGAGTTTTCCAGGAAGCGGTTGGCATTGCGCGGCAGGCCACCGATTTCCTCGGGCGCAAACCGGCGGTACCAGCTTTCCAGGTTGCCGGTGGTCTGGTTGTAGAAGTAGTTGCGGGCCGAGGTCCAGGTGGGCGCACGGGTGTTGTTGGTGATGCGTGCGCTGCCCACGGCCAGATCGGCGAACAGGTCGGTGGTCTCGTTGACGTGGAAGGTCAGCAGGCCGTAGCCGTTGAGGTTGCGCTTCTCGGTCTGCACCGTCCAGTAGCTGGCGGCGGCCTCGTTGCTGCCGCAATACCAGCCCTGGCGCGGGTTGAAGGCACGGAACACGCTGCCGCCATAGATATCCGACGCCGCGTCGCAGCCATTGGCGCCCGGATCGATGTTGCGACCGGTCGCGGCGTTGCGGCGATACGCGATCGCGGTCGCCTGCGGCGCCTTGCCGGCGGGGTCATCATCCAGCGAGTCCATGAAATCGCGCTGGCGCGCATGGATCGCCTTGCGCACATCGAACTCGAAGCCGAACAGGGCATCCCAGCGCTCGCCGGAACTGCCACCAACCACCTGCGCGCGCTGGTTGTCGCCACCGCCCTGCTGGGTGCCGCCGGCCCGCACGTTCACGTCCACACCCTCAAAGCGGTCCTTGAGGATGATGTTGACCACACCGGCGATGGCATCGGAGCCATACACCGCCGACGCACCGGCCGCCAAGACCTCGATGCGCTCGATCAGCGCACTGGGAATGTTGGCCAGGTTGACCACGTTCACCGAGCCCTCGTAGGCCAGCGGGTAGTCGGCCTGGCGGCGGCCGTTGACCAGCACCAGCGTGCGGTTCGGGCCCAGCCCGCGCAGGTTGATGGTGTTGGCGGCCGGGGTGAAGGTGTTGCCGAAGTCCTCCCCCTGCACGTTGCCGGTGTTTTCAGTCAGGGCGCTCAGCGCGTCGAACGCGTTGCGGTAGCCCTGCGCGTCGATCTGCTCGCGGCTGATCACGGTCACCGGCGACGGCCCTTCGACACTGGCGCGCGGAATGCGCGAGCCGGTGACCTTCACTTCCTGCAATGAGGTGGGTGCGCTTTCCTGCGCGAAGGCCGGCGACGAGACCAGCATCAGGGACGACAGCGCGAGCACCAGCGGACGCGGGCGCAGCGCCTTGTGGGAGGCAGACATGGGCTTCCTGGGGGAGTTGGACGGGTGGTATGGGACCGGAGGCCTGCGCGGCGCATAACGATCCCGTAACGAAAGTGTCCTGAATGGATGGTTTCAACGGAAATGACCAGCCCTGATGGACTTATGCCTGAACCGAATCAGGCTGCGCCCGGTGATCGTCGCGTTTTTGCAATCTTTTGAATGGTCTGGCGAACCGGGCATTGCCATCGTTCCGGGGATGATGACCCCGTACCCCACATCCCCCCTCCCCCCGCTGCGCCCGGTGTTGCGCCGTCACCTGCTGCAGCTGCAGGCCGCACCGGTCACCCTGCGCCCGTTCCCGCGTACCGACCTGCCGCGCTGGCGCCTGTTCGATGACCGCCGCCGGCGCGGCCGCCGCCATCCGGCCGGTATCGACGAAGAAGCCCGCTTCCTTGCCCACATGCATCGCTCGCGGCTGGAGCAGGACAACGACCAGCTGCTGCTGGGTGTGTTCGATGACGAGCACGGCACTGTCCTGGACCAGCTGCATGTCCGCCTGCAGTCCCTGCATACGCGCTGCGCCGAGCTTCTGTCGCTGCAGCACTGGCACCCGCACGTGGATGCAGCGCTGCGCGCGCTGTGCCCGTTCCTGTTCGAGGATGTGGGCGTGCACCGCCTGTTCGTGATGCTGCCACCGGACTGCAGTGACCCGTTCGCCACTGCGCTGCACGCCTTCGGCTTCGAGCACGAAGGCCTGTTGCGCGACCATCATCTGGATCTGGATGGCTGGCAGGACCGCCAGCTGCTGGCGCTGACTGCACCGGTCTGGCGCAGCCGCCAGCAGCCACCGGGTTAGCGGACCCGCTCTAACGCGTCGCCTGCGCCGGTCAGCACCGAGCAGGCGTGGTCCTGCAGTTCTTCGGCGCTGGCCTCGTTGCCGGTGCCGGCGTCCACCCGGGTCGCCAGCAGGATGAAGCCCGGGGCGCCCTGCACGGCGTCCCGGCCGGCCACGACCAGGCTCCACTGGCCCACGTCGTCCACGCCTGCGAGGTCGTACGCCAGCAGATTGAGCGGATTGGCGGTCAGTTCCGCGCCCGCCAGCAGGCGTGCCTGGTATTGATGGCCGCGCAGCAGCACCGGCAGCGGTGCCCAGCGGCTGCCGAGGGCGGCAGCATGCGTGTCCAGCGCCTGCAGCACGTCGGCACGCAGGCAATCCACGTGGATATGCAGCTGGTGCTGCGAGCGGCCGTGCGGCGAGTTCAACGCCAGGCTGGCGACGTTGCGCGGCAGCGGTTGCCGCAGGGCCTGTTCGGTGTGGCTGCGCGCCTGCCAGGCGGCAGCGAAGTAGTTCGGTGCACCACGCTGGTACAGGCTGCGGCTCTCGATACCGCTCACCTTGTCCAGCGGCATCAGCAGGAACTGATAGTCGCCGTGCGCATCCTTGACCAGCACATCGCGGCGGTCTGCGGTCGTCTCCACGCGCAGGCAGTCGCCGCGTGGACCTTCGGCGCCCCGGCAGTCACGTTCGATCAATCGCCACAATGCATCGGAATGGGCCGGCGGCGGCGGCGCACTGGCACAGGCGGACAACAGCAGCAGGGACGACAGCAGGAAGGGGCGCAGGGACACGGCAACGACTCACGGAGCAGGCACGGCAGACAGCGCCGCGCTGCATTCTAGCCAGTGCGAAGCTGCAATCAGTAGGTGCCGAACGGCACTTCAACCACGATCGGGGCGGCACCCTCGCCGGCCTGCAGGCTGTAGCGGTCCAGCGCCCCATCGTCATCGGCGTGCGGCTGGCGCTGGAAATGCAGCGGGTAGCGGGTGTCCCCCAGGCGCACGGCGCTGCCGTCGGCCTCCAGCGCGGCACCTTCCGGAATCAGCAGCCCTCCCAGGTCACTGTAGGCGCCAGGCACATCGGCGAAGCGGTAGTCGGCCAGCTCGTCCACCCGCTGCATCGCATAGACGTGCGGCACATAGGGACGTGCGGGGCTGCGGCCATTGCTCAGGTCGGTCACCCAGGCCTGCGGCAGGTGGTACTGCTCGCGCAGCGCGGCCACGCCCAGCGAGGGGCTGGCCACCTGCAGGCAGCACACCGTGCGCTTGCCTTCGCGGTCAAGAATGGCGAAACGGTCACCGCGGGTGGCCGCCTGCGGCAGCATGGCGAAGGCCAGGTTACGCTGGGCCGGTGCGTAGCCGGATTCGGTCTGCAGGTTGCGCCAGGCACCGAATACCGGGGTTTCGACCGGCGCGGGTTCCGGATCGGCAGCGGAGGCGGAGGCGGAGGCGGAGGCGGAGGCGGCAAACGCTACGCCCAGCAACGACAACACCAGCGCCGTCATCGTCTTGTCCTTGCCGCGGAAACTGCCTGCCGTCATACCGTATCCCGTATCCAACACCTGCGCCGGAAAGGCCCGGCCTGCCCGCTGGCGTATTGCCAGCCATTGCTCCCACTATGCAATGACCACGCTGTGCCGGCAATGACCGGGATGCTGACGCCTTTCGCACGCTCGGTGCTATCGTTCCCGCCATCTTCCCCTGCGCAGGAGCGCTCGCATGTCTGCATTCCGTCTGTCCCTGTTGCTGCCGGCCTCTGCCCTGCTGCTGTCGGCCTGCGTCAGCACCCCTGGCCCGGAAGTCAAAGGCAGCGGCCGCTGCGACGCCAGCCAGCTGGGCTGGGCGATCGGCCAGCCGGCCAATGAGCCCAACATCCGCCGCCTGTCCCGCGAGAGTGGTGCCGGCCTGGTCAACCCGATCGGCCCCAGCACCATCACCACCAAGGACATCCGCCAGGACCGCCTGCGCGTGTTCGTGGACAAGGACAACATCATCACGTCCACGCGCTGCGAGTAAGCGCCGCCACCGCTTTTGTAGAGTCGAGCTATGCTCGACTGGCTTTTCGCGCCGCCCATCCGAAGACCCGTCGAGCATCGCTCGACTCTACATTTCAGGGTTCGGTATAGCCGGCACAGTCCGGCAGTGCCTGGTCCGGGTGGAACATCCCCGCCCCGAAGCGGAACAGCCGGGTGTAGGTACACGCCGGGTCCTGTTCGATGCGCAGATCCTGCTTCTTCAGCGGCCCCCTGGCCAGCGAATCCTCGAAGCGCGAAACACCGGCCGGGTACCGGGTCGCCACGGTCTGGTAGCGCAGCACCGGCATGCCCTCGGCAACCGTATCCAGCGCCAGCTTCGCCGAGAACCCGTATTCGTCGTGGCAGGCACCGGCGCGCTGCTTGATGTCCTGCTCGCTGAAACAGGCGCGGATCATCGCATTGCCCAGCCATGGCACGGTCAGCACGTCGTCGTCCACCTGGATGTCGTCCTGCAGGTGACGCACGCGTGCCAGCTGCAGCGTGGACGCGTCGGCACCTCCACCGGAGTACATGGTGCTGAACTTGACGATGCCATCCACCAGCACATTCTGGCGGACGCGCTGCTGCGGGTCGGTCACCGGTTCATCGCTGCCCACGCCAGGGGCCAGCCGCACGATCCATGGCCACAGCGACAGCTCGCTTTCCTGCGGCACGTCGATGCTGACGTGGTAGGTGTGCGGCTTGCCCTGGCCCGGTGCCTTCTCAAGCACTTCCAGCACGGTCGGCCGGTTACCCTCCTCGGCAACCGGCTGCACGCGTACGCACCAGTTGCCGTCCCGCGTGCAGTCATAAAGCCCCGACGGTCCAGTCTCACTCGCGATCAGTACCTGTCCCAGCGGCTCCATCACGTTGCCGGCGGCATCGCGCTGCTGCGGCAGGATCGCGCTCTGGGCCAGCGCCAGCAGCGGGGTCGCCAGCAATGCAGTGCACAGCGTGGCGCGGACGGCGGCGGTGGGCATGGATGGCTCCTGCGGATGGGCTTCCGATGGTAACCGTTGCCCGGGCGGCGTCGAGCCATGCTCGTCTGCTGTCTGTCGGCAGGAGCAGCCGAGCATAGGGTCGGCTCTACATCATCCGCAATCGCAGCCACCCCAGCCCTTGGCTTTCGACGTCTGGCCAATGCCCGGATTGAACGTATTGCTCGGGTCCAGCTGCCTGTAGAACCCGGCCAGCGCCGGCTTGGCCGGGTACAGGTGACCGACATTGTGCTCGGCCGGGTACTCGGCACCACGCTGGTCCAGCAATGCCCACATTGCGTGCTCGATCGCCATCGGGTCTTCACCCTTGCGCGCGATGTAGTCCTGGTGGAACACGTGGCACAGGAAGTGCCCGTAATACAGCTTGTGCAGCAGGCGGCCGTCGATATCGGCCGGCAACTGCTCGAACCAATCGGCATCATCTCGGCGCAGGGCAATGTCCAGCGCCACGATGTCCTGCACCTGCCCGCGATGCACTTCGCGGTAGCGCACCGCGGCACCGGCCACGGCGAAGCGATGCAGGAACGCCTTGCGCCCCTCCTCGGCCGTGCAGTGGAAAAAGCCGCCTTCGTGCCCGGCGAAGAAGGCGCGCAACCAGGCCTCGGTTTCCGCAGCGTCCTGGGCAGAGACCTTCAGCAACAGGTGATGCTCGTAGCGCTGGCGGAACTCGCCCATGCGCTTGGGCAGGTGCGAGGGCAGCAGGCCGGTCAGAACCTGCATCACCCGGTCAGTCACCCCACGCAGGCCCAGCCGTTCGAACCAGCCGTCGACGCGGCTCTTCAATGCGAACGCGGCAGGTACACGTGCGGTGCCGAGGCGATCGATCAGCAGGAAGCTGTCCTTGCCGTAGCGCTCGCCGATGTCATAGGCATCGCGGTGGATGTACTCACCGGCAATCGGCACGCGCTCGAAGCCGGTCAGCAGCTCGCGACGGATCGCCGTGAGGCTGTCGGTGCGGTTGCTGCCGATGTAGAAGACTTCGGCGGCCTCCCTTTCGAAGGTATCCAGGCGCACCGCGAACACCGCCAGCTTGCCGGCCGAACCGGCAGCCTCGTAGTGGCGGCTGGGATCAGCATTGAAGCGCGCCGGGGTATCGGCGTCGACCTTGCGCACTTCGTCGGCGTAGCGCGGATCGGAGGCTGCGCGGCCGTCGCCGTCCCCCACATCCGACGCACTGTAGTCGCCGGCCTGCAGGCGCTGCAGGATCTGCTCGGGCGTATCGCCCAGCGCGATGCCGAGATGGTTGACCAGCTGCAGCTGGCCCTGCGCATCGACCCGCGCGTACAGCGCCAGCTCGGTGTAGGCCGGGCCACGGCGCACCAGCGCGCCGCCGGAGTTGTTGCAGATGCCGCCCAGCACCGAGGCGCCGATGCAGGACGAGCCGATCACCGAATGCGGTTCACGGCCCAGCGGTGCCAGCGTCTGCTCCAGGCGGTCGAGCGTGGCACCGGGCAGGCAGAGCACCTGGCGGCCTTCGTTCAACAGCTGGATGCCGGTCAGGCGCAGCGTGCTGACCAGCACGATCGGCCGGCCGTAGTCATCGCCGTCCGGGGTCGAGCCACCGGTCAGCCCGGTATTGGCCGCCTGCAGGATGATCGCCGCCCCACCCTGCACCGCTGCCTGCAGCACGCGCCACAGTTCCAGCAAGGTACCCGGGCGCACCACTGCCAGTACCGGGCCATCGCCGAAGCGGTAGCCGCGACGGAAGCGGCGCGTGGCCTTGTCGCCGGTCAGCACATGGCGGCTGCCGACGGCGTCGCGCAACTGTGCCAGCACGGCATCGTGGCCACTCATGGCAGGCTGACCAGCGAATCGCGGCCGATGTCGGCGATGCGACGCGCGCCGGTCAGTGTCATCGCCACGCGCATTTCCTTGGCGATCAGGTCCAGCAGGTTGGCAACGCCGGCCTCGCCCTGCGCGGCCAGCGCATAGACGAAGGCACGCCCCAGCAGCACGGTATCGGCACCGAGCGCCAGCATGCGCACCACGTCCAGGCCGGTACGGATGCCCGAATCGGCGAGAATCTTCAAATCACCCTGTACCGCGTCGGCAATCGCCGGCAGTGCGCGTGCGGTGGACAGCACGCCGTCCAGCTGGCGGCCACCGTGGTTGGAGACCACGATGCCATCGGCACCGAACCTGACCGCATCACGCGCGTCATCCGGGTCAAGGATGCCCTTGATCACCATCGGGCCCTTCCAGAATTCGCGGATCCACTCCAGGTCCTTCCAGGAAATGGAGGGATCGAAGTTGCTGCCCAGCCAGCCGATGTAATCCTCCAGCCCGGTCGGGTTGCCACGGTAGGTGGAGATGTTGCCCAGATCATGCGGACGGCCGAACAGTCCCACGTCCCACGCCCAGTGCGGATGGGTGATGGCCTGGCCGATACGGCGCAGCGAGGCATTCGGGCCGCTCATGCCGGAGTGTGCATCGCGGTAGCGCGCGCCCGGCACCGGCATGTCAACGGTGAACACCAGCGTGGTCACGCCGGCGGCCTGCGCCCGCTCCAGCGCATTGCGCATGAAGCCACGGTCGCGCAGCACATACAGCTGGAACCACATCGGCCGCTGGATGGCCGGTGCCACTTCCTCGATCGGGCACACCGATACGGTGGACAGGGTGAACGGGATGCCGCGGCTGTCGGCCGCGCGCGCCGCCTGTACTTCACCACGCCGGGCATACATGCCGGTCAGGCCGACCGGCGCCAGCGCCACCGGCATCGCCAGCTTTTCGCCGAACAGCTCGGTTTCCAGGCTCAGGTCGGACATGTTGCGCAGGATGCGCTGGCGCAGCGCGATGTCGGACAGGTCGGAAACGTTGCGCTTCAGCGTGTGCTCGGCATACGCGCCGCCATCGATGTAGTGGAACAGGAACGGCGGCAGCCGCCGTTCGGCAGCAGCACGGTAATCGGTGGAGGCGGAGATGATCATGGGGTCAACCGTGTGGGGAAGGTAGACGCGAGGCCCGCGCACGCCGGGCTTCGTTGTCATCGAGCGTGCGCAGCGTGGTGTGCACGAACTCGAGGTGGGCATGCGCGGCGGCGCGCGCGCGTTCGGGGTCGCCGGCCAGCACCGCGTCCATCATCTCGCGGTGCTGGTCGGACAACGGCGAGAAGGTCCTCGCCGAGGTATAGAGCTTCTCGCGGCTCTGCGAGATGTTGGTCTGCAGCAGCTCGAACAGTCCGCGCATCACCTGCAGCAGCACCAGGTTGTGCGAGGCCTCGGCAATGGACAAGTGGAAGGCCGCGTCGGCCTCCGCTTCACCGGTGGGGTCGTTCTTGCCGTGCGCGTCCATCATGGTCTGGAAGGCCTGCGCGATGCGCGTGCGGTCCTCGTCGGTGGCTCGCAGCGCCGCATGCCAGGCGGTGGCACCTTCCAGCGCGTGGCGGATCTCCAGCACGTCGAAGCGGTATTCCGGGTCGCCCTGGAACAGCGGCAGGTACGGCGCCAGCGGTTCATCCAGCGCCTGCCGCGCGCGCGCCGCCGGTTCGGCCACGTAGGTGCCGCCACCGACCCGTGCGGTCAGCAGGCCCTGGCTGGCCAGCTGCGCGATGGCCTCGCGCAACGCCGTTCGCGAGACCCCCAGCTGCACCGCCAGGGTGCGTTCGGCCGGCAGCCGGTCGCCCGGCTGCAGCCGCTGTTCCTGCACCAGGCCGCGCAGCTGTGCGGCCACCTTGTCCGAGATACGTTGCGTGCTCATGGCGCCATTGTGGCCCGAAGCGCGTAACAGGGGGTCAGGCCGCGCGGCATGGCTCAGGGAATCATCCATGTCAGCCAGTAGGCCTGGGCCAGGGTGATCAGGCCGACCATGGTGGTGAAGACCAGGCTGTGCTTGACCGTGAAACGGAACAGGTCCGATTCCTTGCCGGCCAGGCCAACCGCCGCGCAGGCAATGGCGATCGACTGCGGCGAGATCATCTTGCCGGTGACGCCGCCGGTGGTGTTGGCCGCCACCAGCAGCACGTCGGACACGCCGATCTGCTGTGCGGTGGTCGCCTGCAGCGCCGAGAACAGCGCATTGGACGAGGTGTCCGAGCCGGTCAGGAACACGCCCAGCCAGCCCAGGAACGGCGAGAAGAACGGAAAGGCGTCGCCGGTGTGCGCCAGTGCCAGCGCCAGCGTTGCCGACAGGCCCGAATAGTTGGCGATGAACGCGAAGGCCAGCACCATGCCGATCGAGTAGATCGGCATGCGCAGCTCACGCACGGTTTCACCGAAGGTCTGCAGCGCCGACCGGGCCGGCATGCGCAGCGCGATGATCGCGATCACCGCCGCGAG
Source organism: Stenotrophomonas sp. YJH_SMC_6 (assembly GCF_059371335.1). NCBI lineage: Bacteria > Pseudomonadati > Pseudomonadota > Gammaproteobacteria > Lysobacterales > Lysobacteraceae > Stenotrophomonas > Stenotrophomonas sp. YJH_SMC_6. The sequence continues at coordinate 208,413 of NZ_JCAFUM010000003.1, read as the reverse complement.
GATGATCGAGGTGCCGGTGGCCGAGAACCAGTCGAACTTGTAGACCGCCTCATAGCTGAGCGGCGCGTCCACGATCGGTGGCATCTTCTGCACCCTCTGGTCGAGGCCCGGCACCGGGAGCTTCAGCACCCAGCCTTCCAGCGGGCCGCCTGCCGCGAACAGCGACTTGAACGGCTTGATGCTCCACAGCGTGACCATCGCGGTGAGGATCAGGAACGGCGACCACGCCTTGGCGATCTGGCCGACGCTGTAGCGCGGCGCCTCCAGTGCCTGTGCGGCCGCCTCGGCGCTGGTTTCGGTATCGAAGCGGAAGATCCGTACCGGCTTCCAGCGGCGCAGGAACAGGGTCAGGCAGACCAGCGACGCCAGCGAGGCGGTGATGTCCGGCAGTTCCGGACCGATGAAGTTGGAGGTCAGGTACTGCGCGATGGCGAACGAGCCACCGGCCACCAGCACCGCCGGCCAGGTTTCCTTGATGCCACGCCAGCCATCCATGATCGCCATGATCCAGAACAGCACGATGACGGTCAGGAACGGCAGCTGGCGGCCGGCCATCTGGCCGATCTCGAAGGCATCCAGGCCGGTGACCTGCCCGGCCACGATGATCGGAATGCCCATTGCACCGAACGCCACCGGCGCGGTGTTGACGATCAGGCACAGGCCGGCGGCATACAGCGGCTTGAAGCCCAGCCCGACCAGTAGTGCCGCGGTGATCGCCACTGGCGCACCGAAACCGGCCGCGCCTTCCAGGAAGGCACCGAAGGCGAAGCCGACCATCAGCATCTGCAGGCGCTGGTCTTCGGTCACCGACAGGATCGAAGCGCGGATGATGTCGAACTGACCGGTCTTGACCGAGACCTTGTAGAGGAACACCGCGCCGATGATGATCCAGGCAATAGGCCAGAGGCCGTAGACGAAGCCGAAGCCGGCCGCACCCAGCGCCTGGCTCAGCGGCATGCGGTAGAACAGCAGCGCCACGCCAAGCGCGATGGCCACGGTGATCGTGCCGGCCAGCCAGCCCTTCATGCGCAGCACGGCCAGGGCAACGAAGAAGAACGCGATCGGCAGCAGCGCGATCAGGCTGGACAACCACAGGTTGCCGGCGGGGTCGTACAGGTGTTGCCAGGGCTGCATGAAGACTCTCGACTGGATGCGGAAGGTGCCCCACCGCAGGCGGTGGATCGCCGTGGCTATCGATTATTGGTCGTACCAATAATGGTTTCGATCAGACCACTTGCAGCGGATTTAACCGCCACTCCGGCGAGGAACCTATTAGACCATAAGGCTAGATGCCATATTGGTCCGACCATTCAGTCCGCATGGTAGTGCCGGCCGCTGGCCGGCAATTCGAGATTCCCTACGAGATCCTTTTCTCCAACCGCCGCATCACCGCCAGCACCAGCACGCACAGCACGCTCACCCCGATGGCGATCACGTACTTGCTGATCCCCACCGCAATCCCGATGGCCGCTGCCATGATCAGCGAGCTGGCCGTGGTCAGGCCGCTGACCTGGTCCTCGCGTGACCCACGCAGGATGGTGCCAGCGGCAACGAAGCCGACACAGGCCACCACCGCTTCGATCAGGCGTACCGGATCAACCTGCAGCAGGTCGCGGTAGCGCTCCTGCTGGAAATGCTCGGCCACCGAGTCGCCAAGGCCGACGATCAACGCGGCGGCCCCTGCGATCAGCATGTGCGTACGCAGGCCAGCGGCGTGCTTGCCCATCTCGCGCTCGACGCCGAGCACGCCGCCGAACAGCATCGCTGCGGCAACGCGCAGCAGGATCGAGACATCCTGGGTAAGTTCCATGGGAAAGCTCCGGAATTTTCCCGGAGCGTCGCGCGGCGATCGTGGGACGGCGGTGAAGGCGATGGCACGCCTTCTTCACCGCACGCATTCCTCCACGCATGGCGTGGATCTACTGACCGCATTCGCTCACTGCGCCAGGTAGCCACCATCGATGGCGTAGTACGCGCCGGTCGCGAACGACGCATCGTCGCTGGCCAGCCAGGCCACCAGCGCCGCCACTTCCTCGGCCGTACCCAGCCGCTTCAAGGCGTGACGGCCTTCCAGCGTGGCGCGCACCTTCGGGTCCATCTTCTCCAGCAGCGGTGTGCTGATGAAGCCCGGGCCGACCGCGTTGACACGAACGCCATCGGCGGCATGTTCCCAGGCGGCGGTCTGGGTCAGCCCGACCACGCCGTGCTTGGCCGCCGCATAAGCGGTGGAACCGGCATACCCCACCTGGCCCAGGATCGAGGCCATGTTGATGATGCTGCCGCCGCTTCCAGCGGCTCGCATTGCCCGGATCTGCGCACGCTGGCACAGGAACACGCTGGTCAGGTTGACGTCGATGACCCGCTGCCAGCCATCAATCGGATAGTCACCGCTGCTGGCGGCCGGCCCGCCGATACCGGCGTTGTTGACCGCCACATGCAGGCCGTCGAGTTCCTTGATCGTGCGCTGCACCGCCGCCTCCACCGCTGCGTCGTCGGTGACGTCCAGCGCGATGCCAATCGCCTGTGCACCGGCATTGCGCAACTGCGCCACGGTGGCATCCACCGCATCCTGCTTCAGGTCCCAGACCGAGATCCGCGCGCCGGACGCCGCCAGGGTCTGCGCCACGGCCAGACCAATGCCGGACACGCCGCCGGTCACGATCGCGGTCTTGCCGGTGAGTTGGTAATCAATCATCTGCGTTCTCCATCAGTGGGGGTATCGAAGTGGCCTGCAGCAGCCAACTACCCCACCCTACGCGCGTGCCTGTGATGGCCTGGCTGACACCGCGTCTACGGGTGATCGTTCCAGCCATGAAACCTCAACTCAAGTTGATGTATGGAATTACGTACGGATATGCATGCAAAACGCCGGCGTATGCTCGGCGGCATTTTCACTTTGGCCGTAATCGTCAATCGTTTTGACCCTATTGGAATCAAAAGCGCGCGAATCGAGGCGACAATGGGAAACGTTTCCAGTTTCTTCGACACACTCCATTCAACCTGGCGTTTCCCCAGCCATCCAGAGTGCCCACGCCACTGCTTCCCAGCATGCCTGCGCGGGTAACGACCGGATCTGCATCTGCGTTGCAGAGCGCGTGGGCGAGGTAATGCCAGCGTCCACCTCCAAAGTACGTGCCGAGCGATGTCCCGATACTTCACTTTTGCCGATTACCGCCGCTTCGGCCACCGTCATGGCTTCGATTACCGCGCTGACCCGGAACACCTGCGCGACGACCAGTGGGCCGGCCATGGCGAGGTCAACGAGCAGTTCCTGCGCGGCGGCATGAGCCTGATCGCCTCCGACGTCCATAATCGCTTTCCTTATGTAGCGACCGCCCAGCAGAGTCCCGGCCTGGCCATCCGCGTGATGCTGCAGGGCCAGGTCGATGTGCGCATTCCGCGACGCGGTGGTTTCACCCTGCGCGCCGGCACGGCGATGACCGCGCACCACCGCGAGCAGGTCGAGATGACCGGTGCGCATCCCGGCGAAACGCGCATGCGCGGCGTCAGCGTCATGGTGCCCGGCCAGATCGATCCGGATCTGTTCCATCTGCCGCAGCTGGAGACCGCGCTCAACAGCCACCTGGAATGCCGCCACTGGGCCATTCCGCATACCCTGCTGCCGGTACTCGGCCAGTTGTTCGACAGCCCATGGGAAGATGGCATCGACGCCTTGTGGCGCGAGGGCGTTGCTCTGCAGCTGCTGGCCGTTGGCCTGAAGGCCGAGGATCTGCAGACCGACCATGTACGAACGCTGCGGGCCGGCCAGCGCGAGCGCCTGGAGCGCGTGCGTGCCTACCTGCATGACGACCCCAGTCACGCCCACAGCCTGGTCGAGCTGGCCCAGCTGGCCTGCATGAGCCCCAGCTCGCTGCGCCGTCATTTCGCCCAGCAGTACGGCTGCTCGGTGTTCGACTACCTGCACGAGCAGCGCATGCGCTACGCCGAACAGGGCCTGCGCGAGGACGGCTGGACGGTGGAGCAGGCCGCCGCCGCCAGCGGCTACCGTCATCCCAGCAACTTCGCCGCGGCATTCCGCAAGCGTTTCGGCCTGGTCCCCAGCCGCTGGCGCACGGGCCCCTCGAAGGTGGGGTGAGGATCCCCGCTCCGGTAGGTGTCGACCTTGGTCGACACGCTCCCGCGCCATCGCGGATGCCGGCCAGCGGCCGGCACTACCGCAGCCGCCTGAATCGACCTGCCATGGCTCCGCTCTGGTGGGTGTCGACCTTGGCCGATCGGCATGCCATGGCCCAGCCTTGGTAGGTGTCGACCTTGGTCGACACGCTCCTGCACCATCGCGGATGCCGGCCAGCGGCCGGCACTACCGCGTGCTGCCGGGCTATGCCCGGCGTCATCCTCTCCGCCTCAATACACCGGCAGATCGATGTAGCTCGCCTGCGCCGCGCTGTGCCAGACCCGCTGCGTGGCCTTCTGGTAATCGCCTGGCTTGGCCAGGTAGATGTTCGGCACGTAGGTCTGCGGGTTGCGGTCGTACAACGGGAACAGGCTGGACTGCACCTGCACCATCACCCGGTGCCCCTTCTGGAAGGTGTGGTTGGCGTTGGGCAGGTCGAAGCGGTACGGCAGCACCTGGTTGGCGGCCAGCGGCTTCGGATCGCTGAAGCTTTCGCGGTAGCGGCCACGGAAGATCGCCAGCGACACAGGCAGCTCGTAGCCACCCATCTCCGGCGTCGATGCCTCCTGGTCCGGATACACGTCGATCAGCTTCACCACCCAGTCACTGTCGGTGCCACTGGTCGAGGCCTGCAGGTGCACTACCGGCGCGCCGCCGATGCGCAGCGGCGCGGTCAGCGGTTCGGTGATGAAGGTCAGCACGTCCGGGCGACCATCGACAAAGCGCTGGTCCTTGACCAGCCAGGTGGTCCACATGTCGCGGTCACCGAAGCGGACCGGGCGCGGCACGAACGGCACCGGCTTGGCCGGGTCGGACACGTACTCCTCGAAGTCGCCCTCGCCCGCCGCCGGCGCCTGGAATGCCAGCTTGCCGCCGGCCCGCAGGTACAACGGCTTGCTGCTGGCAGCACAGCCCTTGTCGCAGCTGCGCGGCCAACCCTTCAGGCGATCCCAGTGGTTTTCGCCAGTGTTGTAGACCAGCACCGGCGGCGTGTCCGCCTTCGGCGCACCGTCCACCAAATACTGGTCGAAGAACGGCTTGAGCACATCACGGCGGAACTGCAGCGCGGTATCGCCATCGAACTTCAGCGCGCCCAGTTCGCTGCCGCTGTAGTTCACCTGGCTGTGCCGCCACGGCCCCATCACCAGGTAATTGCGGTTGTTGCCGCTGTCGCGCCCTTCCATTGCCTGGTAGGCGTGGTTGGCGCCCCACATGTCCTCTTGGTCCCACAGGCCCTGCAGCCACATGGTCGGCACCTTCAACGGTGTTTTCGCCATCACCGCGTCCAGCGCCTGACCCTGCCAGAAGCCGTCATAGGCCGGGTGCTCGACCAGCTTCTTCCACCAGGTCAGCTGGTCCACGCCGGTGAAGCGCGCGTAGTCGCCAGCCGAACCGATCCGCAGGAAAGTGCTGTAGTCGTCATAGCCGAGGCTGGGCAGCGGCGTACCCTTGCCGCGCTTCTCGGTCTGCATCGCGAAATAGTTGAAGTTGACCTGGCGGAACGCACCGTAGTTGAGCCAGTCGTCGCCCATCCAGCCATCGACCATCGGGCTCTGCGGTGCGGCCACCTTCAGCGCCGGATGCGGGTCGGTCAGCGCCATCACCACGGTGAAGCCCTCGTACGACGAGCCGAGCATGCCGACCTTGCCATTGCTCTCCGGCACGTTCTTCACCAGCCAGTCGATGGTGTCCCAGGCGTCGGTGGAGTGGTCGACTTTGGTGTTGTTCAACGGCCCGCGCAACGGCCGGGTCATCACGTAATCGCCTTCGGAGCCGTACTTGCCACGGATGTCCTGGAACACGCGGATGTAACCGCCGTCGACGAACACCTCGTCGCCCTGCGGCAGCAGGTCGCGCATGCGCGGCGAATCACTGCGGCTGGCGCGGCCAGCGGCATCGTAGGGGGTGCGAGTCAGCAGGATCGGCGCATTGCGGGCGCCCTTGGGCACCACGATCACCGTATACAGCTTGGTGCCATCACGCATCGGCACCATCACCACGCGCTTGTCGTAGTCACGACCGACATCGGGGGCAACGAAGGGCTTGCCGCTGATGTCCGGGGTCATCGGCGGGGTATCGGCGGCCAGCACGGTGCTGGACAGGCAAAGGGCAATGGCTACAGCGACGGCACGCACACGCATGGACAACCCCTCCCGGCAGGAAAGCCTCAAGCCTACTCCTGCCTTGAGCCTTGAGGTGTGGGCGGGCTTTGCATTCTGCGGCGGATGCAGGCAGGACTGATGGCACATGTGCCCGCGGTGCCGCCGCGCTCGCCAACGACCGGTAGTGCCGGCCGCTGGCCGGCAACTTCATGATCCTGGGGCGCGTTACGCGGTTGCCGGCCAGCGGCCGGCACTACCGGTCAGGCCATCGGTACTTCGTGCAACGCAAGCCAACGCCAACGCCCCTGCTCCTGGCGCAGCACCGCCAGCGACTCTCGCCATGTGGGCTGGCCGCAATCGAGCGAATGCCCTTCGCGATAGCGCAGCACCGCCAGCGGCAACGGCGCATCCACTACCTGCACGGCGCCGATGGAAATCTGCAGCCCTGGGCGCGCGCCATGACCACCCGCGAACAGTGCCTGCACGGCACTCCGGTCCAGCCTGCGACCCGCGATGCCGACCATGCTGAAGTCCGCGCAGAAATGCGCCATCAGATCATCCAGCGCATCCGCAGCCACCTCGGCCCGGAACCAGGCCTGCAGTTTGTCGTGCAGGTGGTGGATTTCATGTTCTGCGGTCGTAGCCATCAAGTGTTCTCCGGTTGCGAAAGGGTGATCCTCTGGGGCCGACGCAGCAACGCCATTGGCAGCAGGGTAAGTACGGCGGCCAGACCCAGCGCCACGCCGGTGGAATGGGCCGGCAGCCATTGCATGGCCAGCGCCAGCAACAGCGCAATGGCGGCAGTACCAAGGCAGAAACTGAGCTGACGGTTGAGGTTCCAAAGGGCACTGGCATCGCCCAGCGCTTCACCCTCCACGCCGTGGAAAGCCAGCGTCTGCGCGGTACTGCTGCACAGGCTGCCACCGGCGCCCATCAGCGCGAACAGCAGCCCGGCCAACGCGAAGGCCGGCTGCGGCAGCATCGCCATCAACAGCAGGCCGCTGGCCTGCAGGAGCATGCCCATACGCAGTACCGTGGCCGGGCCGAAGCGCGCCAGCAGGCGCTTGCTGGCCGTGATCGCAATGGCCGAGGCCAGCGCCCAGGGCAGCATCAACCCGCCGATGCGTGCCGCGCTGTAACCGGCCTGGTGCAGCTGGAGCGTACTGACCAGCTGGCTGCCGATGAACACACCGGGCACTGCCAGATAGACCAGCATCGCCAGGCGCAGGCCCCGATGGGACAGCAGCGACCAGCGCAGCAGGGGCTGCGCCTGCTGCCGTGCATGCCGCAGGTGGGCCGCCGCCAACAGCATTGCGATCAACAGCAACACGGCACCTGCGCCGCGATGTCCGGACTCGCCCAGCCAGGTCAGCGCCAGTAGCAACGCGCCCAGCGCCAGCATCGCGGTGGACAGCGCATAGCCCTGCAGGCGTGGCGCACTACGCCCGCCATCGGCCGGCATCCACGCCAGCACCAGTCCAATCGCCACCACGGCCAGTGGCAGGCTGGCCCAGAGCACGCCGCGCCAGGACAACCACTGCACCAGCAGCCCGCCCAACGCGGGCGCCAATGCCGGCACCAGCAGCGCCACCAGCAGGATGCGCCGGGTCAGCGCGCCACGCTGGTCGGACGTGCATTGTCGGTACGCTGCCGCCTGTGCCACCGGAATCAGCAGGCCACCGGCCAGCCCCTGCAGCAGGCGCCAGCCCAGCAGCCAGCCGATACCCGGTGCGGCGCCGGCCAGCACAGCGGCAACCGCGAACAACAGCAACGCCACCAGCAGCAGGCGACGCTCACCACAGCGCGCGGCCAACCAGGGCGCCAGCGGAATCACCACGCTCAGGCCCAGCATGTAGGCGGTGCCCACCCAGGCCAGGGTACCGACATCAGCGTGCAGTTCCGCTGCCAGTGCCGGATAGGCCACCGTGGCGATGAACATGTTGACCAGATCCAGGGCGAACACCAGCAGGAAGATCGCCTCATGGCGCAGGCGGGGGGACGGCATCGGCGGCGCTCCAGCAGGGAAGCGGCCAGCATGCCGTGCGGGCCTTGTTGGAAAAACACGACAGCAACTGCAACACTGTCAAATCCACTTTGACAATGAATTGCCATGGTCAGCCTCGATCGCTTCGACATCTTCCGCGCCGTGGTCGAGGCCGGCAGCCTCACCGCAGCAGCCGATCGGCTCGGCCTCAGCCGTGCGGTGGTCAGCTTCAACCTGAAGCGGCTGGAGCAGGAGCTGGGCGTGACCCTGCTGTTGCGCAGTACCCGCCACCTGGCCCTGACGGACGCTGGCGAGCAGTTCCTGCAGCACTGCGTGCAGGCGCTGGATGCCGCACAGGCAGCGATCGATGCCGCGCGCCGCGACCAGCACCAGCTTCAGGGCGTGCTGCGCCTGACCACCACCCCGGAGTACGCGCAGCTACGCTTGATTCCTGCGCTGGAGGCGTTCCGTGCGCGGCACCCGGCGCTGCAGCTGCACCTGTCCACGTCTCCCGCGCCGGCGGACCTGATTCCCGAGCGCTTCGACCTGGCGATCCGTCTTGGCCGTCTGCCCGATTCGGGCCTGCACGCCAGCGAACTGGAACGCCATCCACTGTGCCCCGTGGCGGCTCCGTCCCTACTGGCACGCCTGCCCTCTGCCGATGCTGCCGATGACCCCGTGCAGCTGGGCACCCTGCCCCGCCTGGGCTACCCACGCCTGGCCGACGTGCCGGTGGTGGCGCCGGATGGCAGCGACGCCCTGTTTGCCACCAACCCGGGCAATGCGGTGGTGCGCGTAGATGGTGCCAGCAGCCTGCGTGCCTTCGCCGTGGCCGGCGCCGGGGTCACCGTGCTGCCACGCTGGCTGATCGAGGACGACCTGGCCCAGGACCGGCTGCGCCCGGTGCTGCGCCAGCACCGCTTCCCGCAGCAGAGCGTATACGCGGTCTACCCGCACAGCACGCAGCCCTCACCGAAGGTGCGGCAGCTGATCGATTTCCTGCGCGGGTGGTTTGGCAAATGAAAAAAGGGGACGGAGGGGATTAAGTCGTTTGTGCATAAGCGACTTAATCCCCTCCGTCCCCTTTTTCAGACACGGCCCTGTGCGGGCCGTGTCTTCAGGCATCAGCGCAGCACCTGCTCCACCAGCCGCACGTCCACCGTCTGCAGCGGCTCGGCGGCGTTGCGCGACAGCTGCACCTGGTAGGTGCCGCCGTCGATCTTCCACTGGCGCGCCTGTGCATCGTAGTGGGCCAGGGTCTTCGGCTCGGCTTCGATGCGGATGCGGCGCTGTTCGCCCGGCTGCAGGTTCACCTTGTCATAGCCGATCAGGCGGATCGGCGTGGTGCTGCCAGCCGGAAGCTTCAGGTACAGCTGGGCCACGTCGGCACCGGCACGCTTGCCGGTGTTGCGGATGTCGACGCTGGCGACCAGGCGCGAGCCCTCCACGCTCACCTTCAGATTTTCATAGGTGAACGAGGTGTAGGACAGCCCGTGGCCGAAGGCGAAGGTCGGGGTCAGGCCCTTGGCCGCCATCCACTTGTAGCCGACGTTGGCGCCTTCGATATCGAAATCGAACACATCACCAAACGGCTTGGCCGGCTTGAAGCCGAGGCCGTCGATGTGCGGGCGTGGCAGCTGCGATTCGTCCGTCACCCAGGTCACCGGCAGGCGGCCCGACGGATTGACCTGGCCGGTCAGCAGCGCGGCGATGCCTTCGCCACCGCGGATGCCCGGGTACCAGGCCTGCAGCATCGCCGGCACCTGCGCCAGCCACGGCGTGCGCACCGGGCCATTGGTTTCCAGCACCAGCACGGTCTTCGGGTTGGCCTTGGCCACTGCCGAGATCAGGGCATCCTGGTTGTCCGGCAGCTGCATGTCCGGCAGGTCCACCGATTCGGCGGCCCACTGGGTGGCGAACACGATGGCCACGTCAGCCTGCGCGGCGGCCTTGGCCGCAGCGGCGGCATTGGTCCCGTCCACATACTCGATGGTCGCGTCCGGGCGCGCGGCGCGCAGCGATTCCAGCGGCGAGGACGGGTGGAAGATCACCGGGCCCGGCCAGGTGGTCGGCATCACGCCCGGCACCGCATTGGTGCCCTTTGCGGTCACGCCCACCATCGACGAACCACCGCCACCGACCACGCCCTTGTCGGCATGGCCACCGATGATGACGATGCGCTTCACGCTGTCGGCCAGCGGCAGCAGGTTGCCCTCATTGCGCAGCAGCACGCTGCCCTCTTCCACCGTGCGCTGGGCAACGGCGAAGCCGGCCTCGGCATCGACCTTCTGGTGCTGCGGCGGGTTGTCGAAGTTGCCATGCAGGAACATCGTGCGCAGGATGCGCGCCACCATGTCGTTCAGGCGCGCCTGCGGCACCACGCCACCGTGCACGGCCAGGCGCAGCGGTTCGTCGAAGAACACCGCCGCGTCGAACACTTCACCGGCCGACTGCTGATCGAGGCCAGCCAGCGCCGCCTTCGAACCACTGTGCACGCCGCCCCAGTCGGACATCACGAAACCGGGGAACTTCCATTCCTGCTTCAGCACCTGGTTCATCAGGTAGCCGTTCTCGCAGCCGTAGGTGCCGTTGATCTTGTTGTACGAGCACATCGCCACGCCGGGGCGACCGGCTTCAAGCGCGATCTCGAAGGCCAGCAGGTCCGACTCGTGCATGGCCTGTTCGCCGATGCGCACGTCGTGAAAGTTGCGGCGGGTCTCCATGTCGTTCAGCGCGAAGTGCTTCATCGAGGAGATCACGTGCTGGCTCTGCACGCCCTGGATCAGCGCGCCAACCATCGAGCCGGCCAGCAGCGGATCTTCACCGGCATATTCGAAGTTGCGGCCGTTGCGCGGGTCGCGCTGCAGGTTGACGCTGCCCGACAGCAGGATGTTGAAGCGCTGCTGCCATGCCTCGCGGCCCATCGTGGCGCCACCGGCGAAGGCGACTTCACGGTTCCAGCTCGATGCGGTGGACGGGCCCGACGGCATCGCCGTGGCGAAATCGCCCGGGCGGATGCCACCCGGATTGGTCACGCCGACGCCGGCATCGGCCGATTGCTGCGACGGAATGCCCAGCCGCGCCACGCCCGGCACGAAACCGGCCGAACCGACTGCGCCTTCCGGCAGCGGGCCACCGTCCTTGCCCAGCCCGAAGTAGCTGTGCAGCATCTGGAACTTCTCATCCTCGGTCATCGCCTTCAGCAGCAGCGCAGCGCGCGCGTCGGCGTTGAGGGTGGTGTCCATCCACGGCCTGTCGCCATGCGTGTCGTCGGCGTAGGCCAGGGTCAGCAGGGTGGCGCGCAGGGTACTGCCTTCCACCTTGAACGGCGCACTGCTGGCGGCCTGGAAGCCATCGCTGAAATAGCTGGCATCGGCTTCCAGCGCGACACGCGCCGGATCGAAGCCTGCGGCCTTGGCCGATTCACCGGCCACCGCGCCGAGCAGCACCGCCGGTGCACCCAGCCGCGAACGGGTGACCAGCGCCGGCAGCTGCGCCGCACCTGCACCGGCATCGGTATAGACCGCCACGGTGTGGCGGCCGTCGTCCAGGCGCAGGTAGTTCAGGCCCGGCTGGTCGGGGCCGGATTCAGCAGCGATCGGCAGCCGGGTCAGCACGGCCTGGCCGCGCTGGGTCTGGCCATCATCCTTGCCGGCAGCAATGAAGCGGTACGCGTAGCCCAGGCCATCGGCCAGCACCTGCAGCGGATCGACCTGGCCGATGCCGCGCTGCACCTGGCGCACGCTCACCGCGTCCACCTGCAGGGTCTTCAGCTGGGCGGCCAGGGCCGGCATCGCCTCGACGGTCGGGGCCTGTTCCAGGGTCAGCACAGTGAACGCGGCAGGGTCGGCCCAGGCCGGGGCGGCCAGTGCGGCAGACAGGGCCAGGGACAGTGCAAGCGGCTTTGTAAACGTTTTCATCGGCAGGCGTAATTCCGTTGCCAAGGCAATCGGTCCAGGGAAAGTGCCGCCGAAGGGTGCAGCGTTCATGCCGCGCAGGGGTTGCCAGGCAACGTCCCGCAGGCCGATGGACGAGCCGGTCTGCGCGCGGGACCCTCCTCCCGGCGTGACAACCTGCCTGCCCGGGCCGCGCAGGGCGACCCAATCCTGTGAAGATTGTGCGAGGGCGTTCACACCTGTCAACAGGACCTAAGTCACAGGGGCAACCCGGCCAGCGGTTATCAGGCCATCACCGGCGGTCATCAGCGCGCCGCGCGAGGCTGCCGATAATGAGGGTCCCTGGCCACGAACCGAGCCCATGACCGTCCATCGCGACTTCGACCATCTCTGGCGCGACCGCTGTGACACCTCCAGCCAGCGCGCGCCGCGCGTGTTGATCCGGGTGTTCGTGGCCCCGGGGGAGTTGGAGCGCAGCGTGGCGTTCTACGAGCAGCTGCAGGGTGTGGTGGCCGATGCGGGGTTCCCGTTTCCGGAGGTCGGGCTGCGTCTGGCGATGGTCGGTGCGTTCCTGTTGATCGAGGGCAGCGAGACGGCGCTGGCGCCGTTCACTTCGACCACGGGGACACTGCTGGTCGATGACGTTCGGCCCTATCACGACAAACTGGTCGCGGCTGGCGCCGAGATCATCTTCCCGTTGCAGGTGGTACCCACCGGGGCGGCGTTCAACGCGGTGCATCCCGATGGCACGGTGGTCGAGTACGTGCATCACCGGCCGGATCCGCACGGCCGGTGAGGGTGCGCCCGGCACCCGCGGTAGTGCCGGCCGCTGGCCGGCAACCTCAGAAGCAACAGCCGAAGCAAAAGCGGGCTTCCTGTGGGATGGCGGGGTGGATCCGGCTGCGGGGGACGCTGCAAGTACGTCCATGTAAGCTCGGTCGCGCCATCCATGGCGCTCACGCCCCCGCCAACGGACCCACCCCGCCTTCGACAATTTCTCGCAACCTGCAGTAGATCCACGCCATGCGTGGATGCTCTTCGTTTCATTGTCGAATTACTCGATTTCGATGGAGATTCATCCACGCATGGCGTGGATCTACAATCCCTCCATGTCCTCCCCCGCCCTACCTTGGAATGGCACGTTGCTGCTGGATGCTCACGTGGCCGTGCTGCAGGGCCATGCCGGTGGCAGCGCCTCGCATGCGCACTACGCCCATCAACTGCTGTTGAGCGACGGTACGCCCTGGCAGGTCGAAGTCGATGGCGTACGGCAGCAGGGCCAACGGCTGTGGCTGCCGTCCTTCCAGCCGCACGCAATCCTGTCGGCACCGGAAGCGGGCTGTACGGTGTTCCTTGAGCCGGCGCATGCCGACCTCGAACAGATCCAGCAGCACCTGCACTCGCTGCCCGGCACTGCGATGGAACTGCACGACTGGCTGCCACGGTTGAGCCGCCCACAGCCGCTGGACCGCCGCGTGCAGGCGGCGTTGGCCCGTATTGCCCAGCACCTGCCCGGCCCGGTGCCGGCTGCCGACATTGCCGAAGCCGCGCACCTCTCGACCAGCCAGCTGCACCGGCGTTTCCAGTCCGAGCTGGCGGTGACCCTGCGCGGCTGGGTGCTGTGGCAACGGTTGCGCCGCGCGCTGATGCATCATCTGAGCGGTCACAACCTGACCGACAGTGCGCATGCCGCTGGATTCGCCGATCTGGCCCATCTCTCGCGCAGCCTGCGCCGCATGTTCGGCATCGGTGCCGCGCAGCTGCAGGGCCTGCAGCTGCACGCGGCCTGACATGTTCAATCATTCGCGCCTGCGCAGGCCTTCCGGCAACTCCGGCACCTCGCCATGCGGCAGTTCGCGGAACGGCGCCAGCAGCTGCCCGGGATAATCGCGCGGATAGTCCGGCTGGCTGCCGATGCCAAGGTCGCGTTGCTGCAGCCGATAACCCGGCGCATTGAAGGCGGTCCCCAGCAGATGGTCCCAGACGGTCAGGAACAGGCCGAAGTTGACGTCGCCCGCGGTGCCGTAACGCATGTGGTGGAAGCGGTGCAGCGGCGCCCAGGCCATCACCCGGCCGAGCACGCCGGGACGCATGTCCACGTTGGAGTGCTGCAGCAGCAGCTGGATGGCAATGGCGAAAGCCAGCACCGCAGCCACCGGCATCGGCAGGCCCAACAGCAGCAGCGGCAGCACGCCGCCCACCGCTTCGGCCGCCTGATGCAGCGGGTGTTTCATCAGCCCGTTGAAGCCGTACATGCGGGTGACGCTGTGGTGCACCGCATGCAGCCGCCACAACCAGCCGATGCGATGGCTGGCGTAGTGCACCAGGGTGATGCCCAGATCAGCGCAGACGATGGCCAGCAGCACCTGCAGCGCGAATGGCCACTGCACCGGCCACAACTGCCACGGAATGATTGCCGCCAGCAGCGGCACCGCCGCGATCGACAGCAGGTTCAGGCTTTCGTTGACCAGTGCATGCAGGCTGTCACGCAGGCTGTCGCCGTGGTCGTGGTTGAACGCGGGGTCGTACGGCCAGGCACGCTCGGCGGCGAACGAGACCGCGATGGCGGCCGCCAGCAAGGCCAGCAGCCACAACGGATCACCGTGGCAATGGCCGACCCAGACGACGGCAGTGGCAACGAAGCCCAGCAGGAACAGCGGGGCATACAGGCGGAGCATCCAGTGCTTCATGGGCAACCCGGAAAGTGAGGGGCCTGCATGCTGGCGCCGCGTATGGGGTGCTGGCTTGAACAAACAGCGCAACCCGCACGCACCGGGTAGACGCCGACCTTGGTCGGCGCCGCGTTTCCCACATCCACGCATGGCGCGGCTCTACAATGGCGCCCTCATCGCGCCCGGGGCCGGCATGGATTCCTTCAACCTGATGCGTGCCTTCCGCCGCATCGTCGAACGCGGCGGGCTGGCCCGCGCTGCCGAAGACCTCGGCATGTCGCCCGCCGGCCTGAGCAAACAGCTGCGCACGCTGGAAGCGCATCTGGGCGTGGTACTGCTGCAGCGGACCACGCGGCGCATGAGCCTGACCGAGACCGGCCACGCCTATTACCGCGAATGCTGCCGCCTGCTCGACGAACTGGAGGCGCTGGAACGCGGCATCGCCGAACAGCGCGGCGACGTGGCCGGGCGCCTGCGCGTGAACGCGCCGCAGTCGTTCGCACTGAGCACGCTGTCGCCGCTGCTGCCACGCTTCCTGCAGCAGCATCCGCAGCTGTCGTTGGATCTGGTGATGGAAGATCGCCTGCTCGATGCAGTCGGTGAGGGTTTCGATGTATCGCTGCGGCTGCGTGCCGAGCTGGATGATTCACGCCTGGTGGCGCGCCGGCTGGCGTCGCTGCAGCAGGTGCTGTGCGCGGCCCCGTCCTACCTGCGGCAGCATCCGGCACCGCAGGCGGTGGACGATCTGCAGGCGCACAGCGTGCTGGCCTACAGCCTGTCCGACTCGCCCGGCAGCTGGCCGCTGCTCGGCCCCGATGGCCAGGTGACGATCACCCTGCCGGCGCGCGTCACCGTCAACAACAGCCTGCTGCTGCGCGACCTGCTGGTGGCCGGCATGGGCATCGGCGCCCTGCCCTCGTTCCTGGCGGCACCGGCACTGGCCCGTGGCGAACTGCAGCAGGTGCTGCCCGACCACCGCTATCCGCCACGCTTCGTGCATGCGGTCTACCCCACCTCGCGCCACCTGCAGCCCAAGGTGCGTGCCTTCATCGATTTCCTGCACGCCGAGCTGCCCGGCTGCGCCGGCCTGGATTCGTAACCGCCAGCGAAAACTGAGCTGCCCGCAGCGTGCTGTTTCGGCCACGCCGCGCTGCCTACTCTGCCGCCTCCCCTCTCACCGATGGCAGGCAGATGTCTTCCGTTCCTTCCCCCGCCACCGCCGCGCCGGTGGTCGATTTCTTCCACGACGTGGTCTGCGGCTGGTGCTTCGTGCTGGCCCCGCGCCTGCAGCAGGTCTCGGCCGAACTCGGCATCCAGGTGCGCCACCGCAGCTTCGTGCTGCAGGACTCGCGCGCGCAGATGGTCGAGGTGTTCGGCTCGATGGAGCGCGCCAAGGCGATCATCCTGCGCCACTGGACCGATTGCGCCGCGCATGAAGACACTGCGCGCATCGATATCGAAGGCATGCGCGCACAGGACTTCGAGTATCCGTCCGGCTGGCTCGGCGCACTGGCCTGCCAGGCCGCCGGCATGCTCGGTGGCAACGACGCCCATGGCGCGATGTTTGATGCCGTGCAATGGGCGCACCTGCACCAGCACCGCAACATCGGCGACGCCGAAGTACTGCTGGATATCGCCGAATCGCTGGGCCATCCACGTGGCGCCTTCGCTGACCACATGCGCAGCGACGCAGTACGCCAGCGCGTGCAGGCCGATCGTGCCGAAGCCGCTGCCCTCGGCATCCGTTCCATACCCACCGTGATCGGCGGCAACGGCCTGCGCCTGCAGACCCTGCCGCTGCCACACCTGCGCCAGGCCCTGGCGCCTTTGGTCGCGGCCTGAGCCGCACCCTCCCCCACCCTGCAAGGAGATTCCCCATGACCCCACGTACCCTGGCCACCGCGCTGGCCCTGCTGCTGGCCGGCACCGCCGCGTCCACCACCGTGTCCGCACACGAACGCGTTCCCTCCGGCCAGCAGGTCGGCACCAGCCCCTGGGGGCCGAAGGACGAGATCGGCCGCCTCAACCTGATCACCGAAGCCTCGCGTGCGGCGATCCTGTCACGGGTCAGTGGCGGCAAGGCCTATGACCTGGCCACCGAATACTACGTCGGCATGCCCAGCTGGCAGGATGCCGGCGACCCGCACTACCAGTTCTGGATGACCCACACCCCGCGCGGCACGGTGATGGACGACCCGATGGGCGTGGGCGAAACCATGAACCTCACCCGCAGCTACACCGGCACCGCATTCTCGATGTACAGCCACACCGGCACCCACATCGATGCGCTGAACCACTTCGGCATCCACGGGAAGATCTGGAACGGCTTCGAGGCCGACAAGCACCTCGGCGATCGTGGCTGGAATGTCACCGGCATCGAGAAGTTCCCGCCGCTGATCGCGCGTGGCGTGCTGATCGACGTGGCCGCCGCCAAGGGCGTGGACATGCTGCCTGACAGCTACCGCGTCACCCGCCAGGACCTGAAGGATGCGCTGGCACGCCAGAAGGTGAAACTGCAGCAGGGCGACGTGGTGCTGATCCGCACCGGCCGCATGCGCCTGTTCGAACAGCCCAAGGCCTACATGGCCAACCCGCCGGGCATGGGTCTGGACGCGGCACGCTTCCTGGTCGAGGACAGCGGCGCGATGATCGTCGGTGCCGACAACCTCAGCTTCGAGACCTTCCCCTCGGAGGTGTCCGACGACTACGTGCCGCTGCACACCTACCTGCTGGCCCAGCAGGGCGCGCCGATCATCGAGCTGGTGGCGCTGGACGAACTGGCCCGCGACAAGGTCTACGAGTTCGCCTTCATCGGCGGCCCGCTGAAGATCCGCGGCGGCGATGCCGCGCCGCTGCGCCCGGTGGCGCTGCCGGTACGCCCGTAACCAGGGCCTGTGGGTGCCGACCTTGGTCGGCACTCCTTTACCCCTTCAGCAACCTGAAACCGGACCCTCCGATTTCATTAGTAATTCTACTCACAAGACGAGTAGCATGTCTGGTCTCAGCCCCTGATACCGGCCCGTCGATACTCGCGCCATGCCCGCTGTTTCCGCCCGTTCCTGCCGTTTCCAGCCCGCCCGGCGCCTCCCCTGGAGGGCCGGCTGATGGGTGCCGTCGTCGCCCTCGACCGGCTGCTGGACGGGCGCCAGCTGTGGCGCGGCCCGGCCCGCCAGGGGCCGGCCAGCGACCACCTGGCCAGCGGCCACCCGGCACTGGACGCACGCCTGCCCGGCGGTGGCTGGCCCACCAGCGGGCTGTGCGAGGTACTGCAGGCGGCGCCCGGGGTGGGTGAGCTGGCGCTGGTCTGGCCGGCGCTGGCCAAGCTGAGCCTGCGCGACCGCCCGATCGTGCTGGTCGCCCCGCCCTATCGCCCGCATGCCCCGGCCTGGGCGGCAGCCGGGCTGGACCTGGCCCAGCTGCAGATCATCCACGCAGCGCCGAAACAGGCGCTCTGGGCCACCGAGCAGTGCCTGCGCTCTGCCGCCTGCGCGGCGGTGCTGTGCTGGCCGCACCAGGCCGACGACCGCGCCCTGCGCCGCCTGCAGGTGGCCGCCGACAGCGGCCAGTGCCTGGGCTTCGTGTTCCGCGAGGCGCAGGCGGCGCGCAATCCCTCTCCGGCCAGCCTGCGCCTGCAGCTCGACCACGGCCAGGTGCGGGTGCTGAAGTGCCGAGGCGGCCTGCCGCCGGCGCAGCCGTTGCCGCTGGCCATCGCCCACTGAGGCCGCGCCATGCACTGGGCCTGCCTGTTGTTGCCGCAGCTGGCGCTGGACAGCGTGCTGCGCCTGCAGCCGGATCCGCAGCGCCCACTGGTGCTGCTGCAGGGGCCGGCACAGCGTCGCGTACTGCGTGCGGTCAGCCCGTCGGCACGCGCAGCGGGGCTGCGCCCGGGCATGCTGCTGTCGGCTGCGCAGGTGCTGGTGCAGGACATGCACCTGCACGATTACGATCCCAACGCCGAACAGCACACCCGGCAGCTGCTGGCCAGCTGGGCCTACGCCTACAGCTCGCAGGTCAGCCTCGATTTCCCGCATGCACTGGTGCTGGAGATCGGCGCCAGCCGCGCCCTGTTCGGTGACTGGCTGACGATCCAGCAGCGGCTGCGCAACGAACTGCACGAACTCGGCTTCCGTCACCGTCTGGTGGCCGCACCTACCCCACATGCCGCGCGCGTGCTGGCCAACGTCCACGATGGCCTCGGCATCGATGCACAGCAACTGCCGGCGGCGCTGGCGCAGTTGCCCCTGCCGCGCTGCGGCCTGCCCAACGAAGCGGTGACGGTGCTCGGCCGCTCCGGCCTGCGCACGCTGGGCGCAGTGCTCGAGCTGCCGCGCGACAGCCTGGCCCGGCGCTTTGCCCCCGAGGTCCTGCAGCAGCTGGATGCACTGCGTGGGCTACCCACCGCGCCACTGCGCTACTACCAGCCACCGGACCGTTTCGATGCACGCATCGAATTTGAGTACGAAATCGAATCCAGCCAGGCCCTGTTGTTTCCGCTGCGTCGCTTGCTGCTGGACCTGGCCGCGTTCCTGTGTTCGCGCGATGGCGGCGTGCAGCGCTTCGACCTGCATTTCGAGCACGACCTGCTGCCGGCCAGCGTGCTGACCATCGGCCTGCTGGCACCGGAACGCGATCCCGCGTTGCTGTTCGAGATCGCGCGCAACCGCATGGAAGCGTTCGCCCTGCCGGCCGGCAGCCGCGCACTGCGCCTGCAGGCCGAACAGCTGCCACCGTTCGTGCCCGCCGCGCGCGACCTGTTCGATACCCGGCCGGCACAGGCGATGCCCTGGAACCAGCTGCGCGAGCGCCTGCGCGCGCGGCTGGGCGATGACGCCGTGCAGCCGCTGGCGGTGCAGGCCGACCATCGCCCCGAACGCGCCAGTGGCAGCCAGCCCGCGGCCAAGCCTCCGTCGTACTGGCCGCTGCGCCCTGGCTGGTTGCTGGACACCCCGCAACCGCTGCGTGATCCGCGGCTGCGCATCGTCACCGGGCCGGAGCGGATCGAATCGGGCTGGTGGGACCAGGCCGACGCACGCCGCGACTACTACGTGGTGGAAACCGCACACGGCCAGCGCGGCTGGGCTTTCCGTGAGCGCAACGATCCGCATGCGCCGTGGATGCTGCACGGCTGGTTCGGCTGAGCCGCCATGCACAGCGAACTGCCCGGCTACGCCGAACTGCACTGCCTGTCGGCCTTCAGTTTCCAGCGTGGTGCTTCGATCGCCGAAGAGCTGTTCGCGCGCGCCGCCGGCCAGGGCTACCGCGCGTTGGCGATCACCGACGAATGCTCGCTGGCCGGCATCGTGCGTGCCTGGCAGGCGGCGAAGGCGCATGGCGTGGCGCTGATCGTCGGCGCCGAATTCCAGGTCGAGGACGGACCCAAGCTGGCCCTGCTGTGCACCGACCAGGCCGCCTATGCCGGGCTGTGCCAGTTGATCACTACCTGCCGGCGGCGCGCGGCCAAGGGCGAGTACCGTTGCCTGCGCGAGGACCTGCTCGGCCTGCCCGACGGCCTGCTGTGCCTGTGGCTGGACCGGCAACCGGCCGCCACCGACCTGGAACTGCTGCGCGCCGGCTTCAATGATCGGCTGTGGCTGGCGGTGGAACTGCACCACGAACACGACGACGCACGCCGCCTGCAGCAGCTGCAGGCCTTCGGCGAACGCCACCGCCTGCCGCTGGTCGCCAGTGGCGATGTGCACATGCACGTGCGACGCCGCCGCGCCCTGCAGGACACGCTGACCGCGATCCGCCATCGTTGCAGCGTGGCCGAAGCCGGCTGGCGCCTGTTTCCCAACGGCGAGCGCCACCTGCGCCCGCGCACCGCGCTGGCCCAGCTGTATCCCGCCGAACTGCTGGCCGAGACCCTGCGCATCGCCGAACGCTGCCACTTCACGCTGGAGCAGCTGCAGTACACCTATCCGCGCGAGCTGGTGCCGGAGGGGCATGACCCGGACAGCTGGCTGCGCGAGCTGGTCGAAGAAAAGATTCCCTGGCGTTGGCCAGAAGGCATCAAGGACGCACAGCGCAAGCAGATCGAACATGAGCTGGCGTTGATCCGGGAGAAAAACTACGCCTCCTACTTCCTTACCGTGCATGACATCGTGCGCTTCGCCCGCAGCCAGGACATCCTCTGCCAAGGGCGTGGCTCGGCGGCCAATTCGACGGTGTGCTTTGTGCTGGGCGTGACCGAGATCGATCCTGCGCGCAGCAATCTGTTGTTTGAACGCTTCATCTCCGCCGAGCGCAATGAGCCGCCGGACATCGACATCGACTTCGAGCACGAGCGCCGCGAGGAAGTGCTGCAGTACGTGTTCAAGCGCTATGGCCGAGAGCGCGCCGCACTGACCGCAGTAGCAATCAGCTACCGTGGCCGCAGCGCGATCCGCGACGTCGCCCGTGCGCTCGGCCTGCCGATGGACCAGGTCAACGAACTGGGCGCGGCAATGGATCATTGGGGCGGCAACATCCCATTGCCGGAAACCCTCCGCGAGCGCGGCTTCGACCCGGACACGCCGCTGATGCGGCGGCTGCTGTCACTGACCAATGAACTGATCGACTTCCCGCGCCACCTGTCTCAGCATCCGGGTGGTTTCGTCATCTCCGAGCATCCGCTGTCGACCCTGGTGCCGGTGGAAAACGCGGCGATGGCCGACCGCACCGTCATCCAGTGGGACAAGGACGATCTGGATGCCACCGGCCTGATGAAGGTCGACTGCCTGGCGCTGGGCATGCTCACCGCCATCCGCAAATGCCTGGCGATGTTGAAGCAGCACGGCCTGCATGAAGGACGCATGGATGCGATCCCGCCCAAGGATGCAAAGACCTTCGACATGATCTGCGCCGCCGATACCATCGGCGTGTTCCAGATCGAATCGCGCGCACAGATGGCGATGCTGCCGCGCATGCAGCCACGCACGTTCTATGACCTGGTGATCGAGGTGGCGATCGTGCGCCCTGGCCCGATCCAGGGCGACATGGTGCACCCCTATCTGGAGCGGCGCCGGATCCTGCGCGAACAGGGACCGGACGCGTTGAACGACCCGGACAACCCGCTCTACCCACCGCAGCTGGAACGCGTATTCGCACGCACGCTGGGCGTGCCGCTGTTCCAGGAACAGGTGATGCAGCTGGCGGTGGAAGCGGCCGGCTACACGCCGGGCCAGGCCGATGCCCTGCGCCGCTCGATGGCGGCATGGAAGCGCCGTGGCGGCCTGGAACCGCATCGCGAGAAGCTGCTGGCCGGCATGCTCAATAACGGCTTCAGCCGCGAGTACGGCGAGCATCTGTTCGAGCAGATCAAGGGCTTCGGTGATTACGGTTTCCCGGAAAGCCACGCCGCCAGCTTCGCCCTGCTGACCTATAACAGCTGCTGGCTGAAGTGCCATCACCCGGCCGCGTTCACCGCCAGCCTGATCAACAGCCAGCCGCTGGGCTTCTACAGCCCCGACCAGCTGCTGCAGGACGCGCGCCGGCATGGCATCCGCGTGCTGCCGGTGGACGTGCGCCACAGCGACTGGGACTGCACCCTGGATTTCAGCAGGGGCGCGGCCGCGATCCGGCTCGGCCTGCGCCTGGTCGATGGCTGCAACGAGCCCGCCGTGCAGGCCATCATGCGCGAACGTGCGCGGCGCCCGTTCGACGATGTCGGCGACCTGTGCCAGCGCACCGCCCTGGACCGCCGCCAGCAGGGCCTGCTGGCCGATGCCGGTGCGTTGCGTGGGCTCAGTGGCCATCGCCATCGTGCACGCTGGGATATCTCCGGCGTGGAAAACCGGCTGCCGCTGTTCGACCAGGCCCGCGCCACCGCCGAAGCCCGCGTGCCATTGCCGCTGCCCAGCGCATGGGAGGACATGCAGGCCGATTACCGCAGCACCGGCACCACCCTTGGCCGCCACCCGATCTCGTTCCTGCGTGCGCAGCTGCGCAGCCGTGGCTGTCTGGACGCTGCACAACTGGCCGGGCATGGCCATGGCCGTCGCGTGCGCATCGCCGGCCTGGTACGCATGCGCCAGCGCCCACAGACCGCCAGCGGTGTCACCTTCCTCACGCTCGAAGATGAGACCGGCATGGTCAACGCCGTGGTCTGGCGGCACCTGGCCGATCGCCAGCACCGGGTGCTGGTCGATACCCAGCTGATGCAGATCGATGGTCGCCTGGAACGCGTCGATGGCGTCCAGCACGTCATCGTGCAACGTATGCACTGCCTGGATGAACTGCTGCAGGGACTGCGCAGCCACAGCCGCGATTTCCATTGACGCCGGGAATCACCGCGTAACAGCCACTGGGTGATGTCGAGCAGGTAGAGGTAGAGTCGACTGTCAGTCGACTTGCACGCGCCAGCGCGGGAATCTCCGTGATCTGATCGAACAGCAGTCGACTGACAGTCGACTCTACCCATCCCCTTTTGCATCCGCTATCGTCGGCACATCCAAGGAAGGACCACCCGATGCCCCGTGCGCTGCTGCTGACCACACTGGTGGTCTCCACCCTCGCCCTGCTTGTTTCCGGCTGGACCGCCTGGAACCTGCATCGCAGCCAATCGCCACAGCGCATCATCGAAGCACGCGGCCTGGTCATCCACGATGCAAGCGGCCAGCCGCGGGTCATCCTCGGCGCACCGGTCCCCGACCCGCTCAGCCAGGGCCGCACCCAGGGGCCGCGTGCCACGGCACTGTCTGGCCTGATCCTGCTTGGCCCCGACGGTTCCGAGCGTGGTGGTTATGGCACCAGCGACCGCGGCGGCGAAGCCCTGCTCACCCTCGACGATGCCACCGGCACTACCGAAGTATTCAAGGTCGTCGCCAACCCGGATCGCGGCGCCAGCCTGATGGTCAAGCACCAGAACAACACCGGCGCCATGCTCACCTCCTGGCAGGGCAAGCCGGAGCTGATGTTCGTCGATGACAGCGGCCAGTCCTACTACGTGCGCCCTGGCGCCAACGCCGCGCCCTGATCGGCTTCTGTAGCGTCGAGCCATGCTCGACGCTACACCCCGCACACGGCCGCCAGGTCATCGGCCAGCTGCCGCAGCTGCGTCGTCCCCAGCGCCGCACAGGTGATGCGCAGGCCATGTCCCGGCGCCGCCACCGCGAACACTTCGCCCGCCCGCACATGCCATCCGCGCGAAGCCAGTGCCAGCACCTGAGGATGGCTGTCAGCCGACAACGGCAGCCACAGGTTCAATCCCTCCATTGGCAGCGGCGTCGGCATGCCACGCGCGCGCAGCAACTCCTGCAGCGACTGCAGGCGCTGCTGGTAACGCTCACCTGCCGAGGCGATCTTCGCCCGCTGCGTTGCCGACGCCAGCACCGACGTCGCCGCATCCTGCAGCAGATGACTGACCCAGCCGGTGCCGGACGCCAATCGCAGCCGCAACCGCATCGCGGTTTCTTCATCGCAGGCCAACCAGGCCAGGCGCAGATCCGGGCCGAGCGGTTTGGACAACGAACGCAACAGCGCCCAGCGCCGGCCATCCAGCGGCAGCACCGAGTGATAGGCCTGCTGCGAGAGCAGCGCATAGTGATCGTCGATCAACACCGCCACCTGCGGGTAGGCCGCCAGCAGCTGGCGCAACGCCCGTGCCCGCTTCGCATCCAGGCTGGCCCCGGTCGGGTTGTGCGCACGCGGGGTCAGCAGCACCGCACGTGCACCGGCCTCCAGCGCCTGCCGAAGTGATTCGACCTGCATGCCATGCGCGTCCACCGCCACCGGCAACGGCGCGTGGCCCACGGCATTGAGCACATTGAGGCTGCCGAGGAAGCACGGATCCTCCACCGCGATGCGATCCCCCGGCAGCAGCCAGGCCGCCAGCAGGCGTTCAATGCCATCGACCGCGCCATGGGTCAGCTCCAGCGCATAACCCGCCGGGCAGTCCGCATCCAGCGAGGCGCGCGCCAGCGCCTGCAACCTCGGGTCGACCGTGCCCACGCCATACAGCCGCGGTGCGGCCGGGGCCAGGCGCAGGTTCGGCAGCAGGCGCGGATCCGGATTGCCACCGGCCAGGTCCTGCAGCGCCAGCCCGGGCGTACTGCCCTCGCGCGCCAGCGGCGGCGGCAGGCCACGCACCACCGTGCCGCGGCGGCCCGCCGTGCTGGCCAGGCCCGCCGCATCCAGGCGCTTGTAGGCAGCGGCCACGGTGTTGCGGTTCACGCCCAGCTGCTCGGCCAGTTCACGCACCGGCGGCAGCACGCTGCCGGCCGGCAAGCGGCCCTCGCCGATGCCCTCACGGATGCTGTCGAAGATCGACTCGGCACTGTGCCCGGTGATTTTCATTTTGTCCTATGCCAAAATATCTCTTGTCCTGTGCCAGTGTATCCCACCCTGGCCGCCCTGCATTGGAGGTGCCCGCATGCCCCTTGCCGCCGCCGACTGGCCCGTCGCCCAGTCCGTTGAACAGATCGCCGCCAACCTGGTCACGGTGCGCCAACGCATCGCCGATGCCTGCGCCCGCGTCGGCCGGGACCCGGCCAGCGTGCGCCTGCTGCCGGTCAGCAAGACCGTCGATGAAGCCCGCATCCGCATGGCGGTGGCCGCAGGCTGCCACGAACTTGGCGAGAACAAGGTGCAGGAGGCACAACGCAAGGCCGAAGCGATGGCCGACCTGGGCGTGCACTGGTCGGTGATCGGCCATCTGCAGACCAACAAGGCGCGCTACGTGGCACGCTTTGCCAGCGAGTTCCAGGCGCTGGACAGCCTGCGCGTAGCCGAGGCCCTGCAGCAGCGCCTGCAACTGGAAGAGCGCACCCTGGACGTGTTCGTGCAGGTCAACACCTCGGCCGAACCCAGCAAGTACGGACTGGAACCCGACGCGGTCGAGGCCTTCGTGCAACAGCTGCCAGCCTTCGATCGCCTGCGCGTGCGCGGCCTGATGACCCTGGCCATCTTCACCCCCGACGTCGAGCGCGTGCGCGCCTGCTTCGTGCGCCTGCGCGAACTGCGCGACCAGCTGCAACGCACCGCCCCGCCCGACCTGGACCTGTCGCAGCTGTCGATGGGCATGTCCGGTGATTTCGAAGTGGCCATCGAGGAAGGTGCCACCGTGGTCCGCGTCGGCCAGGCCATTTTCGGCGCCCGCGCCACCCCGGACAGCTTCTACTGGCCGAACAGCGGAGCCCCGGCATGAAGCACGCGGTTGTCCTGCAGCACGTTGGCTTTGAAGACCTCGGCACCCTGCAGCCACTGCTGTTGGCGCAAGGCTGGCAGCTGCAGCTGCTGCAGGCCGGCGTCGATGCGCTCGATGACGCCGAAACCGCCGACCTGCTGGTCGTGCTGGGCGGTCCCATCAGTGCCAATGACACAGGGACCTACCCCTCCGTCAACGACAGCATTGCCTGCTGCAGCGCCGGCTGCAGCGGCAGCGGCCGACCCTGGGCATCTGCCTGGGTGCACAGCTGATGGCGCGGGCACTCGGTGCCAGCGTCGCTCCCAGTGGTGGCAAGGAAATCGGCTTTGCGCCACTGCTGCTGACCGATGAAGGCCAGCGTTCTCCGCTGCAGTCCCTGCAGGGCATTCCGGTACTGCATTGGCATGGTGAGGCGTTCGAACTTCCGGCCGGTGCACGCCGCCTGGCCAGCACGCCGGCCTGCCGTCACCAGGCCTTCGCCATCGGCAGCCACGCACTGGCCCTGCAATGCCATCCGGAACTGGACGCCCGCCAGTTCGAGCGCTGGCTGATCGGCCACACGCTGGAGCTGGCCCAGGCCGGCATCGATCCCAACGACCTGCGCGCACAGGCGCGTCGCTATGGCGCACCGCTGGCAGCGGCCGCCACCGCGATGTTCGACCATTGGCTGCAGGACCTGCCGGAGACACCGCAATGAACTACCGATTGCAGATCCACCGCGATGGCGCCCACTGGGGCCACTTCGACTGCAGCGGCCCCGATGCCCTGCAACGCATGGACGCCATTGCCGCACAGCTGCCTGCCGATCAGGGCTTCCAGCTGAAACGGCAGAAAGGTGTCGGCGAAGAGCGCATCCTGTCCAGCAATGCCGATGGCCTGCGGGTACTGGCTTCGCAGATCCAGTACCGCGACATCTGACCCGATGGTAGTGCCGGCCGCTGGCCGGCATCCGGATCTTCCGGCCAGCGGCCGGCACTACCGCGGCTGTTCGCCCGCGTGCGAAGCTTCACGCATGTTGACCCTGCATCGCGGCAACCACCACGGACTGCTCATCGCCCCGCGCTGGCCCTCCACCCGCATCCAACTGGAAGAAGAGGTACTGCAACGCCTGCTCGACGCGCAGGCGATGCTGCCTGCCGGGTTGCGCCTGCTGCTCACCCGTGGCTTCGAACCCGGCCACAGCCGTCTCGGTGGCTTCCGCCGCGCGGTACGACGGCTCGGCATCGCAGCATTCCGCACCTGCTACCCGCAACGCCGCGATGAGATCGATGCCATCTTCGGTGCCAACGGGCACGACATCGATGGCCGTCATGTCGATGTCTCACTGGTACTGCACGGCAAGCGGCTGCGGCTGCTGCCCCTGGGCGTGTTCACCCCACTGCGCTGGCAGGATCGTCGCGTTGCCCGTCATTCCGAAGCCGTCGTGCAGGTGAAGCGCAGCCTGCAGCAGTGCGGCTTCGAGCTGCATCACAACGCCACCGAAGCCCTGCAGATCCACTGCGACTATCGTCCGCGCTGACGCCGCGGTGACCCATGCGTGCCGTGCCTCGCGCCATGGATGCAAATGATTCTCTTTTGCTGTAAGGTGCAGCCGCTGCCCTTGCCGCCGCGGGCTGTTCCCTTTCCCAGTTGTCGCCCGCCCCGTGTCCACGCCTGTCGAACCGACGGATGTCGCGCAGCTGTGCGCGGCCCATTACCGGCCGCTGCACGCCCATGTCCGCCGCAAACTCCCGCAACGCAGCGACGCCGATGACGTCGTCCAGGAAACCTGGCTGCGTGTCGTCAAAGTCGCCTCCAGCGGCCTGCTGAGCAACGGCCGCGCCTATCTGTACCGCGTCGCCCACAACCTGATCGCGGATCACTACCGGCAGCGCCAGCGCCGTCGCGAAGAGGTACTGGATGACACGCAGTTGCAGGCCATCGCCGATCCTGCACCACTGCCCGAGCAGCGACTGCTCGACGCCGAACAGCTGCGCCACCTCGACGCGATCGTCGCCGCGCTGCCACCGCGCTCGCGCCAGGTGTTCCTGCTGGCGCGGGTTGAACAATTGGCGCTGGCTGAGATCGGGCGCCAGCTCGGCATCAGCCGGCAGACCGCGCACGGCCATCTGCTGCGCGCCCTCGTCGCTCTGCAGCAGGTGCCCGGCGCATGAGCCAGGACGCGATCGCGCGCGAAGCCGCACGCTGGTGGCTGGATGGACACGATGGCACCCGCGACGAGAACGCGTTCGACCAGTGGTGCCAGGCCGATTCGCGCCATGTTGCGCAGTACCAGCATCTGCAGCACCTGTGGCAGGCAGGCGCGACGCTCCCCAGCCTGCAGCGGCAACAGCAGCGCAGGCAACGCCGTCGCCTGCGCGAAGCCGGCATTGCGGTTCTGTTGCTGTGTGCGCTGGGTTTCTACAGCCGCCATGCCTCGCCGCCGGTGGCGCAGGTACTGCGTACGGCCGCTGGCGAGATCCGCGAGGAGACCCTTCCGGATGGTTCGCATGTCCTGCTGTCACCCGGCAGCGAAGTGAAGGTGCGCATCGATGGGCAGCGCCGCCAGCTCCAGTTGCAGCGTGGCCAGGCCTGGTTCCAGGTCGCCGCCGATGCCGACTGGCCCTTCCAGGTGCACACCCCGCAGGGCACCGTCACTGCACTGGGGACCGCATTCGATCT
Source organism: Stenotrophomonas sp. YJH_SMC_6 (assembly GCF_059371335.1). Lineage (NCBI taxonomy): Bacteria > Pseudomonadati > Pseudomonadota > Gammaproteobacteria > Lysobacterales > Lysobacteraceae > Stenotrophomonas > Stenotrophomonas sp. YJH_SMC_6. The sequence continues at coordinate 179,841 of NZ_JCAFUM010000003.1, read as the reverse complement.
TGCCGTGCAGGGCAACAGCAGCGTGGTCACCGTTACCGAGCATCGCGTGCGCGTGGACAGCGGCAACGCCAGCATGCTGGCCAACGACGGCGAGCAGCTGCGCTTCGATGGGCAGTCTACAGCCCATGCAACAACCAACGCCCCCGGAACACTGGCCTGGCGCGAACGGCGCCTGCACTGGGTCTCGGCCCCGCTGGCCGACGTCACGCAGGGCCTGGACCGCTGGCACGGCGGGCACACGTGGGTCGTCGGCGAGCAGCTGCGCCAGCAGCCGGTCACCCTGCTTGGCAGTGCCGACGGTGCAGCCAGCAACCGCGACCAGTTGGCCACTCAGTTGCAGGTGCGCGTGCTGCGCCTCGGCGACGGCATACAGGTGTGGCTGCCGCCACGCAGGGAACAGCGTGATGGGCCCTGACATCCGGCCTGCGGCTGCGTCTACCCAGGATGACGACGCTCTGCGTCAGCCCCTGGAGCCCCCGATGCTGTGCCCCCGCCCCCTTGTCCTCGCCCTGTCGCTGGCCTGCGCCAGCACCGTTCCACTGCTGCCAAACAGCGCCCACGCGCAGGCCGCCACTCGAAGCTACGATCTGCCCGCCCAGCCACTGGCGGCCGCGCTGGACGCCTACAGCCGGCTGACCGGTGTCGATCTGGTGATCGGCGCGGCGCTTCCCGCTGGCCATGCCGCGCCCGCCCTTCGCGGTGACTTCGACGATGCGCAGGCCCTGACGCGCCTGCTGGCGGGCAGCGGCCTGCGCCCGCGCTTCATCGATGCGCGCCGCGCCACTCTGGAGCCGGCGCCGGCCGAGCGCGGCGATGGCAGCCGCCGCACCGGGCCCTTGCGGGTGCAGGGCAATACCGCGCACGGCCATTCCCCCGGTGCAGGTGCCAGCCAGTATGTACCAGCCACCCGCGATGGCTTTGCGCCTTCGATCGGCAGCGAGCGCGTGGCGATGGCTGAACGCCAGGAAGGCAACAGCCTGCTGCGCTCGATGCCTGGCACCCACAGCTTCCATTCGCGCAGCCAGCCGGGCCTGCAGGTCAACATCCGCGGCATGACCGGTGCTGGCCGGGTCAACACCATGATCGACGGTGTCACCCAGACCTTCCGCAACAATGCCGGGCATGGCTCGGGTGGTCCGTTCGCCTATGTCGATCCTTTCCTGCTGGCCGGCTTGGACGTGCAACGCGGTGCGGTCGCCGGTGGTGATGGTGCGGGTACGCTGGCCGGCAGTGCCAACTTCCGCACGCTGGATATCGACGATCTGCTTGGTGAGGGCCGTGACTGGGGCCTGCGTGCAGGCTATCGCCACGGCAACAACGGCTACGGCAGCGGCCGTACCTTCGCCGGTGCCTGGCGCCACAGTGAAGAGGGTGGCGACCGCCAGTTCGGCCTGCTGGCGGCTGCCAGCAGCAGCCGCAGCAGCGAATACGCAACCGCGCGTGGGCAGAAGAACAACGCCGACCCGGGCAGCCAGCAGCCCAGCAGCTGGCTGTTGAAAGCACGCCTGCAGCCCAGCGACCAGCACCGGCTGAACCTGAGCCACATGCGTTACGAAAACGACTTCTACCACAACTATCCGTGGCAGATTTCAGCGCGCAACCAGCGCGCCAGCTACCACTACACGCCCTATTCGCCGTGGATCGACCTGCGTGCAACCTTCGCCGGCAACAAGACCCGGCTGTTCTATCCGCCAGTGGAGGATTCCAGCTACATCGGTCGCCGCACCCACAGCAGCCTGAGCAGCTGGACCGTGGACAACACCAGCCGCTTCGACATCGGGGCACTGCAGGCACGATGGAACACCGGCATCAAGCACCAGTCGGACATCTATTTGGCCGACACCCCCGTCCTGCGCGGTGCCAACCCGCAAGGTCGCAGCCAGCTGGACAGCGTGTTCAGCACGCTGGAGCTGCAGCACGACATCTACGCGCTGACCGCCGGCCTGCGCCAGGACCGCTTCGGCATCCGTGGCCACATCCCGGTGTGCTCGGATGTGCCCGGCCAGTGCGCGGAGATCAACGGTGGCGGCATCGACGTGCGCCATACCCAGCGCGCACTCAGCCCCAGCCTGGCGGTATCGTGGCAGCCCACCGACTGGCTGCAGCTGTTCGCAGAAGCCTCGCGTACTTCCCGCCCGCCTCGGGTGCAGGAGATGTTCTTCGAGAAGATCCCGCTGGAAGGCATGAGCGATGCCGATGGCGTGGGCGCCAACCCGTTCCTGCGCCGCGAGCGCTCGCGCAACCTGCAGTTCGGTGCCAACCTCAGCACCGACTCGCTGCTGGTCGACGGTGACCTGGCACAGCTGCGGATCACCCGCTTCGACAACCGCATCCGCGACTACATCAAGCCGCAGTATCTGCTGATCGTGCATCCGCCGGAAGTGGAACCGTTCGTGGTGCCGATCGACAGCGATCCGCAACTCACTGCCTGGACCGATGCGCTGGACGTGGACGACTTCAGCACCACCACGCGCTGGATGAACCACCCCGGCGTGGTGCGCATGCGCGGTATCGAACTGGAAGCGCATTACGCCAGCGAGCACTACCACGCCACGCTGAGCTGGACCCGCTCGCACACCAGTGCGCCGGCCATCGAGTTCGTCAACCTGGAAGACATCACCGCCCTGCCCGACCGCTACTGGACGCTGGACGTGGGCGGCCGCTGGTGGCAGCAGCGCGTGCAGGCCGGCCTGCGCGCCGAGTACTCCGGGCCGACCGAGGAAGGCTACGACTTCTTCCAGACCCGCAAGACCGGCGGCACCGGCGTGCTGCTCGACTTCTACGCCAGCTTCAAGCCCCAGGCCAACACCACGCTGTGGCTGAACATCGAAAACCTGCAGAACAAGGCCTATGACAACAATGCCTCGATCGACAGCATCTTCAGCCCGATCCTGGACCGCGGCAACGGCCGTGGCCGTACCGTCTCGATGGGCGTCAATGTGGCGTTCTAGCCGTCGCTGGCTGCCCGTATGCCTGCTCGCGCTGGCGACCGTGGCCAGCGCGCAGTCGATGCCTGGCTCAGTGATCGACCTGGCCAACGGCCGGCACCTGGACGAAGCCGCGTTCGTGGCGCGTGCGGCGGACGCCCGGAGGCTGATGCTGGGTGAGCGCCATGACCTCGCCGGAGACCACGCCGCCCAGCGCTGGCTGCTGCAGGCGCTGCAGCGGCGGCGCCCGCAGGGTTCGCTGGTGCTGGAAATGATCGCCAGCGAGCGCCAGCCACGCCTGCAGCGGGTGCAGCGCTGGCTGGCCAAGGGCAACCAGGCCGAAGGTGCACGCCTGCAGGAACTGCTGGAATGGGATACGCGTTGGCCGTGGGCCGCGTATGGCGGGCTGGTACAGGATGCTGCCGATGCAGGCACGCCGCTGTTCGGCGGCAACCTGTCGCGTGCCGAGGTCAACGCGCTGCTCGCGTCCACCAAGGGCGTACGGTTCCCGGTGGCCGCTGCCCGCCAGCGCCTGTCGGCGGTGGTGCTGGCCCAGCACGCAGACGCAGCACCGATGCTGGAAGGGATGCTGGCCGTGCAACAGGCTCGCGACACACGCATGGCACAGGTGCTGCTCGATGCGCCCGCGCCGGCGCTCCTGGTAGCGGGGCGCTGGCATGTACTGCGCGGTACCGGGGTACCGGGCTACCTGTCACCGGCTACGCCTGCGCTGGTGATCGCATTGGCTTCGCCGGGTGAAACCGTGGATGCGGCGGATGCCGATCTGCTGTGGGTGCTGGACGATGAGTGAGCGCGGCCAACACTGGCAGGCGATCGCGATCACCGCCGTCCTGCACCTGCTGCCCTTGCTGCTGTTGGTGCACTGGGTGGCAGCGCCGCCGATGCTGCCGCCGCCGGAGCAGGACGTGCGCATCAGCCTGCGCCTGCTGGCGCCGGCCACGCCGCCACAGCCCGTAGAGGAGCGCCAGGCCGACACCCCCAGCCAGGCGCAGCAGGCGCGCGCATCGCAACCGGCAAAGTCGCCCTCGCCACCGAAACCCACCGCCGCGCGCGAGGGCGAGTTGGCCGCCAGCGAAACGGGCGGGACGGGTCGAACGCCGCTGCCGGTCGCCCCGCCGGCGGCCGCGACCGATGCCAGTCCCGCACCGGCATCGATCACGGCCGCTCCGCCCGCTCCAGACGCGCCACCGGCGGACTTCCAGGCCGGCGCCGCCAGCGACCAGTGGGAAGCCCGCCTGATGGCGCGGCTGGAGCGTTACCGCTATTACCCTGCCGCCGCACGCTCGCGCCGGCAGCAGGGCACTGCCTGGGTCAGGGCCAGCATCGACCGCGAAGGCCGCCTGCTGGCTCTGCGGCTGGAACAGTCCAGTGGCCAGCCGATGCTCGATGACGCTGCGCTGCAGACCTTCCGTCGCGCGCAGCCGCTACCGCCCATTCCCGATGAACTGAAGGCACCACAGGAACTGGTGGTGCCGGTGGAGTACTACCTGCGCTAGGCGGCGTAGGCCTCCGCCTCGATCTCGAACAGCATGCCGTCCAGCGCCAGTCGCGGCACCGGGATCAGCGTGCAGGTGGGCGCCGCACGGTTCGGCCAGCGTCGCCGCACCTGGTGGGCAATGATGCCCAGCCGGTCCTCATCGTGGCCGACCACCAGGATGCGCAACCGCGCCACATCAACCAGGCTTGCCTGCGCCGAGCGCAGCGCGGTCTGCAGGTTGTCCAGCGCCTGCCCGACCTGGTCTTCGAAGCTGGGCGAGAGACGGCCCTGCGCATCTTCACCGCCCTGCCCGGCCACGTGGATCACCCGTGCCGGCAGGCGCACCACCGCCACGTGTGAGTAGCCGTTGGCCGAAGGATCGTAGAGGCCCGGTGGATTGAACAGCTCCAGCAGGCCATGGCTGAAGTCCGGTGTGGTCAGCAGGTTCATGCCGCGCGCCTCGTGGGGGTTGCCGGCAGTCTGTGACCTCAACCCCGGTTGAGGTCAAACGGATCCGGTGCAACAGACCGGTCTGCCACGCGCAACGATCACGCGATCCCGTGGAATCGAGCCTGCTCGACTTCCGCTGACGAAAAGCAGTCGAGCTATCTCGACTCTACAGAAGCGTGGTCACGTCCACGCCGGATCTGCGGTGAAATCGATGGTCAGCCAGAACGTGCTGCCCCGAGCATCCAGCCTGACCGCGATCTCATCACGCATCGCATCGACCTCGCCCACCGAGCCCAAGGGCGTAGCCGGATCGGCCAGCACATGGATCTCGATGAAGCGCATCCGCCCCATCTTCGCCACGTGGCTGGTGAAACCGGCATAGCCACGCTCGGCCACGAATGCCTGCATGACCTGCTGCACGCGCCGGTCCAGATCATCCGGCGCCACCTGGAGTACTTCGCGCATGGCCTTCCACGCACTGCGCGCCGGTACCGGCAGTACCGCCAGGCTGATCAATGCCAGCACGATCGAATCCAGGTACGGCACCCAGTGGTGCCACTCACCGCCATGCAGGACCAGGGCCAGTACGAAGGCCAGCACTACCGCCAGGCTCATCAAGCCACCCAGCAGCCAGCCCCGTACATCCAGCCACAACAGCGCCGAGCGCAGGCGCCGCGCCCGCTGGGCGACGAACGCCGCCATCGCCAGGTTGCTGGCACTCAGCAGCGCCGCCCACCACAGCGCGGGCCCGAATTTCACCTCGTGTCCGCCCGTGGTCAAACCGATCACCGCGTTGGCCAGCGCATACACGCAGGCCAGCGACAGGATCACACCGCCCAGCGCCTCGACCATCGGCTCCAGGTGCCAGTAGCCGTACTGGAAGCGCGGGCTCTGTTCCCGCGCCACCAGCCGCAGCACCGACAACGACACCAGGGTCAGGGCAACGTCGACCAGGCTGTACACTCCGTCGAACAGGATGGCCTGCGATCCCACCAGCAGGCCACCGCTGAAGCCGACCACGCTGACCGCGATGGTGAACCCGATCGAGAACTTCAGGATGCGTTGCTCGCGCGCGGTATCCATCGTTCGCCGAAGGGCCGACCGTCGCCGGTCAGGCCTTCAGTACCTCCACCTTGTACGAGGTCACATCGCCGTCGTTCTCGATGATGAGCCCGTGCACGTCCGACTCGAAGCCCGGGAAGCGGGCATTCTGCTCACGGGCGATGCGCAGCGACTGGATGATCGGCTCATCGCTGTCGCCAAAGCGCTCGCCCGGCATGATGGTCGGAATGCCCGGCGGGTACGGCACCAGCATGGTCGCGGCGATGCGACCACTGACCTGCTCGATGTCGACCCGCTCGATCTCGCCCTTCACCAGGTGGTTGTAGGCATCGGCCGGGGTCATCACCGGGGTTGGCAGATCCACGTACATCTCGCGCATCACCTTGGCCACCGCGAATTCCTGGTTGAACGCATGCAGCGCGTCGCACAGGTCACGCAGGCCCCAACCGGCGTAGGCATTCGGATAGTCGGCGGCCAGCGTCGGCAGTGCCTGGCTGAGCGGCGCATTGCGGTCGTACAGTTCCTTGAACGCCATCAGTTCGGTGACCAGGGTGCTCCACTTGCCCTTGGTGATGCCCATCGAGAACAGGAACAGCACCGAGTACAGGTTGGTCTTCTCCACGGTGATGCCGCGGCCCCACAGGAACTTGCTCAGCACTGCCGCCGGAATGCCCAGCTTGCCCATGCTGCCGTCCATCGCCAGGCCCGGGGTCAGCAGGGTCACCTTGATCGGGTCGATCAGAACATAGTCATCCACCAGGTTCTCGAAGCCGTGCCAGTGCGCATCCGGCTGCAGGTACCACTCCTCGCGCTTGGCCACCATCGGTGCCGGCGTATCGCCCTTGTCCAGACTGCGCTCGACCTGGGTCGGCTGCCACACGCTGAACCACCAGTCGTCGCGGCCGAGATCATCGCGGACATGCAGCATCGCGCGGCGGAAGGCGATCGCCTCGTCATGCATTTCCTGCACCAGCGAACGGCCGGCGTCGCCTTCCATCATCTTCGACGCCACATCACAGGCCGCGATCACTCCGTAATGCGGGCTGGTCGAGGTGTGCATCATGAACGACTCGTTGAAGCGCTCGGCATCCAGGTTGCGCTGCGCCGAGTTGCGCACGTGGATCATCGAGGCCTGCGAGAACGCGGCCAGCAGCTTGTGCGTGGAATGCGTGGTGAAGATGATCGCATCCTGCTCGCGCGGCTTGCCCTTGGCCATGCCGTAGTGGTTCTCGTAGAACGGATGGAACGCAGCGTAGGCGTACCAGGCTTCGTCGAAATGCAGGAAGTCCACCGCGCTGCCGATCTCGTCGGCGATCTTCTCGGCGTTGTAGCACAGGCCATCGTAGGTGGAGTTGGTCACCACTGCGATGCGCGGCTTGGAGCCGGCCTTGTAGGCCTTGCTGGCCAGCGGGTTGGCGGCGTTACGCTGCTGCAGCGACTCGGGCGTGAACTGGTCCAAGCTGATCGGGCCGATGATGCCATGCGCGTTGCGGCTGGGGGTGAAGTACACCGGCACCGCGCCGGTCATGATCAGCGCGTGCAGCAGCGACTTGTGGCAGTTGCGGTCGACGAACACCACGTCGCCGCGGGCCACTGTGCCGTGCCAGACGATCTTGTTGGCGGTGGAGGTGCCGTTGGTGACGAAGAAGGTATGGTCGGCACCGAAGTTGCGTGCCGCCTCGTTCTCGGCGTCCTTGATCGGACCAGTATGGTCAAGCAGCGAACCCAGTTCCGGCACCGAGATCGACAGATCGCTGCGCAGCGTGTTCTCGCCATAGAACTGATGGAACGCGCGGCCGACCGGCGATTTGGTGAACGCCACGCCGCCCGCATGGCCAGGCGTATGCCAGGAATAGTTCGACTCGGCCGCGTGATGGATCAGCGCCTTGAAGAACGGCGGCAGCAGGTTCTTCATGTAGTCTTCGGCCGCGCGCATCACCTGTCGCGAGATGAAGCTCTTGGTGTCTTCGAACAGGAAGATGAAGCCGTGAATGTACTTGAGCAGCTTGCTCGGCACCTTCTCGATGGTGCGGCGCTCGCCGTACAGGAACACCGGCAGGTTGGCGCGGCGCGCGCTCTGCTCGCGCAGGAAGGCGGTCAGGCGCTGGAACTCGCCATCCACCTCTTCGCTGCCATCGATCGAGATCAGCACCGCCGACGCCGCCACGTAGGTGCGGGCACCGGCACGGGCATCATCCAGGTTCAGGCCGCACAGCACGCGCTGGTCGTTGCTGCGCAGCTCTTCCACCAGGGCGCGGATCAGGATGCCGCCGATGCGCGGCGACTCGTAGTCGTTGTCGATGACAATGACCGGGTAGTCCAGGGACTTGAAGTACACGTTGATTCTCCTTGTCTAACTCAGGAACGCTGGGCGCCGGCGCTGATCGCCGAGGCCTCGCGGGCGCGCTGCCGCTGCTGGCGGCGCTCCTCGCTGAAGAAGGGATAGAACACGGTGATGAACAGCACGAACAGGAACGCGTACTGCACGATGGTTCCCGACGAGCCGTAGATCGCCCACAGGCAGTAAACGACGGTCAGGCTGGTCAGGGTCCAGAACGCACCGGTGTGGACCAGGGTGTGCGAGCGCTCGACCACGAAGTAGCAGGCCACGCACGAGTAGATGTAGGGCAGCAGGGTCAGCACCACCGCCGCCGATGTGATCACGTCGAACTGTGCCGACGCGGTTTCCGAGGTGGAAGTGACCAGCACCGCCAGGGTCATCAGCACGGCCACGATCAGCACGCCCTTGACCGGTACGTCGTCCTTGTTGGTCTTGCTGAAGATGCTCGGGAACAGGCCGTCATCGGAGGCCGCCTTGGCGCTCTGTGCGGTCAGCAGGATCCAGCCGCCCAGCGAACCTGCAGCGCCGATGAAGGCACACAGGCTGACCAGCGCACCGCCCCAGCCACCGACGGCCTTGGCCGCGGCCAGCGCGAACGGCGCATCGGAGGTCTGCAGTTCGCCATTGGGCACCATGCCCATGATCACCGAGGAGCTGGCGATATAGGCGATGGCGGCCAGGAACACGCCCGCCAGGGTGGCGCGGGCCACGTTCTTTTCCGGGTTCTCGACCACACCAGCGGTGACCGAGGCCGACTCGACGCCAATGAAGGCCCACAGCGTCAGCGCCGCGGCGCTGGAGATCGCGCCGAAGTTCGATTCGCCGGACACGTTGTAGGCGCCCTTGAAAATGTCGGCATCGAAGAAGAACCAGCCGAAGATGGCGATGCCCAGGATCGGCACCAGCGCAAAACTGGTGGTGACGGTCTGCACCCGGCTGACGAACGCCGGACCGATCACGTTGGCGAAACTCAGCGCCCACACCAGGATCAGCACCGCGATGCAGCGCACCAGCGGCTCGGACAGGATCGGGAAGAAGTAGCTGAAATAGCCCACTGCCGCGATCGGAATGGCGACGTTGCCGATCCAGTTGGCGAACCAGTAGATGGTGTTGGTCTGGAAGCCCATGTAGGGCCCGAACCAGTCGCGCGCATAGGCGTACGGGCCGCCCGCCTTGGGTGCCAGCTTGCCCAGCTTGGCGAACACGAAGGCCAGCAACAGCGCACCGGCGGTGGTGATCAACCAGCCCCAGATCGAGGCGGTACCAATCTTGGCCAGGCTCGATGGCAGCAGGAACACGCCTGAGCCCATCATGTTGCCGGCGACGAGGAAGGTGGCTCCGACCACCCCGATTTTCTTTGCTTCTGCCATGACAATCTCCTGTACTGGCATGAGCCCGGTACAACCGGGCGTGGGGACGGTTACGCTGGCGTACGACCGCTGGCGCTTATTTGATGAAGTTGTATTGCAGGCTGCCCTGCACCCGGACCGTGTCGCCGCGTGCGCCGCCCTGCTGTTCCAGGCGGCCGTACAACAGCTCCATGCCCATCGTCCAGGACGGCGCGGGGCTCCAGATCAGGTTGAATACGCCGTACCGGCTCTGTCGGAAGGCATCGGCCGCCAGTGCGGCGTTCCGCTCCAGGGTCAGCTGGCCGAAGATCAGGTTCGATCGCCACAACTCGGACCAGTAGTGGGTATAGCCGACGAAGCCGCCGTGCAGGTCCAACGCGTCGAGGCGGCCATCGGCACCGACCACCGCGTCCAGCCCGGAGCCGGTCAGGTCGGCGGTATAGCGGCTGAGGCCGCGTCCTCCCAGCGCACCGAACAGCAGCAGGTCGCGCTCGCCCACCGAGGCCGAGCCACTCAGCTGCAGGCCGCCGGCCATTCGCCGGTCGCGCTCGCCATCGCCGTCATAGGCCAGGCTGCGCGCCACCGCGCCCACCTGCAGGTGGCCCCAGTCGCGCTCCATGCGCGCGGTCACGGTTACGTCCGGCAGACGGTTCACCGCAGCCCGCTCATCATTGGCACCGGCAAGTTCAGTCTTCGGGTCTTCGGCCGCCACGGTCAGCGTGTTGCCCTTGCCCATCGTGAAGCTGTGGTGGATGCCGGCCACCAGCAGATAGCCGGCGCCGCCCGGCCCGGCGAAGTCCAGCGTGTCGGGCAGGCTGTCCGGGTCCATGAAGCTGGAGTAGCCGTAGCCGGCGTAGGTATTGCCCAGCTGGCCATAGGCATGGCGCAGGCGGAATTCGTAGCCGTCACTGCTGCCGAAGAAGTCGTTCTCCAGGTAGAAGCGCAGGTTGCCGTGCGTGGTCGGGCGCCGCGCCTCGAAGCTGAAGCGGGTCTGTTTGGCGTGGATGTTGAAGTTGGAGACATCGCGGTGGCTGCCGCCCACCGGCATCGACGAGGGAATGAACTGATCCTCGTCGCCGGCCGCGCGCGAATCGGCGATGGCATCCAGCTTGGCGTAACCGCCGATGCGGATCACCGTATCAGTGCCGGGTATGGCAAAGAACCCCTTCAGATCCGGATCGGTCGGGCCCGCCGCACTGTCCGGTCGCGATGCCGCAGTGGACGGATCAGCGACGGAATCGCGCTGCGGCAGTACCGGCTGCGCCACACCCGGCACCTGGGTGCGATGGATCACGTCGGAAGGGGCGGCAGAGGCCATCGGCGCCATTGCAGGCGCGGCTGTTCCCTGCACAGGCGCAGCATCGCGCTGCTCAAGCCGGTCCAGCCGTTGCTGCATGCCTTCCAGCGCCTGGCGCATTGCGGCCATCTCGCGCCGCAATGCCTGCGCATCCTCTGCATCACCCTGTTGAGCGTACGCCGGCGTGATCGCCAGTGCCCCCAGGCATGCCAGACTCAGTACGGCCAAACGCATTGCATCCTCCCCTGACGAACACTCGCATCACGGTTCCGGAGCGCATGCATGCGCCGCCCTGGCTTCGCGTTGCCGTTGCTGGAAATGCGGGTACTGCGTCGACGACATCGGCCAGCCTGCGCACGGCAGGCAACAGGACGATGACACTGCCCCGCCTGCACCCATGTCGACTCCATCAAGGCCGCGCTGCCAGAGAGGTGGCGACCGCAGCGGTCTGGGTAACAAGCACAGAGTGAGAGTGTCGTGAATGGCTGTGCCGGCCAACCCTGATCAGGGCGTGGCGAGCGCGGCATCCATCGCGCATTGACGCTGTATTCCATGCGTCAAAGGCTAGTCCGTTTGTCGCTTTTGGCCTTGATTGGAATCAAGGCACGATGCTTGATCTCAGTCACGATTCAGACGTGACGACGAACAGACAATGCGCAAGCGGTTGTGTTCGCCTGGGGCAGGAACGCAACAGGCCCGCATGTCACCATGCGGGCCTGTGGTCTACATCATCATGCAGGCGTGGATCAGCGCGGACCAAGCACCGTCTGCAGGTCGTCGCCCTGCGGCAATCCGGCCCGGCGCTGCACCTGGCCCTGTGCATCCTGGAACAGGATGCCCGGGGTGCCCTGGAACCCCATCTCCAGCATCAACACCTGGTTGGCGTCGAGCTTGCCGGCGATCTCGCGGCTGATGTTCGGCAGCGCTTTGATGCCGCCACGGTCGAACTGGTGTTCGTTCTCCAGCAGCGCCGCGCTCGGATCACGTGCGGAGAGGATGGCTGCGGCCTTGGCCGGACTGTCCTCGCGGATCACACCCACCATGATGTGGCGCAGCTGTACCTTGCCGGCGTCGACCCACGGACGGGCCGCCTCCCAGAACTTGTGGCAATACGGGCAGTTGGCATCGCTGAAGGTATAGACCACGCGGGGCGCGTCGGCCTTGCCATCACGCACCCAGGCGCTGGCTTCGAGCTTGGTCCACATTTTGGCCGACATCGGTGCGGCAACCAGCTTCTCGACCGCTTCGGCAGCCACATCATTACCTTCGGCATCGAACAGGCTGCCCACCAGTACGTGCTTGCCATCGGCCGTGACATAGGCCGCTGCAGGCTGCTGCCCTCCCACCACGCCAGCAAAACCGCGCAGGCCGTCCGGCGCATCGAATTCGGCAACGACCTCGAAGCCGTGCTTCTCGATGCCCTTCAGCACGGCTGGACGGTCGCCCTTGGCGGCAGATGCCGGAGCAGTCGTCGCCGAAGCCGTAGCGGCCTTGCCCGGCGGCGTCTGTGCCTGGCTGCAGGCGGCCAATGCCAGCATGACCGGCAGCAGGAGCACCGCCGGGGCGGTGCGCAGGGAAATCGACAACATGGGAACTCCGTAGTGAGATGCCCGCGCAGGCTACCGCAGCCGGCGCAGTTTGTGTTCAAGGCCGGCCGCAGTCAGTTCGCCCAGGTGCAGTTCACGCAGGCGCCCATCGGCGTCGAAAAAGAGCGTGGAAGGATATGCCTGAACGCCGAGCACGGTGGAAGCAGCAGCGTCATCATCCAGCAGCACGTTGCCCAGCATCAGTCGTTCGCCGGCCAGGAAACCCTGGACCTCATCCAGGGTTTCAGCCTGGTTGAGGAATACGAACTGCACGTCATCATGTGCCTGTTGTGCCGTCGCCAGCACCGGCATCTCACGCCGGCAGGGCCCGCACCATGTGGCCCACAGATTCAGCACCAGCGGCTTGCCGCGGAACTGCTGCAGATCGATACGATCGCCTTGAAGGTCCGCCACCTGCAGCGCCGGCAACGGCATCTGCCGCTCCTGCCATGCCGACAGCAACTGGCCACCAGCGACCCAGAACAACACGCCTACCAGTGCGCTCGTCAGCACCGGTGCACGCAACTGACGCCACGGCCGCAGACGCCATAATCCCCACGACAGCCCGGCCACCAGCACCACCATCAGGTGATAGCCACCATCGGTGACCTGCAGAATGCTCCAGGGCTCCGAACGATAGAGCGCGAAATTCAGCACAACAAAACTGACACGACCACACAGCAGGCCGATCAGCAGCATGTCCAGCACGATGCCTGCTGCCGACGGCAGCGGCATTCCCACTGCCCTGCGCGGCCAAAGACGGGCAACGGTCATGGCCAGCAACGTGCACATCAGGATCAACACCACCGGCATCGGTACCGGTCCAACACTCGACATCAGCCCACCTGTTCAAGTTCCACTGCCTGCATGGTCAAAGCGTCACGCCCAGCTTGCAAGCGCTCGCCCGCCCCCCATGGTCAGGCCGCACTGCGCCCCAACTGCATTCCGGGGGACGCCTGCAGGCCGCGCAGACTTCCGGCCACCGACGGCATCAACGGTCGCTCCCGCCGCTTGCAGTTGACGTGGCGGCGATAGTTGGCCGGTGTCATGCCCACGATGCGGAGGAACAGTCGCCGGAATGCGCTCTGATCAGCGTAGCCCACCCCCCAGGCCACCTCCTCGATGCCTGCGCCCTGCTGCAGCAGGGTCTGCGCCTTGGCAATGCGCAGCCGTTGGCAGTATTCGATCGGCCGCAGACCGGTCGCTCGGAGGAAGCGCCGCTGCAGGGTGCGCGGTTCCAATCCGGAAACCTCGCAGATTGCGGCCAGAGTGGCTCCTCGTGCGGCAGTGGTATGCAGCCAGCGCTGGGCCTTCAGTACATCGCGGTCACCGTGGGCGAAGTTGGCACTGAAACGCTCAAGATCCTGCTGGATCCCTGCGGGCACGACGATCCCGAGCTGTTGCGCGACCGCGCTCGCCACGCCCTGCCCGTGCAGCCGGTACAGCAAACGCAGCCCGAGGAAACGCCAAGCCTGCGATCCGCCAACCGTCAGCAGATCGCCATCGTCGACCAGCGCCCGCTCACTGGGCACCCAGCTCACCGCCTGCGCCTGCAACCCTGGATGTCGCCCCAGATCGGGGCCGCTGACCGTTCTTCCGGCCAGCAGTCCCGCACGGGCCAGTACACCGACCCCGTCGCTGGCAGCAGCCAGCAGGCTGCCCCCGTCGTAGTGGGCCCGCAACCAGTCCAGCAGGACCTCTTCGGCGCGCAGACAGGCTCCGGGGCTGATCTGGCCGGGAACCGCGATCACCGCGGGAATGGCGGCGTCGAGCATTTCAGCACCCGCGATGCGGTGTACACCGGTCTGGCTGGCGGGAACGATCCAGCGGGTGACAAGCACACGCTTGAAGGGTCGGCGCTGCTGTTGGGCCAGGCGGTTGGCGACGTGGGCCATTTCGGCCAGCACAGAGGCGGCGGAGGGGTCCCCTCCCGGATATTCGACCACCGCAACCTCTACGAATGCTTCGTTCCTGACTCCCTCCACAGACCACCTCCTCGGTTCGTTGCAGGCCATCGAACGGCCGGTTCAGGCGAAGGGTAGGAACAGGCCCATCTGCGGGGCTATGAAGAAAGTTGCAAAGTGGGCTGAATGCGCGCACCGAGCTGAAGCCTTGACTCTCGACCAGACTCCAGGCTTCACAATGGCCGGCAGGATCCGCAGGAAAGCTGCCATGAACATTGGACAACTGGCCCGTCAGGCGGGCGTGCCGATCGATACGGTCCGCTATTACGAACGGCAGCAGCTGCTGCCGACGGCGGCGCGCTCGGCCGGGGGTTACCGCATCTTCGGCGAGCCGGATCTGCGCCGGCTGCGCTTCATCCGCCGCGCCAAGGCACTGGGCTTCAGCCTGGAGGAAATCGGAGAACTGCTCGCGCTCAGTGATCACCACCAGCAGGACATGGGCAGCGTGCGTGACACCGCGCAGGCCCGCCTGCAGGACATCGCACAACGGATGGCCGAACTGCAGCGCATGCACATCGCGCTGTCGCAGCTGGTCGACGCCTGCCCCGGCCATGGCGCGCTGGACCAGTGCCCGATCCTGGCCGCTCTGACCGACGACACCACGGCCGCAGGCGACTGACATCGGCTTCGCAACACGCGTGAAGAAAAGTGCAACAAATGCTTGCCAACCCCCTGGGGCAAGGCTATTATTTCGCTCCTCAGCGACGTGGGGCCATAGCTCAGCTGGGAGAGCGCCTGCATGGCATGCAGGAGGTCAGCGGTTCGATCCCGCTTGGCTCCACCAATCTTTCGGCATTAGGCCGTCGAAAGGTCGCTAAAGAACATTGATGAGAATTGCGTCCCCATCGTCTAGAGGCCTAGGACATCACCCTTTCACGGTGGCGACCGGGGTTCGAATCCCCGTGGGGACGCCACTCATCACGAACAACGAGGACCCGGCCGATAACCGGGTCTTTTTTGTTCACCGCCTACCGGTATTCAGGGTGTGGCGTTGCGGTTCCCCTGCCCTCGTGGCTGCGGTTGAACCGGAACGAAAAAAGTTCAAAAAAGACTTCCACAAACGTGAACACGCAGGTATGATAGGCGGCTCGGTAACACGGGGCCATAGCTCAGCTGGGAGAGCGCCTGCATGGCATGCAGGAGGTCAGCGGTTCGATCCCGCTTGGCTCCACCACTTTCGACATTAGGCCGTCGAAGGTTCTACAACTTGAAGTTTTTCGTGCGTCCCCATCGTCTAGAGGCCTAGGACATCACCCTTTCACGGTGGCGACCGGGGTTCGAATCCCCGTGGGGACGCCAGTTTCAAAACGGACTCTGCTCCCGGCAGATCATCCGGAGTTTCATGGGGCCATAGCTCAGCTGGGAGAGCGCCTGCATGGCATGCAGGAGGTCAGCGGTTCGATCCCGCTTGGCTCCACCACTTCGACATTAGGCCGTCGAAGGATCTACAACTTGAAGTTTTCGTGCGTCCCCATCGTCTAGAGGCCTAGGACATCACCCTTTCACGGTGGCGACCGGGGTTCGAATCCCCGTGGGGACGCCAATTCTTGAAAACCCTGGCTTCGGCCGGGGTTTTTCTTTGCCTGAGATTCCCGGGAAAGCCCTGTCCACGCATGGCGTGGATCTACTGCAGGGCCGGGATGGATCCGGCGGCCGGTTGGCCCAGTAGATCCATGCCACGCATGGATGGCCTCAGCCTGAACACACCTCAGAACCGGCGATACATCCCGATCGATGCAGGTGCGGTGGGTGCGAAACCAAACTGCGCGTACAACCGGTGCGCTTCACCATCGGCCAGAAGGCTGACGTATGCAGACGGCGGCAGGTTCGCCTGCATCCAGCCATCCAGGCGACGCATCACTTCCTTGCCCAGGCCCTGCCCCTGCAGGCGCGGCAGCACGGCGATATCACAGACCTGCAGGTGGCACCCACCATCGCCGACGATGCGGCCCATCGCTACCAGCTCATTGCCCTGGTAGGCGCACACGCCATACAGGGTATTGGGCAGCGCGCGTGCCGCCGCCTCCTGGCTCTTGGCACTGAGGCCCGCCAGCACACGCAGCTGGCAATAGTCTTCGACCGTGGGGACAGCCTCGCGGAACTGGCAGCTGACGGAATCATTCATGCGGTATCTCCCTGTAGGTCGGGCTATCCTGCCGCATCCACGTCGCAACGACTGCGACCCAGGCCTGCAGAGTTCCCATGTGCTATTCCGCCCTGATCCGCGCTGACTACGCCAAGCTGGTCCGCGAGTTCGGTGCCATCCTGTCGCTGGAGGAGTTCGCCGAACTGTACGCGCACGATCCCGGCAAGAAGCGGCCGAAAACCCCCAAGGCCATGGACGACGGCTTTGCCGGCGCGCGCACCGAACAGGGTCGCGACATCGTCGCGAAGATCCAGCAGTGGCATGCGCAGGAACGCCAGGCTCTGGAGGCGGAGCTGGCCCGCCAACGCGAGCGCCGCGATATCGCCCACGCGACGCTCGCCACCCGCCCCACCCAGAAGGCACGCAACGACCTGCGCGTGGCCGGCAACCGCATCGAGCGCGCCCAGGCCCGGCTTGAGGACCTCCACCGGGTACAACTACTGCCGCGCGACAACCGCATTTTTCCCGGCACCTACGCGCCGGTGATGGTCAGCGAGAGCGGCCGACGGGTGATCAAGCCGATGCGCTACCAATGCCGGCTGCCGGACAAGCCGGCACGCAACGACGTGCTCTACCCCGGCACCTACAACGCACGACGCGACAGCCTGGAAGGCTATTGGCGCGGCGCGTTCGGCCTTCGCCACGGCGTTGTCGTGGTGCAGGCGTTCTATGAGCACGTACCACGCCACGCGATCGCAGGGCGCGCGCTTGGCGCCAGTGAAAAGGAACAGGATGTGGTGCTGGAGTTTCGCCCGGACCCGCCCCGCGACCTGCTTCTGGCCTGCCTTTGGGCGGAATGGGAGGGACCGGAAGGACGCCTGCTCTCATTCGCCACGATCACCGACACCCCGCCACGCGATGTCGCCGCGGCAGGTCACGATCGAGGCGTGATACCGATCCGCAGGGAGCATCTCGATGCGTGGCTCAACCCCGATCCGGACAACCTGGCCGGGCAGTACAGCATCCTCGACGACCGCGAGGACATCCGTTACCTGTACGAAGAGGCCGGCTGAAGCGCCGTTCTCACGCCGTTGCGCTGGAACGGCCCACCGCACGGCTCAGCGCCCGGGTCAGGTCCGCCGACAGATACGGCTTGACCAGCAGTACTCCGGACAGCATAGACTCGGGCAGCTGCTCAGCCAGCATTCCGGTGGCAAGCACGAACGGTACGCCTCGCGCCGACAATGCTGCCGCCACCGGCTCGCTGGTCTCGTTGCGGGCCAGGCGATAGTCCAGCAGGGCCACATCGGGAACCGAGTCTTCCAGCACGCGCAATGCTTCAGCCACGCTCGCCGCCAACCCGACCACGGTCGCGCCGGCATGCACCAGCTGCATCTGCAGCAAGGCTGCGCTCATCTCGTCGTTCTCGACCACCAGCACCCTCAGGTCCTGCAACACTGTCATCGGCTATGGCTCCTGGAGGCATTCAAGCCGGCGCAGTATAGCCATCGCAGAGCCGATGCCGACAGGAAACGCCTCGATCTGCCTTGCCCCTATGAAAGCCCTGCCCTCCTCGGTTACACTCACACGCTGCCTGCCGGTGTGGCGGAATGGTATACGCAGCTGACTCAAAATCAGCCGGGGGTGACCCCATGAAGGTTCGAGTCCTTTCACCGGCACCACAGCAT
The DNA here is from genome assembly GCF_059371335.1 of Stenotrophomonas sp. YJH_SMC_6. NCBI lineage: Bacteria > Pseudomonadati > Pseudomonadota > Gammaproteobacteria > Lysobacterales > Lysobacteraceae > Stenotrophomonas > Stenotrophomonas sp. YJH_SMC_6. Next base: position 161,593 of record NZ_JCAFUM010000003.1, on the reverse strand, counting down.
CAAAGGCCAGGTCCATGACCTGGCCTTTTGCTTTTCAGGCGATGCAGGCCCATGTAGCCGCTCCGGTGTCACTGTGCTGACGCAGAACTGCGACCGTTGACAGGGTTGCCGCAAGACGTAGTGCACACTTTTCTTGCCAGCCTCACGTACATCTGCCTATCGTGATCCCGCCGGATCCGGGGGTGGGGGACTGCATGACGTTGCGTGCTGCACTGTTTTTTCTCGTCACGCACGCGCTCGTCATTGCCTTTGTCGGCCCGCAGGACCCGGTCGGCTCCTACCTGATGCTGATCACCGCCCCGCTGCTGGCTGCACTGGCCTGCGTACGGCGTGCACGTGTCAGCCAGGCGGCCTGCCAGTGGCGACTGCTCGGCGCGGCCGTCGGCCTGTTCTCTCTCGCGCTGCTGGCCCTGCTGTACCGCAATGTGGCCGGCCTCGCCCCTGCGCAGATGACCGCCTCAACACTGATCCTGTACGTGTTCTACCGGATCCCCCTGACCTACGTCGCTGCAAGCCCGGGCGGCGGGAACCGCTACATCCGTGCGGTGGACCTCGGGATCATTGCCCTGCTTTGGCTGCTGTACTACCTGCATGCGCGGGCGATGGCGCCGCTGAACACCGCCTTGTGGACGCAGTGCCTGAACACCATGAGCGGCGTGCAGAACAGCCTTGTGTTCTGCTTCGCACTGATCCGTTTCCTGGCCGAGGACGATCCGGACCGCCGCGATTTTTTCCGGACGCTGACGATCTACGCGCTGGGCTACTTCCTGCTGGCCTTCTACATCAATACCTATCAGCCGCAGGTGCCCGACGGCAATTGGGGCGACCTGCTGATCAGTGGACTGTTCGTGCTGCTGGCCATCCTGGCGGGCAGCCATCGTCGCTGCCCGGCAGTGGAGGTATCCCGCAGCCTGCGGCGCATCGTCGATGCCGGCGTACCACTGATGCTGCCCTTGCTGCTGATGCTGGTGGCGCTTCTGGTCGCGCGCCTGCAGCCGACCCTGGCCACGGTCGGCTTCATCGGCTCCCTGCTCGGCTATGCGCTGCGCAGCGTGCTGAGCCAGATCGAGATCCAGCGCCAGCGCGATGAACTGGAAACGCTGGCGCGGCGCGATCCGCTGACCGGACTGGGCAACCGGCGCAGCTTCGATGAGTCGCTGGATCGGGCCCACCGCCGCGCGCGCCGCCAGGGCCAGGGCCTGGCGGTACTGATGATCGACATCGACCACTTCAAACGGCTGAACGACACCTACGGCCACCCGGAAGGTGATCGGCGCCTGCGTGCCGTCGCCGGCATCCTCGATGGCTGCCTGCAACGGGGCGACGATCTGCTGGCCCGCTATGGCGGCGAAGAGTTCATCGCCGCCCTGCCCTCGCCCGATGCCACCCACGCCCTGGGCCTGGGCGAACGGCTGCGCGCTTCGGTCGAAGCCGCAGCCCTGCCCGCCCCCGTGGCCACCGTCACCATCAGCATCGGCGTGGCCTGGCAGGCACCCGGCGAAGACGGCGATCCGCGCGGCCTGGTCGAACGCGCCGACCAGGCCCTGTATCGCGCCAAGCATGCCGGTCGCAACTGCGTACGCGGCGACACCGAAACCAAGGAAGAACAGTCCGGTCGCCGCGCCTAGACCGCATGCAGCGCCGCCGCTCCGTGCCGGTGCCCGGCGCCGCCCTGCAAGCGGAAGCTGGCCACCGTCTGCAGCAGCTGCGCCGACTGCTCTTCCATGCTGCGTGCCGCCGCCGACGCCTCCTCGACCAGGGCCGCGTTCTGCTGGGTGCCCTGGTCGATCAGATCGACGGCATGGTTCATCTGCTGGATGTCGTCGCTCTGCTGCTGCGAGGCAGTGCTGATTTCGGTCATCAGGTCGCTCACCCGGCGCACGTTGGTCACGATCTCGTCCATGGTGCGGCCCGCGCTCTCAACCTGCGCCGTACCGGCACCCACATTGGCAACCGACTCATCGATCAGGTGCTTGATCTCCTTCGCTGCGCTGGCCGAACGCTGCGACAGCTCGCGGATCTCGGTGGCAACCACGGCAAATCCACGGCCGTGTTCACCGGCACGCGCCGCCTCCACCGCTGCGTTCAGCGCGAGAATGTTGGTCTGGAAGGCGATGCCGTCGATCACCCCGATGATGTCGACGATGCGCCGCGACGAGGCATTGATCACCGCCATCGTCTCGACCACCTCATGCACCACACTGCCGCCGCGCGCAGCGACATCGGCGGCTCCACCGGCCAGCTGGCTCGCCTGGCGCGCGTTGGTGGCGGTGCGCTGCACGGTCTCGGCCAGGCCCTTCATCGACACCGCGGTTTCCTCGAGCGAAGCCGCCTGCTGCTCGGTGCGCTGCGAGAGGTCGCTGTTGCCCTGTGCGATTTCAGTCGCGCCGACTGCGATGGTGTCCGCGGCGAACTTGATCTGGCCGATGATCGCGGCCATCGCCTCGACCAGCGAATTCACGCCTTCGCACAGTTCGGCGATCGAGCCATTCTTGTCGGCGGTGGCCACGCGCTGGGTCAGATCGCCCTGCTTGGCCGCGGCCACCACCTCGCGGGTCTGCGCCACCGCGCGCTGCATGGCCTGGTTTTCATGCACCTGCACGGTGATGTCGGTGGCGTACTTGACGACCTTGAACGGCTTGCCATTGAGGTCCAGGATCGGGTTGTAGGATGCCTGGATCCAGACCTCACGCCCGCCTTTGCCAAGGCGCCGATACTGGCCGGCGTCGTATTCGCCGCGCCCCAGTTTCTCCCAGAACTGGCGATATTCGATGCTGCTGCGATGCTCGGGCTCGACAAATAACGAATGGTGCTGCCCGCGCACTTCGTCCAGGCTGTAGCCGGTGGCGGCCAGGAAATTGTCGTTGGCCAACAGGATGCGGCCATCCATGCTGAACTCGATCACCGCCTGCGACTTGGCGATCGCGGCCAGTTGCCCCGCCGAGTCGGCCGCCTGCAGCTTCTGCGCGGTGATGTCGGTCGCGAACTTGACCACCTTGTACGGCCGCCCCTGGCGGTCCAGTACCGGGTTGTACGAGGCCTGGATCCAGATCTCGCGCTGGCCCTTGCCGAAGCGGCGGTACTGTCCGGCGTCGTATTCGCCGCGCCCCAAGCGCGCCCAGAAGTCGCGGTATTCGGCGCTGCGCGCCAGCTCGGGGTCGACGAACAGGGAATGATGCTTGCCCTGGATCTCCTCCAGCCGGTAGCCCATCGCCTGCAGGAAATTGTCATTGGCCTGCAGGATGGTGCCGTCGAGCGCGAACTCGATGACGGCCTGCACGCGATGCAGCGCGGCCACCTGCGCTTCCAGCTCGGTGCGGTCGGTCATCGCCTTCTCTGTGCCGGTGCGTTGCTGCGGCGCCAGTACGCCAAGCAGCGCACGCCACGGCGACCAACGGGTGTGCAGCTCGGCCGGCGCCTGCGCGCCTGCCGTGAAGCCTGGAATGAGCATTGTCTGATCCTCGGTGTCCGGTAAGCGGTTGTGACCCGACGGGCGGGATGCCCGGCGGCAACATCAGTTGCCAGGGACTACAGGTGCCAACGGCACCTCTCGAGCGACTGCCAAGAACGTCTGCTGCGGGTGCGATCGGCATCTGGGAGCGGCGGAACACACTGCGCGGACCGCCCATCGGGGGCAGCCTGGGGTCCTGCGGCGGGTGACTGGAGCGGGATCCAGAGGGAGTATCGGCGATGCCGTCGGCCGCTTTAGCGGGATTCCGCGACGTCCGTCGCAACTCCGTGCATTGCAGCCGGAATGCGGTAGACGATTGCCGTGTACTTCACGCCCTGCTCACGTGCTACAGGAAGTCCGCCGAGGGACTCAGCGAGGGAACGGCTGGACCGGTTCTGCTCGGCCACCGGATAGCGGAACGCAGCACAGCGCAGGCGCCCTGAGGCCGCCGACCACACCGCCGCCACGGCTTCGCGACCATAGCCGTGCCCATGCATCATTTCTGCGATCCAGATGCCCAGTTCGGGTTCTGCGTCACGGGCTCGATGCAGGCCTGCCAGGCCAAGGAATACACCGGGGCGTGAATGGCCGGACGTGCAGCCGCGGACTGTCGATGGTCCAGTCGTCGGACGTCATGTTCTGCATTGCCTGGGCGCTGGGTACAGCATCGCTCAGCAGAAGGATGCAGCTCAAGGCAAAAAGGTTTACATGACCAATGCGGGATTCCGCGGCAGGAGAATATGACCAGCATGAAGGTCCCGCAGGATGCTCATCGACATGGAGATCGCATGTTCCCTCGCTTTGCCAGCCTTCTCTTCCTGGCCGTGTGCAGCAGCAGCGCGCTGGCCAACGACACCGCCTATCGACCCGCCTTCCACCCGGACCAGCTGAAGGGACCGCCCGCAGGGCGCCCGAACGAAGTGCTGGTGCTGGGCAGCCCGCACCTGTCCAGCCTGCCGGAGACCTTCATGCCGGCGATGCTGGAACCTCTGCTGCAGCGCCTGGAAGCCTGGCGGCCCACCGCGATCGCGGTAGAGAACCTGTCCGGCCTGCAGTGTGACTTCATGCGCCGCAATCCGGCCCGATACGCCGAGAGCGTAGCGGACTACTGCGTCGATCCGGCACCAGCGCAGGCCGCCACCGGCCTGGACGTGCCAAGCGCCAACGTGGAGATGGAACGCCTGCTTGCGGATTGGCCGAAGGCGCCAACCGCCGCCCAGCGACGCCGACTGGCCGCAGTGTTCCTGGCTGCGGGCGAGAGCAGCTCGGCAGTCGTCCAATGGCTGCGGCTGCCCAGGGAAGAGCGACGTGCCTCGGACAGCCTGACACCGGAGCTGGTGCAGTTCCTCGACACGCGCATGGCACGCCGCAACGAGGCCGGCCTGGTGGCCGGCGTCCTCGCCGCGCGCCTGGGGCTGGAGCGGCTGTGGGCGGTCGACGACCACACTGCGGATTCGCCTACACCGGAATCGCAGCAGAAGGCCTACGCTGCCGCCATACGCGGTGCCTGGGACAATTCCTTCGTCAAAGCGCGCAGGGCGGCCGATGAACGACTGAAAGCCAATCTTGCTCAACCGGATGGGTTGCTCGCGATGTATCGCGCCTACAACGCACCCGAGGCCGCGATGCTGGCCTTCAACAGCGATTTCGGCGCGACGCTCGTCGAACCCTCGCCGGAAGGCTTCGGCCGCAACTACGTGGGCTACTGGGAAACCCGCAACCTGCGCATGGTCGCCAACATGCGCCACGTGCTCGGCCAGCACCCGGGCACCCGCATGCTGACCATCGTCGGTGCCTCGCACAAGGGCTACTACGAGGCCTACCTCAACCAGATGCACGATGTGCAGCTGGTCAGTGCGGACGCAGTATTGCGTTGACGGGATGGGTGCCGGCCACCCGCCGGCACTATCCTGCAGGGCCCCATCCAGAGGTGCCTGCATGCTCAAGGTCATCGCCGAAGACTTCATCCATCCCGATGCCGTGGACACCGTGCTTCCGCTGTACCGGGAACTGGTCGCGTGCACGCAGCGCGAGCCGCTCTGCCTCGGCTATGAACTGTTCGTGGACCAGAAGGATCCCGGGCACTTCGTCTTCATCGAGCAATGGCCGGACCGCGCCGCCCTGGACATCCACTGCGCCAGCGAACATTTCCAGCGGCTGGTGCCGCAGATCAATGCCTTCCAGCGCGCGCCATGCCGGTTCCTGCTGATGGATGCTGCGCCTCTGTAGTACCGGCATCAACGCGACGGTGATCCCGGCGCCTGTGCCGCCACAGCACCAGGCTGGCCGCCACCGTGCACGCCAGGGTGAGGGCCAGCAGCGCCACCACGCTCGCCTGCAGCACCGGCAACATTGCCTGGGCGAGACGGTCCTCACGCACCTCCTCCAGCCGGAGCCCGGCCGCCAGCGCGAGGCACCAGCCGACCAGGGCCGGGGCGAAGGCACGCACCGCCATCGGGTTGCAGACATTCATGGGATCACCTGTAAGAGAGGAGGTGCGCGGAGTATTTGCGCCCGCCCTCTCACAGGCTGAGATCAGCCCTCGACGACCTCGGAATCATCGCCCGGCAGCTCACTGGCCTCGCCCTGCACCTGCACGTTGTTGCGACCCATCGCCTTGGCCCGGTAACACTGGGCATCGGCCGCGGCCACCGCCTGATCCACGCTCATCCCCCCGGCCAGCGGCGCGATGCCGATGCTGGCCCCTACCCGCAACCGGTCCTGGTCCCACGGAATCGACAGCGACGCCAGGGTGTGCAGCAGCTCGCCGCCAATGCGCGCTGCACGACGCGGCGTGCAACCGGACAGGATCACCGCGAACTCATCGCCGCCCAGCCGCGCCACCACATCCGAATCGCGCACCCCGTGACGCAGAACGCTGGCCACCGCCCAGAGCACCGCATCGCCAGCCAGATGGCCCCAGGTATCGTTGATCGGCTTGAACCGGTCCAGATCGATGTACATCAGCGACGCGGCCTGGCCGGTACGTTCGACACGGGTGATCGCCTGCTGCAGATGCACCTCGAAGCCACGGCGGTTGCTCAGTTCGGTCAGCGGATCGATCTCGGCCAGATGACGCGCCTCGCGCTGGCGGGCACGCTGCTGGGTATCGTCGCGCAGCACCCAGACCGCGCCTCGCACGTGGCCCTCGTCATCGCGCAACCAGGCGCGGGTCAGGTCCACCGGCACCGTGGCGGCACCCAGGCGCAGCAGCAGGTCGGCATGCAGGTCGACCGCATTGCTGTCCGGATCCAGCAGTACCGACACGTCCAGCACCGAACCCGGCGCGTATTCGGTAGTCAGCGCCAGCACATCCTGCACCTTGTGTCCGGCCAGCGACAACGCGCCATCGCCGGCCAACATGCGTACTGCAGCGGCATTGGCGTAATCGATACGGCCATCGAGGCTGACGCTCAGCACCAGGTCGGCCACGGCATCCAGGGTGATGCGGCTGCGCTGTTCGCTCTCGAACAGCCGCTGCTCGCTGCTGCGCTGGGCGGTGATGTCCTGGATCTGCGACACGAAATGCAACGGCTCGCCATGCTCGTTGCGCACCAGCGAGACCGACAATCGGGCCCAGATGACCTTGCCATCGCGATCGAGATAGCGCTTTTCCAGGTGGTAGTGGCTGCGACGCCCGGCCAGCAGGTCCTGCACCAGGGCCAGGTCGGTCTGCAGGTCATCAGGATGGGTGAGACGCTGGAAATCCACCTGCAGCAGCTCTTCCCGCGGATAGCCGAGGATCCGGCACAGCGCATCGTTGACGTCCAGCCATCGCCCTTCCAGTGACACCAGCGCCATGCCCAGCGCAGCCGAGGTGAACGCACCGGCGAACTTCTCCGCGGACAAGCGCGCTTCGGCCCTCGCCTGCAGGATCTCGGTGATGTCGATGGCCATCCCGACATAGCCGATGCGTACACCGTCGGCACCGTCCATGCGGCTGATCGAGAGGCGTACCTGGCGTGGCTGGCCGTCCTTGCGCAGCAGCGTCCATTGCCGCGAATAGGTCTGGCCATCGGCACGCGCACTGAGTGCCTCGAACACATCTGGCAGTTGGCCATCGGCATCGGCCAGCGGTCGCAGCCAGGCATTCAGTTCCTGCGGATCGTGGAAGGCATCCAGCCGACGCTGGCCGACCACATCCGCCGCGCTGTAGCCCAGCAGGCGTTGCGCGCCCGTGTTGAACAGGGTGATGGTGCCATCGATATCGGTGGCGATCACCGCCACCTCGTCGGAGGCATCGACCACGGCCTGCAGGCGTTGCCGTGTTTCGGCCGCATCCTGTCGGGCCTGCTGCAGCTCGGTCACGTCGGCATGCGCACCGGCCATCCACAATGGTTTGCCCTGCGCGTCCCATTCGAAGACGCGGCCACGGTCCTGGATCCATATCCACTGGCCATTCTTGTGGCGCATCCGCAGCAGGCACGCGTAGTTGTCGGTGCGCCCCTCGAAATGCTCGTCCAGTGCCGCGTCCGACAGCGCTATGTCATCGGGATGGACCAGCTTCAGGAAGGTCTTCTGGCAGACCGGCTCCAGCTCTTCCAGGCGGTAACCGACAATCTCGGCCCAGCGCGCGTTGACCCGCATCTCGCCGTTCTGCACGTTCCATTCCCAGGTGCCCGCGGCGGTGCCATCGATGATCATCGCCAGCCGCCGACGCTCTTCGGCCAGCGCCTGCAGGCGGCGCTCCAGCAACCCGTTGCCGTTGGTGCCCTGGCCCGCCATCACCGCTGCCCCCGGCCCGCGCAGGCAGGCAGCGGCCGCAGCGCGACGCTGCAGACCTCAACGAAGACGACGGGTCCTGCTGGCGTCATGGCCCTCCCCAGCGACAGCGGGGTGGCCGGACGCCTCCCCTCAAGCGCAAGTGTGCGCAATCACGGGGAAAATCGACAAGTCCCCCGCCACGAATCAAGCGTGACGGGGAACACGGTCCTCAACTACGCTTGGCGCGGGCGAAGGCCTCGGCCAGGGCGTTGTTGGCCGGGGGCGCGGACGCGGCGGGACGGCCGCCATTGCCCTGGCCCCGGATCGGCCCGCGGTTCTGGCCGCCTGCATCCCGGCGCGGACCCTGCCCATGGCCGCGCTCATCACGCTGGCCCGGGCGGCTGGTGGCCTGCCCGGGGGTATCGTCCAGACGCCGGGTCAGGGCAATGCGCTTGCGCGCCACGTCCACCTCCAGCACCTTCACCTTGACGATATCGCCAGCCTTGACCACGTCACGCGGGTCGTTCACGAAGGTGTCGGACAGCGCCGAAATGTGGATCAGGCCGTCCTGGTGCACGCCGATATCGACGAAGGCACCGAAGGCCGCCACGTTGCTCACCACGCCTTCCAGCACCATGCCTTCGCGCAGGTCCTTGATGTCCTCCACGCCTTCGGCGAAGCGCGCAGCCTTGAACTCCGGACGCGGGTCGCGGCCCGGCTTCTCCAGTTCCTTCAGGATGTCGCGCACGGTCGGCAAGCCGAAGGTGTCATCGGTGAACTGCTCGGCCTTCAGGCCACGCAGGAAGCTGCCATCACCGATCAGCGCCTTGATCGGGCGTGCGGTGCTGGCCACGATGCGCTCGACCACCGGATAGGCTTCGGGGTGCACCGCCGAAGCATCCAGCGGCTGGTCGCCGTCGGCGATGCGCAGGAAGCCGGCGCACTGTTCGAAGGTCTTCTCGCCCAGGCGCGCGACCTTCAGCAGATCCTTGCGGCGCTTGAACGGGCCGTTCTCGTCACGATGGCGCACGATGTTCTCGGCCACCGTGGCCGACAGGCCGGACACCCGCGACAGCAGCGCGGCCGATGCGGTGTTCACGTACACGCCCACAGCGTTCACGCAGTCCTCCACGCGCGCATCCAGCGCCCGCGCCAGCCGGTACTGGTCCACATCGTGCTGGTACTGGCCGACACCGATCGCCTTGGGTTCGATCTTGACCAGTTCGGCCAGCGGGTCCTGCAGGCGACGCGCGATCGACACCGCGCCACGCAGCGACACGTCCAGCCCCGGAAACTCCTTGGCCGCGAACTCGGAGGCCGAGTACACCGAGGCGCCCGCCTCGCTGACCACGACCTTCTGCAGCTTCGGATTGGCGGCAGCCTTGATCGCTTCGCCGGCCAGCTTGTCGGTTTCGCGGCTGGCGGTGCCGTTGCCGATCGCGATCAGTTCAACGTTGTGCTTGGCGCACAGTTGCTTGATCGTCTGCACCGACTGGTCCCACTGGCGACGTGGCTCATGCGGGTAGATGGTGTCGGTGGCCACCAGCTTGCCTGTGGCATCGACCACGGCGATCTTGCAGCCGGTGCGGATGCCCGGGTCCAGCCCAAGCACGGTCTTCGGGCCCGCCGGTGCGGCCAGCAGCAGATCCTTCAGGTTGTCGCCAAACACCGCGATGGCCTCGGCCTCGGCCTTCTCGCGGGCCTGGTTGAACAGGTCCAGCAGCAGATGGGTGTGCAGCTTGGCGCGCCAGGTCAGGCGGCAGCCGTCCAGCAGCCAGCGATCGGCGGCGCGGCCCCGGTCGGCGATCCCGGCCCTGCGCGCCACGCGGCCTTCGGCGTACTGGTGGCCGGCCTCGGCATCGCTGCCCGGGTCCAGTTCCAGGAACAGGATCTCTTCGCGGCGCGCGCGGAACAGCGCCAGCAACCGGTGCGAAGGAATCTTCGCCAGAGATTCGGCATGTTCGAAATAGTCGCGGTACTTGGCGCCTTCGGTTTCCTTGCCCTCGGCCACGCGGGCACGGATCACGCCGTTCTCTCCCAGCCAGGTGCGCAGCTCGCCCACCAGCGCGGCGTCCTCGCCCCAGCGCTCCATCAGGATCGCGCGCGCACCTTCCAGCGCGGCCTTGGTGTCGGCCACGCCCTTGTCGGTGTTGACGAAGGCGGCCGCGAAGGCCTGCGGGTCCTGCGTGGGATCGGCTAGAAGGCCATCGGCCAGCGGCTCCAGACCGGCCTCGCGGGCGATCTGGGCGCGGGTACGGCGCTTGGGCTTGTACGGCAGGTACAGGTCTTCCAGCCGGCTCTTGGTGTCGGCGGCCAGGATGTCGTTGCGCAGCTCGTCGCTGAGCTTGCCCTGCTCGCCGATGCTGGCCAGCACCGCCGCACGGCGCTCCTCCAGCTCGCGCAGGTAGGTCAGCCGGGTTTCCAGATTGCGCAGCTGGGTGTCGTCCAGGCCCCCGGTCACTTCCTTGCGGTAGCGCGCGATGAACGGAACGCTGGCGCCCTCGTCGAGCAGGCCGACGGCGGCGCGCACCTGGGCGGACTGGGCACCGATCTCGTCGGCGATGGTCTGGGCGATCTGCTGGGCGAGCGCGCTCTGGGCGTTCTTGGCGTCGTGCATTGCTTCAGGTCTGTGCCGCGGTACGGGAAGATCCCATTCTGGCAATCCACGACGGAGCCGGACAAGGCATTGACAGGGGGCGAGGTTCAGCGGCGGGGCCGGAGTGGACGCCGGCATCCTGGCGGAGAGAGGGCTCGGACTGGCCCTGGGCTGGGATGCCGGCGCGGGCGCGCGATGGTGGGCGCGCCCTGCCGCGTGTTGCGAAGGTCAGCGGTAGTGGCGGGCGGCGCGCTGCATGACGATCTCGTCACGCATGCCTTCCAGGGCCATCAGGCGGACCTTGCCGACACCCTGCAGTTCCATGAACCGCTCCGTGTAGAACTCCGGCCCCAGCGCGGTGTCGGCGCGGGATTTGCTGAAGCCGTAGGGCACCACGCCCTTCTCGCCATCCTTGCTACCACCGACATAAAGAACGATTGCCATGTGATGTATTCCTCCAAATTGCTACTGCGTACTGCACTCGATGAACGATGCTGCGAGCTCATCGAGGGAGAGCTTACCGCGTCGGACCTGACTGGAACGTCAAAAAGGCTAATGACGATCGGTTGCATGCAGATGACTGCGGGATCGCAGCAGAATGCTTACGGATCTTTAACTTCCGACTAACGAATCCGTGGGGGGATTCCCGCCAACGGCGCAGCCCCTCGTGGGTGGTCGTGTAACGCGTTTCATGTGATTGGGCCGGGCGGGGTGGGTGCGCAGGACACGCCGTGAACCCGTCCCTGGGGGCTCGATGGCGCCATCCATGGCGCCAACGGTCCCGCGCACCCACCCCGCCCGGCCCCTGACAGTTTTTCGGGCACGTTCACCCACGGAAAAGAAAAAAGAAGATCAAAAGCAAAAACAGCCTGGCCGGCTGATTTGTTGCTTCCTGTAGAGCCAAGCCAAGCCATGCGCCGCTCGCGAGCAAGCGCAGCGCGCGACCCGCTTCTGCTGTTCTATTTCTTCTCCGTGGCTGGACGCGCACGGAAACTGTCAGGGGCCGGGCGGGGTGGATTCGCGGGACCGTTGGCGCCATGGATGGCGCCATCGAGCCCCCAGGGACGGGTTCACGGCGTGTCCCGCGAACCCACCCCGCCCGGCCCAATCACATGAAACGCATTCCGCGACCACCCACGAGGGGCTGCGCCGTTGGCTGGAAACTACGGCCACCAGCCACGCCCGAACCGGGCGAAATGATCGGCCGCCCGTTCGAACGGATTGCGCGCACTCACCCCGCCGCACAGCAGGTACACCGGCAGGTACAGCGGGCCCAGCACCATGTACTGGTACACGTGCGCCCGTTCGTGATCATCCAGCCGGATCAGCGGCTCCGCGCCCCACCCTGCCTGATGCGCATAGGTGCGGCAGGAAATGCCCAGGTCATGGCCGGTATGCAGGATCACGTTTCCCAGAGTGATCGCCCCACCTGGCCCCCACGGCCAGCGGTCGAACACCAGCGCGCAGTCACGGCCGCTCCACCGCAATGTCGCGCCGCCGAGCATGCCGGCCAGGCCGCCGATCACGCCGAGCAGGGAATTGGGTGACGTCCACACCGCGCCCAGCACCTGCAGCGCGCGCAGCCAGATCGGCCAGGGCGTTGCTCCAGTCTTCAATCGGCCTCGTTGGGGATCAGGAGCCACAGGATCAGGTAGACCAGGATGCCAGGAAAGGCGGCGGAGGCCAGCGAAACCAGCACGTAGATCACCCGCAGCAGGGTTGCATTCCAGCCGAAGCGATGGGCAATGCCGCCCATCACGCCGGCAATCATGCGGTCGTTCAATGAACGCGACAGCGTTTTGGGCGTGGTGTTCATGGCGGCAGCTCCGGGAAACGGACAAGGCAGTCGAACATGGCTCGACTCTACACCGCCCCCATGTCTACGGCGTGCGGTGGCGCAGGGCCTGCAGGCGTGCGCCGAACCAGGCGGCTGCGGTCTGTTCAGGCTGCCCCGGACACTGGATGCGGTAGGGTTTGCCACTCATGCTGCTCTGGCTGGCAGCGCGCTCGATGAACTGCTCGGCGCTGTCCACCATGCCCTTTTTCAGCAGGTAATCGTACTTGCGCTGCAGGTGCGCGCGCGCGTCGCTGCCGTCGTACCAGCTGCCATTGCGCTGGAAACGGCACTGGGAGCCGTCCAGGCTGGCGATCAGCTGGGCGATCTCCCGGCGTGCATCCGTACTGGGTGCGGCGTGGGCAAGTGGTGCTGTCAGCAGTGCCACAAGAATCAACAAAATCCGGTACATCATCACCCCCAAGTCAGTCGAGCATGGCTCGACTCTACAGATCGCGCGCCTTCAACCAGCCATCGATCGTGGCCGGTACTTCGCGCTGCGCGCGGCCGGAAACGTAGATACCAATATGCCCACCACGGAAACTGGACTCGGTGTAGTCGTCCGTGCCCAAACGCCCGCGCATCGCGCGCGAGGCATCCGGCGGCACCAGATGGTCCTGCTCGGCATAGATGTTCAGCACCGGCAGCGTCACCTGCGACAGATCCACCGCTTCCTCGCCGATCCGCACCGTGCCGTTCACCAGCCCATTGCCCTGGTAGAACTGCTTGATGAAATCGCGGAACGCCTCGCCCGCCAGGTCCGGTGAATCGAAGATCCACTTCTCCATGCGCAGGAAATCCTCCAGCGCGGCCTTGTCATCGAGGATGTCGAGCAGGCCGACGTACTTCTGCACGTTCAGGCGGAATGGCTTGAGCATCAGGTAACTGGCATTCATCAGGTCGGCCGGGATGTTGCCCAGCGTGTCGACCAGCAGGTCCACGTCCACCTGCCGCGCCCAATGCGAGAGCATGTTGTCAGCCGTCTGGAAGTCGACCGGGGTGACCATGGTGATCAGCTTGCCCAGCTTCTGCCGGCGCAGCGCGGCGTAGCAGAGTGCGAACACGCCGCCCTGGCAGATACCCAGCAGGTCCACCGGGCCACCACTGCGCGCACGCAGCGCATCGACCGCGCCGTCGATGTAGCGCAGCAGGTAGTCCTCCAGGGTCTGGAAGCGTTCGGACCGGTCCGGGTAGCCCCAGTCCAGCACGTACACGTCCTGGCCCAGCGCCAGCAGCTTCTGCACCAGCGAACGGTCGGCCTGCAGGTCGACCATGTACGGCCGGTTGACCAGCGCGTAGACGATCAGCAGCGGCGTGCGCCGGGTCGGTGCCTGTTCGCCGACGAAGCGGTACAGCACCACCTTGCCGTCACGCCAGACTTCCTCGCGCGCGGTCACGCCATAGTCCACGTCTTCCACCTGCGGCAGCAGCTTCAGCCCTTCCATCAGCTTGCGCTGCATGGCCAGGGTTTCCTGCATCAGGTCATCGGCGTTGAAGCCCAGCGGTCCTTTCATCGGTCACGCGCCCGAGTGGAAGCGCGAGACGCAGCCTTCTTCGCAGACACCTTCTTTGCAGGCGCCTTCTTCGCCGGCGCGGCCTTCTTCGCGGCTTTGCGCGCGGCCGGCTTCACCTTCGCCGGTGCCGGCTGCGACACCGGATCGACCGCGGCGGTCCCCGCCAGCACCGCCACCTGCGCCTGCAGGCGACGCAGGCTGCGCTCCAGTTCGGCAATACGGCGATGCGCGGCGTCCATCTCGCTGCGGGTCGGCAGGCCGATACGCTCACTCATCTGTTCCACCTCGCGCTGCAGGCCGGCGCGCAGGCGCATCTGCGCGTTGCCCAGCGAGGCGTACACCTGCTGGAACGGTTCGGACATGGCGACCTTGGCGTAGGCCTCCTCGGCCACTTCGATCCACAGGTCGAACATCGCGCGGGCGCTGGTCAACTGGCTGCCGGGCTGTTCGTGCTCGGCCAGACGCTGCTCGAACAACGCGAAGGCCTCGTCCAACGCCTGCCTGATCTGATCAACGTAGGCGCGCGAATGCTGCTGGTACTCCTCCTGCGCCCGCAGCAGGGCCTGCCAGCGCGCCTGGTGCTCGCGGCCGGGGCCGAACGCCGGGCTCTGCAGCCACGGGCCCGCCTGCAGCTGGAACTGCTGCAGCCATGCGGCGAAGTCGGGCACGGTGGCGCCGGCGTGGGTGCTGCCACGGGCGCCCTGCAGCATCCACTGCAGCATACCGTCGCCTTGCCCCTGCACCGCCTCGCGCCAGGCCTGGGCCACCTCGGCGCTGCTGGCATCGCGGCCGGCGAAACGCGCGGCCACTTCCTGCATGGTGCCGTACCAGCTGCCGGCCTGTTCGCGGAAACGGCGCACGGCATCTTCCGGCGCGCCCTGCCCCTGTTCGGGCAACAGTTGGCTCCACCAGTCGAACAGCCGTTGCCAGCTGCCGGGGTCGCCGCCGGCCGGTGCACCGGGCGTGCTCGCGTGGCGCAGGGCATCGCCCCAGGCACCGAAGTACTGCCGCGCCAGCGTTTCGAAATCGCTGCTGCCGGCGTCGTGGGCCGAGCTGGTCATCGCAGGCCTCCGCAGGGCTGGCTCATGGCTTGGGGATACGCAGGGTCTTGCTGATCATCAGCGACCCGGACAGGGCGAACAACAGCACCATCGGGTGCAGCTGCCACGGGCCGATCTGCCACTGGCCGAACCAGATGTTCTGGCCGATGGCATCGGTACCGGCGGCAATCGCCAGTACGATCACCAGCACCAGGCTGGTCGGGATCGGGGTGCCCTCGAAATACGTGACCTTGCCCTCGTCGCCGGCCAGCGCCTCGGCAGTGACGTTGTAGCGTGCCAGGCGGCTGACACCGCAGCAGACGAAGTAGCTCAGCACCAGCCAGTCCCAGCCGCCCTGCATGCCGCAGGCATAGGCCAGCGCCGCCGGCGCCACGCCGAAGGAGATCACGTCCGACAGCGAGTCCAGCTCGCGGCCCAGGGTGGAACTGGACTTGCGCCAGCGCGCGATGCGCCCGTCGAGCGCGTCGAAGATGAAGGCCAGCGGGATCAAGGCCATGCCGAACAGCAGGTAGCCACGCTCGCCGTCCTGCAGGAAGCGCATCGCGGCAAAGACCGCACCGGTGCCGCAGAAAGCATTGGCCAGGGTGAACCAGTCGGCCAGCTGGAATTCGCGCAGCATCGAGAAGTGACGTTTCATGGGGTCTCACGGAGCATCAAGGCCCACAGGTTACCGCGAGCGCCGCCGCTGGCGACAGCACTGGCAGGACCCGCCTTCACCGCTCCCTCACCTGCCCTCACCAGCGGTGAATTTTTCGCCACCCATCTTGACAGCCTAGGGGGGTGGCGCCTGTCGCGGCTTATCCACAAAGTTGCCCACGCGTAATCCACACCCCCTGTGGACAACCAGATCTCACCGACTGCGACGCTGGACATTTCCTCATCACCCGGAAGCGGGGTTTCCCTACTTCCCAAGCCACAGGGTCGGCGCTATGGTCACCGGCGGACCCGCCGCCGCCACGTCCGATTCCTGGTGACGGGCGGCGATGGCGCAGCGGCCCTGAAGTGGTAGAGCCGGCCGCTGGCCGGCTGCTCCGGCCATTGCGGATTGCCGGCCAGCGGCCGGCACTACCCGGCCTGCACGCGGCGCCGCCAATGCGCGAAACAGAACACCTGCATCACCAGCATGGCCAGCAACCCCAGCGGCCATGCCCACCACAGCCCGGCCAGACCGTGCCGGGATTGCAGCCACATCGCCAACGGCAGCTCCAGCAGCAACACGGCAGCCATGCCCAGCAACGCCGGCAACAGCACCGTGCCGCTGCCGCGCATCACTCCGACCAGCACCGCACTGCCTCCCATCGCCAGCACGCCCCACACCACGGTGCGCAACTGCAACGCGGCCAGTTCGCGCACGTCGGTCGCCGCCAGGATCAGGCCGGTCAGCCAGGGCGCCAGCGCCACAACCAGCACCACCACCCCGCTCAGCATCGCCAGTCCAAGCAGCACGCCTGTGCGTGCGATGGCCGGCAGCCGTGCCGTACGCCCCGCGCCCATCGCATGCGCCGCGAGGATGGTGGCAGTGATGCCCAGCGACATCGCCGGCAGCTGCACCCAGCTCATCAACTGGTTGACCGCACCGTAGGCGGCCGTGGCCGTGTAGCCATAGCGGTTGATCCAGCCCAGCAGCACGATTTCGGCAATGGCCAGGCTGAGCATCTGCAACGAAGACGGTATG
Organism: Stenotrophomonas sp. YJH_SMC_6; assembly: GCF_059371335.1. Classification (NCBI taxonomy): domain Bacteria; kingdom Pseudomonadati; phylum Pseudomonadota; class Gammaproteobacteria; order Lysobacterales; family Lysobacteraceae; genus Stenotrophomonas; species Stenotrophomonas sp. YJH_SMC_6. Next base: position 144,758 of record NZ_JCAFUM010000003.1, on the reverse strand, counting down.
CCGATGTGCAGCATCGAACGGATCAGCGCTCCATCAAAGCGGATGGCTTGCAGCAACTCATGCCCCGGGGCCAACGGGTGCCCCATGCGCTGCCACCGCCACATCAGCCAGGCCAGGGCCAGCAGCGAGGCGAGCGCCGCCGAGACTGCCGCACTGGCCGCGCCCAGCTGCGGCAGGCCGGCCCAGCCCAGGATCAGCAGCGGCGTGCACAGCAGGCCGACCACCGTGGCCAGCAGCAGCGCATGCAGCGGCGTTTTGGCATCGCCCACCGCACGGCTCACCGCAGTGGCCAGCCACAGCAGGAAGAACGCCGGTGCCGCCAGCAGCAGAACACGGGCATAGACGATGGATTCGCCGAGGATCGGCGCTGGCGTGCCCAGTGCCGCCAGCAGCTGTGGCGCGAAACCGCCGCCCACCGCCATCACAAGCACTGACAACAGCAGAATCAGTGCCACCGCACTGCCGGCGACCGCGCGAGCCTGTTGCGGCCGGCCCGCGCCCCAGGCCTGGCCGATCAGCACCATCGCACCGGTGGCCAGACCCATTACCAGGGCCAGCAGCAGGAAGAAGACAGGGAAGAACGCAGCGGCGGCGGCCACCGCCTGCGTACCCAGCAGATGGCCGAGGTAGACGTTGTCCAGCGTGCCTGCAGCCAGCTGCAATGCGTTGGTCAGCAGCATCGGCAGGAGCAGGGTCAGATAGGTGCGCCAGAGGGGCGGCGCGACCGGGGGGATGGGATGTGCGGGGGTGTCCATGGGGTTCTCTGGGCAAGGCGCTGCCCTGCCCGGCGTTTCCGCCAGCAAAGCAAGCACAGGGGAGCGGGCCGTGGCCCGCGATCAGGTGGCGCCGCCGCTCAGTAGCGGCGCGGTGGCTCAGCCGTCTGCGTGGTCCGAAGAATCATCGAAGGCCAGGCGCAGGGCGTGATTGCGCACATCCTCGGGCCAGCTGCGTAACGCCATTTCCAGGCCCGCCCGGTCGTGCGCGAACAGGACACGGATCGCTTCCTCGAAACCCGGCAGGTCTCCGGCGACGGTCTGCAGGAAGTGATAGGCACGCTCGCTGTGGCGGCGCTGCCGGTCCTTGTCGGCACCAGCACGGCTGGCCGCCTCCACCAGCTTGCGCAGCACTACCGAGGCCCCGCCGGGCTGCTCGGCCAGCCACGCCCAGTGGCGCGGCAGCAGGGTCACTTCGCGTGCGACCACGCCCAGCTTGGGGCGGCCGCGGCCACGCGGAGTTGCCGGCGCCTCTTCGGCAGTAACGTCGGCATCCGCCTCGACGGCGGCGGGAAAGGCTTCGACGACCCGCGCCAGCAGTTCTGCGTCACTGCCGCGCGTATCGAAATCACGGGTGCGGCCGGTAGCGTTGTCGAACACAAGCAGCGGACCGGCAGCGTTGCCGGCACGCAGCTGCTTCAGCGCCAGCGCAGCCACTTCCGGGGTACCGGAGGCGACCAGCCGGTGGCCGTCGAAGCAACTGAAGGGAGGGAGTCGGGACGCAGGCATGGCAATGGCATCGGAGGTGATGCGCGAATATTGCCCGGGTAATTTGCGTTCGTCAATATTGCCCGGACATTAATGAACCGGAAGAGCGTGCCAACCAAGGTTGGCACCCACCTGGAAGGTTGATCCCCACTCGAAAGATCGCCCCCCTCCCGATTCGCCGGCTTACAGCCGGCTGTAGGACCAGCTGACCATGCGGCCGTCCTGGTACGGCATCACGCCGTGGAAGGGGCGCGGGTCGGCGTCGAACACCAGTGGCAGGAAGTTGCGGTCGCCCTCCCACATCGGCAGCGTGTCCAGCTTGTCCAGGTCCACCCACTCCAGCGTGCCTTCATGGTTGCCGCCGTGCGGGGTGCCTTCGAAACTGTCGATGACGAACACGAAGCCCAGCCAGTCCTCGCCATGCTTGCCGAATCCCGGCCAGCTGATGGTGCCGCGCAGCCGCATGCCGGTGCAGTCGATGCCGGCTTCCTCGGCGATTTCGCGGCGCATGCCTGCCGCAACGTCTTCGGTCGGTTCGATCTTGCCGCCCAGCCCGTTGTACTTGCCCAGGTGGTGGTCACCGGGCCGGGTGTTGCGGTGGATCATCAGCACCTGGCGACGATCGGGCGACAGCACGTAGCCCAGGGTGGCGACGATCGGGGTGTACGGCATGGGCAGCATCCAGCGGCAGGTCAGCCGTGGATTATGGCCGATCAGCGCACCAGCGACAGGCGGCGTTCGGCAGCCGCAGTGGCGCCATCAGGATCGCGGCGCAGGGTGGCCACGCCGTGGCCGCGCTCGGCGAGGTATTCCAGCCACTTGCCGAGGAAGGTGTTCACGCGCATGCGGTGGCTGATCAGTTCCGCCGGCGGCGGGTACAGGCCCATGGTGTCCTGCCAGCGGCGGCCGACATAGCAATGGGTGGTCTCGGCCTGGCGCGCGTCACGGTACAGGCGCACGTAGGCCGACGGATCAGGCTCGCCGGTGACCGGGTCGGCCAGGTCGTAGGTCAGGCGAAGTTCCACCGTGTAGCGGTGGCACTCGATCACGTCCAGGCGGACATCCAGGCCGTCGCCGATCGAGGAAATGTAGCTGCCCGCCGCCAGTCCGGCCGGTTCGAACAGGCGCACCAGATGGCGATAGTTCTCCGCGTACAGGCCCATGAGCCAGCTCAACCGGCTCAGGCGGGGAATGCGTTCGGTACGGGGCAAGGCTCGGGCCATGGGTCGATCCTACACGTTGGTGCTTCAACGTGGGGGCGGGATCACCCCGACCAAAGGGCTCGGTATCGACCAACGGTCGATACCCACCGTGCAGGAGGGTCGATACCCACCGTGCAGGAGGGTCGATGCCCCCGCGCAGGAGGGGTATTGCCCCGGGAGGTAGGCCACGACCGTTGGTCGTGGCGCACGGATCAATACAACTCGCGCTGCAGCCCCAGCGTGGCCAGCACCTTGCTGGAAATCTCCTCGATCGAGGTATGCGTGGTGCTCAGCGTCGGGATCCGCTCCATCTGGAACATCACCTCGGCCGCGGCCACCTCGCGCTTGCAGGTCTCCAGGTTGGCGTAGCGCGAGTTCGGGCGGCGCTCCTGGCGGATCTGCTGCAGGCGGTCCGGGTCGATGGTCAGGCCGAACAGCTTGCGCCGGTAGTTGCGCAGGCGCGGCGGCAGGCGGTCGCTTTCCAGGTCCTCGTCGGTCAGCGGGTAGTTGGCCGCACGCACGCCGTAATGCAGGGCCAGGTAGATGCAGGTGGGCGTCTTGCCGGCGCGCGACACCGCCACCAGGATCACGTCGGCATCGTCGTAGTTCACCGCGATACCGTCATCGTGGGTCAGGGCGAAGTTCATCGCGTTGATGCGGCGGTGGTAGGTGTCGAAGTCGACCATGCCGTGGGCCTGGCCGACCCGGGCCAGGCGCGGGCTGGCAAGTTCACGCTCCAGCGGCTCGATGAACGGCGCGAACACATCCAGCATCAGCGCCCCGCTGTCGGCCAGGATCAGGCTCAGGCTCTGGTCCACGCAGGAGTTCACCACGATCGGCCGGACCTGGTACCGCTCCCCCGCCGCCTGGATCCGGGCACAGGCTTCACGCGCTTTTTCGGGGTCGTCGACAAACGACATGCGGTCGGTAATGAAGCTGAACCCGGAGAACTGGGTGAGCAGGCTATGCCCAATGGTTTCAGCGGTGATACCGGTTCCATCGGAAACGTAGAACACCGGGCGGATGGTCGACATGCGCGCTTTTACCCCCTACGAAGCTTAAAAAGGCCGCCAGCACAAGCTTGTGCCGACAGTGGTCTGCCCGGCATCATATCGGCTTCTTCCTACGGACGCGGCCACTCAGCCCGCCTCGGGCGATGGCCAAACGGAGCATCGCGCTTGAACGAGAACATCCTGTGGTTGCACGAACTGCGTCTGGCCGATCTGGCCCGCGTAGGCGGCAAGAATTCGTCCCTGGGCGAGATGATCGGCAACCTGGCCGGTCTGGGCGTTTCGGTGCCGGGCGGTTATGCCACCACCGCTGAAGCCTTCAAGGACTTCATCGCGCACAACGATCTGTCCAAGCGCATCTTCGACAAGCTGGCCACGCTGGACGTCGAGGACGTCAACGCGCTGACCGCCGCCGGCAAGGAAATCCGCAGCTGGGTGATCGATGCCCCGCTGCAGCCGCAGCTGGACCAGGACATCCGCACCGCCTACGCCAAGCTCAGCGCCGACAACGGCGGCGGCGACGTGGCTGTGGCCGTGCGTTCCTCGGCCACCGCCGAGGATCTGCCGGATGCCTCCTTCGCCGGCCAGCAGGAAACCTTCCTCAACGTCACCGGTGCCGACGACGTCGTGCACAAGGTCAAGGAAGTGTTCGCCTCGTTGTACAACGACCGTGCCATCGCCTACCGCGTGCACCACGGCTTCAAGCACGAGGACGTGTTCCTGTCCGCCGGCGTGCAGCTGATGGTGCGTTCGGGCGTCGGTTCCTCCGGCGTGCTGTTCACCCTGGACACCGAGTCCGGCTTCCGCGACGTGGTGTTCGTCACCTCCTCGTTCGGCCTGGGCGAAATGGTCGTGCAGGGTGCGGTGAACCCGGACGAGTACTACGTCTACAAGCCCACCCTGCAGGCCGGCAAGCCGGCGATCCTGCGCCGCTCGCTCGGCAGCAAGGCGATCCGCATGGTGTATTCGGATGTCCCCGGTGAGCGCGTGAAGATCGAGGACACCCCGGTCGAACTGCGCAACACCTTCTCGATCAGCGACGAGGACGTGCAGGAACTGTCCAAGCAGGCGCTGGTCATCGAAAAGCACTACGGCCGCCCGATGGACATCGAGTGGGCCAAGGACGGTGTCAGCGGCAAGCTGTTCATCGTGCAGGCACGCCCGGAAACGGTGAAGTCGCGCAGCCACGCCACCCAGATCGAGCGCTTCGCGCTGACCGAAAAGGGCGGCAACGTGCTGGCCGAAGGTCGTGCCGTCGGCGCCAAGATCGGTTCGGGCGTGGCCCGCGTGGTCAAGACGCTGGACGACATGAACCGCGTGCAGCCGGGCGACGTGCTGATCGCCGACATGACCGACCCGGACTGGGAACCGGTGATGAAGCGCGCCTCGGCCATCGTCACCAATCGTGGTGGCCGCACCTGCCACGCCGCGATCATCGCGCGCGAGCTGGGCGTGCCCGCCGTGGTCGGTTCGGGCAATGCCACCAAGGTCATTGAAGATGGCCAGCTGGTCACCGTCAGCTGCGCTGAAGGCGATACCGGCTTCATCTACGAAGGCAAGCTCGGCGTCGAGCGCACCACCACCGATCTGGGCAACATGCCGCCGGCCCCGCTGAAGATCATGATGAACGTGGCCAACCCGGAACGTGCCTTCGACTTCGGCCAGCTGCCGAACGCCGGCATCGGCCTGGCCCGCCTGGAAATGATCATCGCCAGCCACATCGGCATCCACCCGAACGCACTGCTGGAATACGACCGCCAGGACGCGGCGACCAAGAAGAAGATCGATGAGAAGATCGCCGGCTACGGTGATCCGGTCAGCTTCTACGTCGACCGCCTGGCCGAAGGCATCGCCACCCTCACCGCCTCGGTTGCACCGAACCCGGTGATCGTGCGCCTGTCGGACTTCAAGTCCAACGAGTACGCCAACCTGATCGGCGGCAGCAACTACGAGCCGCACGAAGAGAACCCGATGATCGGCTTCCGCGGCGCCAGCCGTTACGTCGACCCGAGCTTCTCGGCCGCCTTCGCGCTGGAGTGCAAGGCCGTGCTGCGCGTGCGCAACGAAATGGGCCTGGACAACCTGTGGGTCATGATTCCGTTCGTGCGCACCCTGGAAGAAGGCCGCAAGGTCGTCGAGGTGCTGGAACAGAACGGCCTGAAGCAGGGCGAGAACGGCCTGAAGATCATCATGATGTGCGAAGTGCCGTCCAACGCACTGCTCGCCGATGAGTTCCTGGAGATCTTCGACGGCTTCTCGATCGGCTCCAACGACCTGACCCAGCTGAGCCTGGGCCTGGACCGCGACTCTTCGATCGTTGCGCACCTGTTCGACGAGCGGAACCCGGCAGTGAAGAAGCTGCTGTCGATGGCGATCAAGGCAGCGCGTGCCAAGGGCAAGTACGTCGGCATCTGCGGCCAGGGCCCGTCCGATCACCCGGATCTGGCCGAATGGCTGATGCAGGAAGGCATCGAGTCGGTGTCGCTGAACCCGGACACCGTGGTCGATACCTGGCTGCGCCTGGCCAAGCTGAAGGCCAACGGCTGATGCCGTGATGGCCACGGGCTGACGTCGTGTTCATCGGCGTCGGCCGATACTGCTGCTGCATGCAAGCCCCGCCTCTGCGGGGCTTCGTGTTTCTGGCGTGCACGCACGCCCTGCCCCACGCAGACACCGTTTCTCAGCAAAGGACTTCCGCATGATCGCCGCAGCAGCACCCGCCGCCCCCGCCGCAACGCCCTGGTTCCACTCGCTCGACTGGGAACGCCTGCTGGAAACCTACGGCGTGCCGTTGCTGGCCGCGATCGTGGTGCTGCTGGTGGGCCTGTGGGTGGCACGTCGCTTGTCCAATGCAATGCCGCGCGCCACTGCGCGCATGGGTGTGGACCCGATGCTGGGAAGCTTCCTGCGCAACGTGGTGTATGCCGCCTCACTGGTGATCGTGGTGGTGCTGGCCATCGGCACGCTGGGCGTGCAGATCACCCCGCTGCTGGCCGTGCTCGGCACCGCTGGCCTGGCGGTCGGTCTGGCATTGAAGGATTCGCTGTCCAACATCGCCTCGGGCGTGATGCTGGTGACGCTGCGTCCGTTCCGCGTGGGCGATGTGGTCACCGTGGCCGGCCAGACCGGCACGGTGCGCGAAGTGCGCATCTTCCAGACCGTGCTTACCGGCGCCGACAACCAGCACACCACCATTCCGAACACGCTGATCACCGCCGCGCCGATCATCAACCTCACCGCCGAGCCGACGCGCCGCGTCGAACTGGTGATCGGCATCGGCTACGAAGACAACATCCAGCTGGCACGCGACACCGCGCTGGCGCTGATGAAGGCCGATCCGCGTGTGCTGCAGACCCCCGCACCGGACGTGGTGGTCTACGAACTGGGCGCACACGCCATCAACCTCGGCATCCGCTGCTACGTGAAGTCGGCCGACTGGTTCGGCACCAAGGTCACGCTACTGGAGCAGCTGAAGCTGGGCTATGACAAGGCCGGCATCAACATTCCGTATCCGCAGCAGGACATGCACCTTTACCTGCATGGCAAGGATGGTGGCGTGGTTGAGGCCGACGCGCTGGTGCGCGACAAGCCGTGATCCGGCAGTGGAATGCCGGCCAGCGGCCGGCACTACCCCTCGCCGCCTGACTGAAATGCCGGCCAGCGGCCGGCACTACCCCCCTCGCCGCCTGACTGAAATGCCGGCCAGCGGCCGGCACTACCCCCCTCGCCGCCTGACTGAAATGCCGGCCAGCGGCCGGCACTACCCCTCGCCCACTGGTAGTGCCGGCCGCTGGCCGGCAGCCTCCAGAATCAGGCAGCGACGCTCTCTTCCAGCGCCGGGTAATCAGTGAAACCCTCCGCACCACCGCCAAAGAACGTGGCGCGATCCGGCGGATTCAGCGTCGCACCCGTACGCAGGCGCTCGGGCAGATCCGGGTTGGCGATGAACGGCCGGCCGAAGCCGATCAGGTCAGCCCAGCCTTCGGCCAGTGCCTGCTCGGCGCGCTCGGCGGTGTACTTGCCGGCGTAGATCAGCGTACCCGGGTAGACCATGCGCAGCGCCTGCTTGAACGCCACCGGCATCGGCGGTGCATCGTCCCAGTCGGCCTCGGCAATGTGCAGGTAGCCCACCCCCATCTCACCGAGCAGGTGTGCGGCAGCCAGATAGGTCGCCTGCGGCGTATCGTCCACCGCCCCCTGCAGCGTAGTCAGCGGCGCCAGGCGCACGCCCACACGCTCGCCACCGGCAACCTCGACCACCGCCTGCACCACCTCGCGCAGGAAACGCAGGCGATTCTGCAGTGAGCCGCCGTAGGCATCGGTGCGCTGGTTGGCCTGCGAATCGATGAACTGGTTGATCAGGTAGCCGTTGGCGCCGTGCAGTTCCACACCATCAAATCCCGCGGCCAGCGCATTGCGCGCAGCCTGCGCGTAATCGGCGACGATGCCCGGAATCTCGTCCTCGCGCAGCGCGCGCGGCATCGAGTGCTGGATCATCTCGCCCACACCGGCTTCGGGACCCGCCCCAGTCGGGTCGACGAACACTTTCACGCCTTCGGCGAGCAATGCCGAGGAAGACACCGGCGCCGCGCCATCGGGCTGCAGGGCCACATGCGAGACACGGCCGACGTGCCACAGCTGGGCGTAGATGCGGCCACCGGCGGCGTGCACCGCATCGGTCACCTGCCGCCAGCCCTGCACCTGCTCGGCACTGTGGATGCCCGGGGTCCAGGCATAGCCCTGGCCCTGCTGGCTGATCTGGGTACCTTCGCTGACGATCAGGCCGGCGCTGGCGCGTTGCGCATAGTAGGCGGCCATTTCCGCGGTGGCGACGTTGCCATCGGCGGCGCGCGAGCGGGTCATCGGCGGCATCACGATGCGGTTGGGCAGCGTCAACGCGCCCAGGCGGTGGGGGGTGAACATCATGGCGGCAATCTCTTGCGGGGGGAGTGCCGCAAAGGATGGGGATGCCGGCTGCCAGGCAACAGGCATGCACTGGCAAAACAATTGTTCCCTCGAGGCAAGGATCACCCGCCACGAGGGCTCATCCACGCATGGCGTGGCTCTACTCCAGCCTTGGCTCGATCCTTACCGCACCATGCGCCACGCGGTCATAGCAGGCGCGCACCACATCCTCACCGTACTTGCGCTCCAGCCGGCGCACGATGAAGTGGCCGCGCGCCATGTCCTGGTAGTAGTCGGTGAACATGGTATTGAGTGTTGCACCGGCGGCAGCACCGACGATCGGCACCGCCTGTGCGGCGAATTTCTCGGTGACCACCACGCCGAAGCGCGCCGCCACCTTTTCCACCATCTTCGCCAGCAGCTTTCCAGCTTCCTTCGGTGCCACGCCCAGGGTCAGGTCGCGGCCGGTCACCACACGCCCAGCCAGTTCGGCCGAAAGATGCCGCATCACGTCGGTGGTGAAGCCTCGGGCCAGGTAGTAGCCGGTCTCGCTGGCGTCGTCGCGCGGCGAGTTGCCACCGAGCGCGAACACCTCCAGGCACGCCTGCCGGGTGCTGAACTCGGACAGGTCGAAGCCCTCGCTGCGGGCCACGTCGGCCACGGCGCGCATCATGATGGTGGTCGACACCGGCAGTTCGATGAACAAGGCCGCGAAACCAAAGGCCCCGCCGACCGCGCCCGAGGTGGCTGCCGCCAGCTTGTGCCAACGGGTCGACGCTCCCTTGCCGGGCGAGTTGTCCATGCTCCACAGCGCCGCCTGTGCGGACTTGGACAGCGCCGCCTGCACCGCACCGTGTATGCGGCCGGAGACCGCCTTGGGCAGCGCCTTCACCGCGAACTCCAGCGGCGTGCCGACCAGATTGGCCATGCGCGCGGTGAGGGTCGGCGCTTCCAGCAGGGCCACCGCCCGCTGCAGGTCGGACCAGTCGCGGGCGTCGTGGGCAATGTCGCGGGGAAGCAGGATGGGCTCGTTCATGGCGCCGATCTTAGCGCCGGGGAGTTGAACGGTTCGTCGCGAGGCACGACAGAGGGGTCAGAGCCCTTGCCGCGGGAAGGGGTTCGGCCCCGACGCCTTGCCGGCCAGCGGCCGGCACTACCAGTTCGCGTGTCACCCGGTAGCGCCGGGCCTTGCCCGGCGTTGTTGTTCAGGCCGTGGGCAAGCCCGACAGCGCGCCCATGAACTGGCGGTAATGGCGCAGCTCGGCGATCGAGTCGTGCACGTCGCTCAGCGCGGTGTGGTTGCTGTTCTTGCCGACGCCGGCGGCCACGCTCGGCGCCCAGCGCTTGGCCAGTTCCTTCACCGTGGACACGTCCAGGTTGCGGTAATGGAAGTACTTCTCCAGGCGCGGCATCTGGCGGTGCAGGAAGCGGCGATCCTGGCAGATCGAGTTGCCGCACATCGGCGAAAGGCCGGCCGGGATCCACTGCGCCAGGAAGTTTACCGTCTGCGCCTCGGCCTGGCCGAGGGTGGTGGTGCTGCCCACCACGCGCTGCCACAGGCCCGAACGACGATGCTGGTTGCGGTTCCACTCGTCCATCGCCTCCAGCGTTTCCAGCGGATGATGGATGGCGAATTCCGGTCCTTCGGCCAGTACGTTCAGCTGGGCGTCGGTGACCACGGTGGCGATCTCGATGATCGAATCGTTGTCGGTGTCCAACCCGGTCATTTCCAGGTCGATCCAGATCAGTCGTTCGTTGGCCGCGCCGGTGTCCGCCATTGTGTCGCCTCGTTGCTGGGCAGGCGCGCGGCCTACCGGTGAAGGAAAGAGGCGCCCATCATACCCGTTCGCCCTTCAGCCCTCGCCGACGTGGTCTTCCAGCAGCAGCGGCGGCTTGCCACGCTTGGCGCGGAAATAATTGGTCAGGCGCGTACTGGCTTCCTTGGCCAGCACCCCGCCGTGGATCTCGACCCGGTGGTTGTGGCGGGCATCGCCGAGCAGGTCGAACACGCTGCCGCACGCACCGGTCTTGGGGTCGCTGGCGCCGTAGACCAGGCGCGAAACGCGCGCATGCACGATCGCCATCGCGCACATCGCGCACGGCTCCAAGGTCACGTACAGCGTGCTGCCAAGCAGGCGATGGTTGGCCAGCAGCTTTCCACCGGCCCGCATGGCCACGATCTCGGCATGCGCACTGGGGTCATGCGAGGCAATGTTGAGGTTCCAGCCCTCGCCCAGCAGCTGGCCGTCGGCGCCCACCAGCACCGCCCCGACCGGAATCTCGTCGAACTCACGCTGCGCGCGCTCGGCCAGGGCTAGTGCATGGCGCATCCAGTGTTCATCGGCGTCGTGCACCGGTACACCCAAGACATCGGTCATGGCGGTTCTCGCTTTTCAACTGGGCCAGGATGGCCGCCGGGGGCGCATTGTACGCCCGGGACCGTGCAGGCGCCGCTAGCGCGCGTCGAAGCGCTCGCGGGCCGCATCGAGCGCCGGGAAGTTGTGCTCGGCCCAGCGATCCAGGGCGGACAGCGTCTCGACCAGGCCGCGCGCGACCTCGGTCAGGCGGTACTCCACATGCAGTGGTTTGCTGCCCCGGTCACACCGCTCGACCAGCCCATTGCGCTCCAGCTGGCGCAGGGTCTGGGTCAGCACCTTCTGCGAGATGCCTTCGATCTTCCGCAGCAACGCGCCGTTGCGAAGCGGGCCCTGCGCCAATGCCGGCAGCAGCAGCATCACCCACTTGCCTGAAATCAGCGCAAGCGCATCGCGTGCCGAACAGTCGGCGGCATAGACATCCCCGGGAAAGGCCATGCTTACCTCAAGGTGCGTAATTGCCGGCGCATGCCGGCACCGCGAGGATGGTCGCACACTCGTCGAACACCTCGCCCCATGCGCGCCCTGATCCTGCTTGCCCACCCCGAGCCCCGCTCCTTCAATGCACATCTGGCCGCTCAGGCCGCCGAGCAGCTGCGGCATGACGCGCTGCAGGTGGACGTGGTCGACCTGTATGCGGAGGGCTTCGATCCGCTGGAAGCGGCTGAACACCATCCGCATCGCCTGCATCCCGGCCACTTCGACGCCCAACGCGAACAGCGGCACAGCGCCGAGCAGGGCCAGCTGCCCGTCGATGTGCAACATCACCTGCAACTGCTGCGGGCCGCAGACCTGCTGATCCTGCAGTTCCCGCTGTGGTGGTTCGCGGCGCCGGCCATCCTGAAGGGCTGGCTGGACCGCGTACTGGTGTACGGGCCGATGTACAACAGCCGCCTGCGTCACGAGCACGGAGCGATGCGCGGCAAGCGTGCGTTGCTGAGCGTCACCACCGGCTCATCGGCACGGGCCTGCGCAGTCGACGGCCGCGAGGGAGATACCCGGTTGCTGCTGTGGCCCTTGATGTACAGCCTGCGCTACGTCGGCTTCGACGTGATGGAACCGCACGTGGTGCACGGCGTGCGTTCCGGGCTGGCAGCGGAGCGCATGCAGGCACACGACGAGGCACTGGCTGCAGCAACCCACCACTACCGCGAACGCCTGGCGCAATGGCCGCAGTGGCCCACCGTGCCCTTCAACGACAGCAGCGATTTCGAGGACGGCGTTGTGCTGCGCGCAGAGGCCACTACCTACAGCCCCTTCATCCGCCATCGCAACGCCGGATGAATCCACATCTGCGCGCTGGATCGGGACGCGCCATACTACGCATTCTTTGCAAGCACCTTGGCGAACCCATGACCACCCTCCGCCCCTCCCGCGCCGACGACGGCGCCGCTCTTGTCGACCTCTGGCGTCGCGCCGTCGACGCCACCCACGACTTCCTCAGTGCCGAAGACCGCATGGCCATCGATGCCGAAGTAGCCGGTTTCCTGCCGCAGGCGCCGATGACCGTTGCTGTCGACGCACAGGATCGCCCCCTCGGATTCATGCTGATCGACGGCACCCACATGGAAGCGCTGTTCATTGACCCGGACGTGCGTGGCACCGGGGTTGGTCGCCAACTGTTGCAGCACGCGTTGACCCTGTGCCCACAGCTGAGCACCGACGTCAACGCACAGAACGCGCAGGCCGTGGGCTTCTATCTGCGCATGGGCTTCGTCGAAACCGGACGTTCACCGCTGGATTCGCAAGGCCGTCCGTATCCGCTGATCCACCTTCGGCACAACGGCTGACATCCGTCGACAGCAGCCACGTGCTAGCGTGGCTGCTTTCGACCAAGGAATGCCGCATGGATGGTGCAAAAGCCCTGTTGACCCTGTTTGCGCTGGGCATCAGCCTGGTCTGGATCCTGGTGCCGTTCGCCATCTTCGCCGTGCGCAACCTGCTGCGTGAAGTACTGGTCGAGCAGCGCCGTACCAATGAACTGCTTGAACACATCGGCGGTTACCGCATTCCGAAGCCGCAACCCGAACCGACCGTCTGGCGCGCGCCCTGAGCAGAAACGTGCCAGGCCCGGATCAGGCCGTCGCCTCGAAGGCCGGTGAGTACTGCACCTCGCCCTGTGCCAACGGAGGCTGCAGGCAAAGTGCCTGGAAGTACTCCGGCGGCACACCCGGCAGCACCAGGCCCGGCTCGGCACAGAAGCCGAAGCGACCGTAATAGGCCGGCTCGCCCAGCAATACACAGCCATGTGCGCCCTGCTGACGCAGTGCTTCAAGTGCGGCATGCATCAGGGCCGCACCGATGCCCTGCCCCTGCCAGGCAGGCAATACCGAAATCGGCCCCAGGCCAAACCAGCCCGTGCTGCCATCGCTGATCGTCACCGGCGACACCGCCACATGGCCGATCACCTTCCCGTCCATCTCGGCCACCAGCGAAACGCTCAGCTCCCCGCGCGCGCGCAGGGCGTCGACGATGAACTGCTCGGTATGGCTGCTGTGCGCAGCGTTCCGGAATGCGGCCTCGGTGAGCGCATGGAGGGTGGCGTGATCATCAATGGCTTCGGCACGGATGGTGTGGTTCATGGCGTAATTCTCGCTTGCGTGAGAGTCGCGTGAATTGGCGACCGTTGTCACAAATTGGCGGCGAAATGTCGAACGCGAAGCGCAATCGCCTGGCCGACCCCGAATCGCCTGTGCCGCAATCGATTCGGCGACGCTCCCGAACGCTGAATGCGTCAAAATTCCGTCGCGGACACCTTGCCGTAGCTGGCGCCAGGTTTCCAGAACACTCCATAATCGATAGACCTGTCACCAGGGAAGGATATATGGACACGGATGCACGATGCAGGATGCCGCCATGGATGTAGCCATGCCGACACGTGAGGGACGCCATCTGGTACCGATGGGCCTCTTGCTGGCGCTGACGGCCTGCTCGCCTTACGCGGACGCAGAGCGTGACGTCGCCGCAGGTGGACGCGGCCTGGCCAAGCTCAACCCGTCACCGCAGCAGGGCTACGAGCTGGTACTGACCCTGAAGGATGCCCCCGGTCCCTTCGCGGTGGTCGAGGGCGTTGCCCAGTACGACGTCAGCAACCACAGGGACTGCGGCCGGGTCCTGTGGGCGACCGGTACCGCCAGCCGTATCACCAGCCAGGAGTTGGTGGAACTACACAAGGTCGACGAGAACGAATACCGCGGTACGTTCTACCTCGACCGCATGCAGGACGAGGATTACTACGGGCGTGGCGTCTGCCATTGGACGTTGACGGGTGTCGGTGCGATGTTGCGCGCTACGACCGGCGAGGCGGATACGCGATTCCTTACGTTCGTCGACAAGGAGCGCATGGAGAGCGACTCACCTCTTACGCTTTATTACCCAAACCTTATCTATCCGCGCGCCGACACTGTCGCCAACTTTGGCGCCAGTGGCGAGGAAGATCCGTCGGGGTACAGCGAAGATCTGCGCGACGCGCTGTTCTCAACCACCACCACTGTGCAGAAGCTCGTGCCATGAGCTGCCAGTTCAACAACCCCTACCCCCAAGGAGGCCGACATTGCGCCACAAGATGATTCCGTGCCTTGCTCTGCTTCTATTGACCGCCTGCAACCCGGAGACCGCCATGAACCAGGAACGTGCCGCTGCTGAAGCCGATGTCGCCCAGGGCGGGCGCGGCCTCGCCAAGCTCAACCCCACCCCGCGCAAGGCCTATGAACTGGTATTGCGCCTGAAGGATGCACCCGGCGACTTCGCACTGGTCAAGGGCGTAGCGCAGTACGACGTCACCAACGAGGATCAGTGCGGCCACATCGAGCCGGCCACCGGCACAGCTGCACGTATCACCAGCCAGGAACCGGTGGAGCTGCGCAAGGTCGCTGAGGGCGAGTACCGCGGCACGCTATATGTGGACCGCATGCTGGATGAGGACTACTACGGTCGTGGCGTCTGCAAGTGGGAGTTCACCGGTGCCGGGGCAATGCTGAAGGCGACGGGTGCCGAAGAAGAGACCCGCTTCCTCACCTTCGTCGACGCCAAGCCGCTGACCGAAGGTGGCGCCCATACGCTCTACTATCCGGATCTGGTCTATCCGAAGGCAGATCGCGTTCCCAACTTCCCAGCCAGTGGCGAGCCCGATCGCAGCAACTACGCCGCTGATCTGCAGGACAAGCTGTTTACGATCACCCTCTCCGCAAGTGAGGTCGCGCCGTGACCATCACCTCTCAGGACTACGCCGCGTTATCCAATGACGCCTACAAGGATCGGGCCGTCGGCCGACGTGAACCCGGCCAAGAAGAAAAAGTCACGTTAAACGGCCATGAGTACAAGATACTTGAGCATGTCAACAATCGTCTTAACGGCTATCAGGGCACCGTCTATCAGCGCGTAGACACCAAAGAGATCGTCATTGCGCATCGTGGCACCGAGCAGATCGCTCGCGATGCGATTCTGACCGACGGCGGCATGGTGGTTGCGCGCACCAACGTGCAGGCGCCTGACGCGATTGCTTTGACACAGAGGACGCTCGAAGGCGCCGCGCTTCAATCCCGCTTGAACGGTGTGCCCGCGCCCCAGGTCACCGTCACCGGTCACTCCCTCGGCGGCGCTCTTGCCCAGATCACCTCGCACCACTTCAACGTCAAGGGCGAAACCTTCAATGCCTACGGCGCGGTCAGCCTAAGCTATCGCATTCCGGAAGGCGGCAACACCATGATCAACCACGTCATGGCCTCCGATCCGGTCAGCGCCGCGTCACCGCATTTCGGCCAGGTACGCATCTATGCCAAGCCCGACGAGATCAAGACGCTCGCGGCAAACGGCTTCAGCAATCACGCCCTGCGTGATCTGATTCCGGACCGCCCGATCATCGCGGCCACCAGCTCGTTCGGTGCGCACAAGCTGGGCAACTTCCTCAACGAAGGCTCGGTGCTGAAGCACCCGGAAACGCAGAAGCTGGCGAAAGACAACGCCAAGATGATCGAGGAGTATCGCGACGACGTCGAGTCACTGCGTCGCGGCGTCACCCGCGCTGCACGCGGCATCCCGGGCGGCGCCATCGATCTGTACGACCACATCCGCGGCCCGCTGCAGCCCGGTGAACCGGCACGCCGCGAAGCGGAGAAGAATGGCCATCACACCAGCATGCTGCGCATGGACGATGCCAACCACCTGGGTAACCCGCTGTTCAACGACGCGATCCGCGGCGTGCACGCACATGACGTGCGCGTTGGCCGCGTGCCGGACGTGATGAGTACGCAGCTGGCGGGCAGCCTGGCGGCGGAGATGCACGCTGCAGGCGGCAAGCGCATCGACGAAGTGGTGATGAACGCCGATGCCTCGCGCAGCTTCGCCGTGCAGGGCCAGGGCGGTGACCCCGCCCACCTTCGCGTGTCGGTGGATACGGCAGTGGCGATGAACACGCCGCTGGAACAGAGCAGCCAGCGCATCGACCAGCAGGCTGCAGGCCAGCGCCTTGCGCTGGAGCGCGACCAACAGCTGGAACAGCAGCAGCATCAGACCCGCAGCCTGCAGGCCTGATGGACAGCGCGGGAGCCGGTCATTCCGGCTCCCGCCTCAGCACCGTGACTCAGGGGCTGGTGGCCGCGACCGGTGCAGATGCACTGGCGGTCACGAACAGATCCGGCCCGGAATCCGGGAAGCCGCCGCAGGCGCGATCGCCCGGCGCGACCGGATCACACGGCCACTGGCTGCGCGGGACCTTGTCGCGCAACTCGAAGTGATCGCCGGTCCAGACCACGAAGGCAAGATGCTCGCGGTTCCAGTCACTGAACGCACGCGCCCCACCCTTCGGCACCGTCTCCGGATACTGCACGAACCAACGCATGGCCGGCCCGAACTGCAGCTTGCTGTGATCCAGCGTGATCCTGCCCCCACGCGCCAGCTGGCGTGCGCGATCCGCCTCGGTCACCTGTGGCATGGCCGGCATCGCTTCGGCGGTAACATCCCTCGGCGGCGCATCGCCACGCACCTGGTACACACGCTGGCCCACATAGGCCTCGCGGCAGCTACCCGCTGGCACACGTACCGGCTCCGCGCTGTAGTCATCGCGGTTGGCGACCTGGTCGCTGCAGGTGAACGGCGCGGACACCAGGTAGAACGTGCTGTCGGCGTCGCGCCCTTCCAGCGAGCGCACCCAGACGTCGCCCATCCGCACGATGAAGTCCGGGCGCTGGCCGTACCCAGGCACCGCCTTGAACCAGGCCTTCTGCTGTACCTCTCGCTCGCGCCAGTTGCGCGGCAGGTGGATGTCCTGCTCGGGCAGCGCAACCAGCAGAGCGGCCAGATGCGCCGGCATGGTGCCCTGGCAGGCGCCGGTCAGCAGGTCGCCCTGGGTCGCCAGTCGCCCGGCCAGATCCACCGGGCAGCGGGCACCGAGCGCCCGCTCGGTCGCCCGCTCGGGCGACAATGGCACGATGGCCAATGCGGGCGGTGCGGGTGATACCGCCGGAACGGTTGGCTCGGCGGTAGCAGGCGGTGCCGTTCCTGCGGGCGCATCAGCGATCGCCTGTGCCGTGGCGTGCGTTTCCGCGACGTGCGACGCTGCCTCCTGAGCCTGTGCCGAGGCTGCGGCAAGTCCAAGTGACAGCAGCCAGAGCAGCGGCAGGCGGCGCGCGGATGCATTGCAGCGGGCAGCGGCCTGCCGGGCATTCAAGGGAACGATTCGCATGTGGTGTCCTTACGAGTGGGTTTCCATGTCGGCGCCACAGGGCGCCACGCGTCGTACGCAAAGCACCGGCGGGCACCCTGCCCGCCAGCATCAAGTGCTACAGGGATCGGGAACGCTGCTCCTGCTCGCGGGCGAGCGCGGCCGTCGGATCCTGCTGCGCAACGCTGGCCGCCAACTGCTGGCTGCTCTGCGCCAGTGGCTGCTGGGAGGCCTGCTCCCGGTCAACAGACGCACGTAGCATGGCCGGATCACCCAGCGCGCCCTGCACTGCAAACAGCGTACGGCCGTCGTTGCCCGCCAGCAGATGATCGATACGCGACAGGCCGGCCTTCTGCGCCCCCAGCGCCAATGCGCCAGCGGTATTGTCGAGCTCCTGTGCACTGCGCAGTCCACTTTGTGGCCCCATCTGCTGCAGGTGCCGGCGCGCATCCTCGAACAATGCGTTGCCGGGCTCACCGGCATGCGACATGTCGCGTGCAACGGTCTGCGCCGGCGCACCGACTTCGCCGCGATCCAGTCGCGCCATCACGTCCGGCGTCAACTTCTGCTGCCAGACCTCAAATCGTTGCCGGCGCGCCTCGATGCCATTGAGCGCGCCGTTGAGCGCATAAGTTGCTTCGCGCACATCATGGCGCGCCCCCTCCGGCACCCGTGTCTGCCACTGCCATACGGCAATACGGCCTGCGTGCTCGGGCTGCGCTGCCAGCTCCGGGTGATTCACCAGGTCCAGATCCAGCGCCTTGCCGGCACGCTCGTAATTCTCCTTGCCGACCAATGGCAGATAGCCGCGGCCGTGGTACTTCAGCGCGTCACCAGGCGCGTCGTTGCCCATGCGCCCGCCGTACATCAGCTCAGCCAGGTTTTCCGGCCGACCACGCAGCGCTTCCTGGCGGGCGCTCTCCAACGCTGCGTTGCCATTGCGCCACGCAGCCTCCACCGGGATCTGCGAGATTCCCCGGGTGAAGTTGAAGCTCTCGTTGAGCCGGCTCAAGCCGCGCGACTCGTGCCCTGCCTGGGCCATGAAATTGGCCAGTTCAAGCGGGGAGTCGATGCCGGCTTTGGTCGCCTGTCGCAACAGCTGCGACTCTCTATCGGTCGACACAGTGCAACTCCTGAATCTTCATCAGCGCGGATTCCCTTCCGCCGGTTGGAGCTTGGCTCATGGAAGCGACACCTCGGCAACACTGGATGGGTCGAAGTCCTCGAACCTCACCCTGCCCAGCTCCGCCGCCGAGTAATCCCGGATGTTGGTCGCTTCGGTCTCGATATCCACGACCTTGCGTCTCACCCCGTCAACCCAGCAGGCCTTGTCCGCGGGCGCATAGCGGAACCGGTAGGTGCTGCTCCAGCGCTCGCGGCTACCGCCATTGGTGATCACGCTGAAGGTGCCCTTCTCGACCATTGCATACGCAAAAGGGTCGCCGGCCAGGCCACCTCGGGTGGAACACGGCACCAGCTTGTCGTTGCGCGCGGCCAGCTGCCAGCGCCCGCGCCCATCACCGCGCAGCAACAGCAGCACCCGGTTTGGCCCGTGCTGGCCGGGCACCAGCCCTTCCGGCGTCGGCTGGTCGATGACCAGCAGCTGATACTCGATGCCATCGCCGTTGAGTTCGCCCCTTACGGCTTCCAGCAGGTTCGCACCGGACGGAACAAATGCCAGGGCATCGTCCATGTGTGCGCCAACCCTGTCTTCCATCCCCTCCCACTCCTTCAATGTGGTCATGCCGATACCCGCCTCCCTGCCCAGCCGGAACGCGTTCCGGCTTATCCGCGCCTGCGCGGACAGGGATCATAGCCTTGCGTACGGCAAGACCGCGATGATGGCGAGCGTTACCCGATGCAGGGGCTGACAGCGTCCTCATTGGACGGAAGAACCCCTGCATTCGGCGGCACTGGCGCGTCATTTTCATGACGCGTGGGGAGCTTACCGCGAGGCGTTCTGCCGCGTCGAAGTGCGAGGAAATCGAAAAGCGGAATTGATCACAGAAAACGGGGCTTAGCGTGAATGGCGCCTTACCTGATGAACAGATCCGCCGTGCAGGCCGTTCTGGCGATCCCGCATTGTCCCTGCGGCAGCTGCTTCCATGCCGCCTTCGCGTTGCATTGCTGCATCGCGACAATGACCGCCCCCTGTTCGGACATGGCGGTGGCGACGCTGGTGGTTTCAGTGCCCAGACCCGCGTGGGCGACCGCCACGCATTGCGCCTGGAACAGGGTCGCCAACGTACATTCGCCTTTCCCGAACTCCCTGCACTCCTTCATGGAAGCACGCTTGGCCTTGCCCCGCGAACGCATCGAGTTGCTGATGAAGGTATCGCCGCGGGCATCCATCGCCACGCCACGCACGGTCTGCGCCCAGTTGGGGCGATTGTTGTACGGGGAGCCTGAGCTGCTCACCGGAATGGGCGCACAGCCCTGTACACCCTGGCCACCGATGGGATACATGCCCTGCGGGCAGTTGCCTTCGGCGAGCGCAGTGAACGGCAGCAGGCCTGCAATCAGCAGACACGGAAGAAAAGCGAGGTGGATTCGTTTCATGGGGAGAATCATTCCTTTGCCCATTGTGAGAGGTGGGACGACCTGAGCGGACGATCGTTGCCCACTGTCGATGCTGGAGCCAAGAGAACAAACGGAGCTGCGCCCAAACACATGAAGCTTTCCGCCGCCATCGCGAGTTGCGCTGACTACCAGTCCGACAATCCGATCAACGGGTCAGAATGACTCATAGACCGGCTTCGTACAGTCCTCGTATGCAACCTGACACGCCCATCCACCGGTGTCGCCGCACGACTGCTGGGCAAACTTCCACGCTTCGGCGGCGTCCTCGGCGCTGGCCAGCAGGTCCGGGTTCGCGGGCAGTTCCCACTGCTCCAGGAACCGGGGCATACCCGCCAACCCCTTGATCGCCGATGGGTACTGGCCTGCAGGGCATTGGCCCTCCGCACAGGCGTTGCTGGCAACAAGTAATGCAGCAAACAGCAGAGCAGAAATTACGAAAGCTGAATCACCGCGCAAAGATCTGAAGTCGGCCCTTGCCTTGAATCTCCGTGTGATGTCACAACCGATCAGTCTTGCTGGAAGAAAGGCTTGGTACAGTCAGAATGGAAAACGGAGCAAGCCTGACTTCCCAAATCCTTGCAGTCCTTGGTTGCCCGCTCCTGCGCCTGTTCTTTCGTCGCCCCGGTGTTGAATCTCATGCCATTTTCCGGTCGTGCAGCCCGGACAACCGCATAGCACTGGTTGTAGTAGGTAAAAACGACTGTGCAGTCGGTAGCTCCGCCCTGCCGGCATCGTTCGACGGCTTGGCGCTCTGCCGAAGCCTTGGCCTGATGCCCAGTGGCGGAACCTGCATCTCCTCCAGGCGAGCTGGCGACAGCACCCCATGTCTTGACCCAGTACCCGGGATTCTCCTCGGGGACGCTCTGAGCCGCGCCGGGTATAGGTGCGCAGCCTCCAACGCCCTGGTCGCCAATCGGGTACTGGCCCCCAGGGCAACGACCTTCGGCATTGGCATTTTCAGTAACGACGAGCACGGCAAACGCCAACGTCAAAAACCCAAGAAATATTACCCAAATGCTTGAATCCGGCCATTGCCAAGACTTTTGGGACATCACTGTTGATCACTCGGTGGTCTGATGCTCCGCACCCGTCATCTTCCTTGAAGCCTTCCGCAGTGCTTCAAGCGACATCCAAAGAACGGGAGGCAACATGAGTCGCCATATCAGCCCTCCTGAAAGAAGGGCTTGGTGCAGTCCGAGTGGACGAACGTGCACTCCTGGCTTCCCGAATTCCGACAATCCTGCGTCGCCCTTTCCAGCGCCTGTTCCTTGGTAGCACCCGCGTTGAACATCGTTCCATTGTCCGGCCGGCCGGTTCTGATGGACGCATAGCACTGGTTGTAATAGGTGTACAGAACCTTGCAATCAGTTGCTCCCCAGTGACCGCAGCGCTCGATCGCCTGTCGCTCGGCCGAGGCCTTGGCCTGATGGCCAGTCGATGCACCCGCATCGCCATTCATGGATCCCGCAACGGCTCCCCACGTCTTAACCCAGTGCCCGGGATTCTCATCAGGCGCGCTCCGGCCTGCCCCAGGGATGGGAGCACAGCCGCCCACTCCCTGATCGCCGATCGGATACTGGCCCGGCGGGCAGCGACCTTCTGCTAACGCAGAATTGATGTATGCAGAACCCATAAACACGAAAGACAAGCAAAGATATTTCAGAAAACCGTTGGCGCTCATCGTCAGTCCAGCCTCTAATTTCCTTGATTGGCGTTCGCCGCGCCACGTTGACCAGGTGTGGTTCCTCCCGCCCCGCCCGTGCCGTCAAACACTCGGCCCAGACTGTTCTGAGGATTTGCTGCATTGTGGCCCGACGCGGCCTCCGGAGCCGCCGGCGGCGGAGCCGACATGCCCGGCGGACGACCATCGGCACTCGGCGAGGCACTGGCACCACCGCCTATCTGCGAATATGCCATGAAGGTGCCCAGGGTGCCCTGGAAGAACATCGCTGCCATTGGGGGTGTAGTCAGGATCAACGCGGTGAGGATCAGGCCCATGCCTCCCTGCTGCATCGCCTGGCTGGTCATGCCGTCGGACATGCTTTCCTTGAGGATGAATTCCTGCACCAGCGCTGTGGTCCAGAAAGTGGCCGCCACACGTACCACCATGTCCAGTGCGATGGAAACCATCGCTGCAAGTACGGCCATGGAGAACATCGTGCCGATGCCGTAGAACAGCCAACGTTGGAACAACTGCTTGGTCTGGTCGAACAACAGGCAGAGGATGAACAGGGGGCCAAAGCCGATGAACAGCGCCATGGCGATTTCATACAGCATCAGCATCGCACCAGCGGTGATGGCTGGACCTGCGGTGCCCATGCCTATGAAGAACAGTGCCCGCTTCTTGTCCTCCAGCAGCTCCCCGTCATTCATGATCTGGATGGCGTCGATACTGGAAAGCGCCACCTGCATCCATGCCAGGCTCTTGTCGATCTGAGCTTCGGGTGACTCGTTCGAGCCTGTCACGACCTTCGTGATTTCTGCCTTGACGTCGTGGGTGAGGAAGCTCTGAAGGTTGGTGCCGAAAGCGCCCATCGTGGTGGCCGCGCTGACGATCAACGCCGCACGCGCCATATTGGTCACCAATACCATCATTGAGTCCCGGCTGCGGCCGGTCACGATGCGGAAGCCCTGCACCAGCACCCACAGGGTCATGAGCGTGAGGGCGATGCCGCCGACCCACTGCATCATTTCCCCCATCATGTCGATGCCGAACTTGTTTATCTTGCTTCGCAGGAAGTCGAAGATGAACTTGAAGAACACGAAATCCCCGATCGACTGGACACGTGCAACGTGCCCCATCAAATCCTGGAATCCGCCATTGAAATCAAAATTGGCAATCGACCTGATCATTTCCGCAATCCCTTGATGTATCCCTACCGGACAACCTCGTGGAGCGGGTGCCTATGCACCTGCCCCAAGCGGCGTCAGTCGACGTGCAAAGCGCGTTCCAATGCAGCCGTCTTGACCAGCTGCGAGATGACGCCCGGCTTGCCCTTCAATGCCACGCGCGCCAGCACGCGCTGATTGGCCATCATTGACTCCTGATAGGCGTCGTAGGACCGCATGCGCGCCTCCCACTCCTGCTGCAGCTTGGAAATATCGTTTGCCGTACGCAGGGAGTCACTGTTCACGGCCGAAAGAGTTCCCGCAAGATTGCCATCGGCGCCGCCTCGCCAACCCATGATCTCAGACAACGACGCGTTGATGCTGGGAATGGTCTTCTCGATGAAATCCACCGTCTCGTTGCGCTTCCGGTTTTCCATCATCTGGATGTTGACGCACAGCTGCTGCTGCTGCGCGTAGAGATCACCGGAGGTATCCAGCACAAACTTCTTCAGCAAGCTGCCAGCGCTGAAGCCCGCCGACGTACGGCAGAGGTCGGCGACCATATAGTCGTCTGGAACCCGCTCCAATGTGGCGCCTGGCGGCAAGCCGAAGTTGTTGATCATGCCCTGGATCTGGACAAGCGCATTTTGGTACTCCTGGAACGTCCTTCTCCACCGAGTTACCTGAGCCGCGTACTCCAGCCCGTCAGCCTTCATTTGCGCCTTCCCTTGGGCAAAGTCCTTCAGCGCCTGCATGAGATTACTGAGGTCGAAGACAGGGTAACCACCGGCCGAAACCGACGTGGTGGAGAACATGACCATGCTCCCCAGCAGGATGGCTGCCAGGCGCTTCTGGCGCAGACCGCGGTGGCGCTTGTGATTTCGGGATGTCATGCTCATGTTCTTCTCCAGGGGAATGGATTTCATTCGGCGCTGTCTGATCCAGGGCTTTCAAGCCGCATCGGTTTCGGCAGAGGCCTTGGCTTTACCAGAGCCCTTTCGGTTCTTGTAGAAGTCCTCCAGCCACTGTTCCGGCGTGAGTTCGTCCACGGTGATCCGATTGCGGACTGCAGCCGTCTGCAGCACCCGATGCATGATGTCGATGTTGTCGGTCGAGGCCGAGATCACCGACAGGATGTCGTCCATGCCACGCAGGTTGAGCTGGCAGACACTGGAAGCATGGCCCTGCTTGACCAGGAAGCAGCGCGAGCGCTCGTCCAGTGCCGTGACCACCTTGAACTCCGCCTCGGTCAACTTCAGGCCATCCATGTAGTCGCTCTTGCTGGCGTTCGGGTTCGGCAGCAGGATGAGCGTGGCGGTCTGCTCGATCAGGGCAGCGGAGATATCACTCTTCAGCGCGTCTTCCGGGCTCTGCGTGGCGAAGATGCCCAAGCCGTTCTGCTTACGGATGGTCTTCTGCTTGTTCTTCGCGAACTCCTTCAGGCCACCCTCGCCGTCCAGGATCTTCCAGAATTCGTCCATTACATAGATCAGCGGTCGACCGTCGATCAGCGATTCCAGGCGGTGCAGCAGGTAATTGATGACCGGCACGCGCACTTCGGGATTGTCGATGATGTCGGTGTAGTCGAAGCCGATGATGTTGGCCTTGCTCAGATCCACCGTATCGATCGGATTGTCGAAGACCCAACCCAGCGAATTGCCCGAAGTCCAACGGCGCATGCGCGCATAGAGGCCGTCGTCGCCCATGTTGGGCAGGCTCTTCTGGAAGTTGGTCATGCTGCGCAGATGCATCGGCGTATCGAGCATGCTCTCCACCGCACGGTAGATGTCCTCTTCCTCGCGGGCGCTGTACTCGCGCTTGCCGGCCAGCACCTTGATCAGGTCGGCCAGGAACTGCACGTTCGCTTCGTTGTTCTCGCACTGGAACGGGTTGAAGCCGGTCGGCGCACCGTTCTCCAGGGCCAGATAATTGCCACCGCAGGCACGCACGAAGATCTCCGCACCGCGGTCCTTGTCGAAGAAGAAGATGGTCGGTGACGGCTCATACTTCTGAACCTGGCTGAGCAGGAAGTTGATCAGCGCGGTCTTGCCGGTACCGGACTTGCCGATCACCATGGTGTTGGCGATCGCCTTCTCACCCAGCGAATTCTCGGATGGATGGGTGGCATGGAAATTGAAGTAGTACGGCTGGCCGTTGGTGGTCTGCAGCGTGGTCACGCAGTCGCCCCACGGGTTGTTGTGCTGCTTGCCCGTGGCGAAGTTGTGCAGCGGCGACAGGCCGAGGAAATTCAGCGAGCTGACGTTGGCCAGCCGCGTGCGGAAGCGCCAGTTGGCCGGCAGCTGCGAATAGAACGACGAGGTGACTGCCAGGTCCTCCTTGGTCGACACAAAACCGGCGTTCGACAGCTCGGCACGGGTCGAGGCCACGTTCTGCGACAGCTTCGCCTGGCTGTCGCC
Organism: Stenotrophomonas sp. YJH_SMC_6; assembly: GCF_059371335.1. Lineage (NCBI taxonomy): Bacteria > Pseudomonadati > Pseudomonadota > Gammaproteobacteria > Lysobacterales > Lysobacteraceae > Stenotrophomonas > Stenotrophomonas sp. YJH_SMC_6. The sequence continues at coordinate 119,298 of NZ_JCAFUM010000003.1, read as the reverse complement.
ATACACCGCGATGATGAAGTGGTATTCGCCCAGCACGAAGTTGCCTGACGACAGATGATCCATCGCCTGGTCGAGTTCGACGATCTGACTGACCGCCTTGTCGCCCGAGGAGATCATCATGCCCTTGGTCCGGTCCAGCACCTTCAATGCGTCCTGGCGCCCCATCGGGCTGAACGAATGGGTGATGACGTACTCGTAGTCCAGATACTTCAGACCATTGAGGATGCCCGGATAGGTCCCCTCGGCATATTCCTTGATATTCAGGATCGCGCCGAAATGGTTAACGCCATTGGGCGTATTGATCACGAAATCGCCGGTCTTGGCCGAGAACATATGACGGCTGACCGGAAGATAGTCTTTCACAGGCGCCGACAGCACCGGTACCGGCTCATCGATGCGGTTGATCAGGTAGCCGAACAGCTCAAGCGTTTCGGAAAACACCACGCCGTTCTTGGCTTCGTACATACCGAGCCGGTAAGGCGCGTAGTCGCGGATCACAGCCTCGACGTTGCCGGCGAGCTCCATCAGCTTCTCGACGGCCTGCTCCTGCTCTGCGCGCAGCTTGTCCACGTTCGCGGACTTCTCCACGAAGCGCTTTCCCGCCACCACCGGGCGATAGATCATCGTCAGGTACAGCTCGTTCTGCATGATGCGCTGGGAGGACAGCATGCCCATGTACTGGTCGGACACATCCTGGTTGAAGCGCTGCTTGTAGTAGCTCTTTCCCTTCAGGGTGCGACGGCGCCGGATGTCATGCACCCAGAAGGCAACGTTGACGAAATCCGGCGCGCGCAGCGTCTGCAGCAACCGGTTGAAGGTGTTGTGCCGATGCTCAAGCTCCCATTCTTCGCGCCCCACGAACGGCAGCCCTTCCAGGTGCCACGTCAACAGGTAGTCGCCGCCCGTGGTCTTCACCACATTCGGAGCCACGTGCGACGACAAGGGGATGAATTCGCTGATGGAGGTATCTGGGTTGAACATACGACTGCTTCCAAAAGGTACTGCCGACAAAGATGCGGAGTTGGCCAGGCGGGCGCTCAACGCCCGCCTGGCCGGATCCAGCCCTCAATCCCTGGGGGCTGGCTTGTTGCGGTAGTGATTCGGGTTGAACACCCACATGCCATCATGCTCCTGCACGTTGCGCACCTTGAGCTTGAACATCAGGCGCAGGCCCAGCAGGCGGAAGATCATCTCGTCACGCTTGGCCATCTGCCGCATGATGAAAATGGCCACCGGGATGGTCAGCAGAAACCAGAAGTTCGTGTACATGCTCAGCAGCAACAACCCACCCGCCACCATGAAAAATGGCAGGTAGGGAACGCCCAGGAACATCGCTGGGCGCGTGCATCCCCGGAACAGGACGTTCTTATGCACTGTAGTACTGGACGGCGTGCTTGATCATTTCGAACGCCATGCCAGCGCCGTCGCCACCACCGACCTTTTCGCAGCTGCCAGCCTCCTTGCCGAGCAGCATGCGCGCGATCTGGCCTGCCGCGCCGATCAGCACACCGCCGATGAGGATCGGGGCCACGTCACCGATGCGCTTGTGGGCAAACGCAATCTGGTAACCGGCGAAGATCACGGCGATCGTGACCACGGCGATCGAGGCCATGTTCAGCAGACCGTTGATGTTGGAGAAGAAGCCGCAGACCTTGCCATCGGTACCACCGAAGTCAGTGCCGGCCAGGGCCTGCGGAGCGAACACAGCACCGGCGAATGCGACGGCCATCAGCATGGTCTTCAGCGTGCGCTGGGCCTGGACGAGGTCGAGATTGAATCGCTTCATGGATTGATTTCCTTGTTGATGGACTAACACAACTGAATCGACCAGCCGGGGGACCGGTCGCACCACGACTTCGTCAGAACACGAAGGCCGCATCCCCTGCGGGAATCTGCTGCACCGGCGCACGGGGCGCCGGTGCGTTGTAGAAATTCTGGGTGTCCGCTGCCGGCGCGTTACGCTCATTCCACGGGCGCAGCATCACCGGCGCGTTCGCGCCGGCAGCCATTCCGGGAAGCTGTTGCGGCATGGCTGCCCCACCCTGCGCCGCACCAGGCTGCTGATACGGCTGCGGAGCCTGCTGCGGCATATCGTTTCCGCCCTGCGCCTGTGGCTGCATCATTCGATCGACCGAACCCAGCACCACGCGCGACACCGCCTGGTCGGCGATGTTCAGCAGGCTGCCGCGGGCCATCGCACCGGTGGATGGGTAAACGGTGTAGGCCCGGGCCGGGTCATTGGACGGCACGTACACCGGCGCACTGGCCTGGGCGACGATGCGTGCCTGGGCCGGCGAGGCCGTCTGCGGATGATGTTCGACCCTGACCACCCGACGCTCGCCGCGGCTGACCACGTCAATCGGCGCGACGCCGTTGCTTGCGACCTGCTGACCGCGGCGGATCGAGTCATAGATCTTCTGCACGTACCCGTGACGGAAGCCGGTCTCGAAGTTGCCCGAGTAGTAGCAGCTGAACGACTTGCCCCAGTCACCACCGGAGCGCTTGTAGCAATCGGCGAGGATGCGCGAACCAGCCTGCAGGTTCGGGCACTGCTGGAAGGCCTTCTCGTAGGAATCCAGCCCGTACTTGCCCAGGTTGTAACGGTTGACCTGGGCCAGGCCAATGGAGAAGTTGTAGCCCTTCTCCTCCAGCATGCGAACGGTGGCCAGCGCCTCGTCGAGGGCCTTGGGCTGGCGCACCAGGGCGCCGCCGACCACGCCGATGGCATAGGGGTTGCGCGACGATTCCACGTTGATGACGTGCTGCATCACGTCCATCGAGACGGCCATTTCCGGGCACGCCATCATTTCCAGTCCTGGCAGCATTGGTCAGCCCTCCTGCCCCTGGGCACGCCCAGGATTGAAGTCGATGCCGGTGATGTAGCGCGAGCCGGCATGCGCCTTGATATGCACGACGATGTCGATGGTCATCATCAACAGTCGCTTGATCACGTTGAACTCCAGGCCCGAACCCTCGGCCGAGGCCTTCACCATCAGCGCCAGCTGATCCCAGGTCTGCTCCGGGCTACCGGCATGGCAACTGGTGATCGAGCCCGGGTGGCCCGATGCGCAGTTGCGGATGAAGTAGAACGCCTCGTCACCGCGCAGCTCGGCCAGGATGATGCGTTCTGGCTTCATGCGCAGGCAGGCTTCCATGCAACTCTTTGCGCTGACATTGCTGGTGCTCTGCCCTCCCTTGGAGTACAGCAGGTGCACCACATTCGGTTGGGTCAGAAACAGCTCGCGTGCGTCCTCGATCGTGACCAGGCGCTCGTTGTCCGGGATATGATTGACCAGCGCTTTCATGAAGGTGGTCTTGCCGCTACCGGTCGCACCGGAGACCACGATGTTCTTGCGGTACATCACCGCACGACGGAAGAACTCTGCGTACTCGCGCTGCTGGCGCAGTTCCAGCAGCTCGCGGTCCTGCTCGCTCAGACTGCCATCCTGTTCCAGGATCTGGTTGAAGAAACCATCCTCGTGGTACTGGGTGAGCGACTTGGTGTGCTTGGACGGCAGGCGGATCGTGATCGAAACCTTGCCGGCATCACAGGCAGGTGGAATCACGAACTGCGCACGTTGCCCGGTCGGGAAGGTAAGCGAGACGACCGGATCGGCATCGGTGATGCGCTGGCCGGTGTTGCTCTCGTTCACCACTGCCGTGCAGAACTGCCGGGCCCGCTCGAAGGTCAGGCCCGGCACCTCCACCCGCTGCCACCCGGCCCGGGTTTCCAGGTACAGCTCACCGGGACGGTTGATGCAGATTTCCGTCACTTCCGGGGATGTCATGTACTCGGCGATGCCCAGCACTTCGTACTGATAGCGCAGGAAATCGCTGGAAACGAGGGCGAGGGGTGACACTTCGGCGTCCATGGTTGTTCTTCGGGTTACCGGCGCGGGTTGAGCACGTTGGTGAAGTCAACGTCCTTTGCGACGTAGACGTTCACGATGGTGCCCTGGTTGATGGTGACAGTCGGCGGGCGATTCGAACTGGTGAGGGCTTCGTTGGCGAGACGCTCCATCGTGCGCGCAGTGGCGCTTTCATAGGGCGAACGAACGGCGAAACCATTGCTTGAAACCGTCGTCGACTCTGGGCCATGTTCGGCTGCGGCGTACTTGAAGGCGTCGGCGATCAGGCTGATCATCAACGCCGATGCAATGCGACTACCCCAGTGCGCGCTGTACTGGCCAGGATGACCGGCACCACCCAGCTGATCCACGCCCGGGCTGGACATGGCCACGTCGATGCCATTGGGCGTGGTGATGCGATCCCAGATCACTTCCACGCGCTTGCCCTTGGGACCGCCACCGTACGCACCATAGATCTTGGACCCCTTGGGCAGCAGCAGGCTGCGGCCGTTGATCGAGTAGACCGGCTCGGTCAACAGGCACGACGTATAACCTGCAAGATCGGTGATGATGCGGGTCTCGAGTACGCAACGCAGATAGGTGCCACGCACCAGCAGTGCGTCGGGGCTCCGGATGTAGGAAGCGTTGGACACATCCTCCACATCAGGCCCGCGGCGCACCTTTGCCGGCGGAGCATTGCCGTTCTGCGCCTGCAGCGCAGCCAACGTGGCCTGCATGTAGGGATCGTCGTTGTCCCCTGCTGCGGCCTGGCCGCCAGCGTCGCCCGTGCCCACGCCTGCGCCACCACTACCGGCAATGCGGCGATCCAGCAGACTCGGGCCACGCTCTACCTCGCGCTCGGGTTCGGCACGAGGAATGAACGTCGGGCCCATCGTTTCCTGCGGCGGCGGCGGCAGCATCGGAATGGGCTCGGCGGCTTCCCGGGCGGCCTCGCGAATCGCCGAGGGTGCAATGATCGGCAGGTCCGGGGTGCTCGAACGTGCAACCTGCGGCGGCGCCTTGGCTTCTTCAGCGTCTTCCTTGCCCTTGCGCAGCAGCAGGAAGCCCATGGCCAGCAACAACACCAGGATGCCGCCGAGGAACAACAGCGCCTTGCGGTTCAAGCGCTGCTCTTCCGCAGAGCGAAGCTGTGGGGCACTGGCATCCAGATCCGGCGCCGCCTCTGCCTGCGCGTGCCCGTAGTAGGGGTTCGCCGATGGCTCCTGAGCCGCAGGCCCCTGTCCGTACGGAGACGGATTCGGATCGTTTTCGGGAGTGTTCTGCTGGCTCATTTCTTCACGTTCCTTCGCAGGCCGACGACGAAGTCGCCGTGGCGGATGACCAGGTACGGGTACGTCCCGTGCACGATCAGCGTATTGCCCTCAACCGTGGTGTTGACCACGAAATCCTCGCCATACTCCTTCTCGCGACCGAATACGGCCGGGAAGATACCGGTCTTGTACTCGGGCGAGTTGGGCAGTTTCAGATAGGTGAAACGGCCATCGTCGTAGGCGTTGACCGGGACCAGCCATCCCATCTTCTTGGCCTTGCTGGTCGAATAGGAGTAGTTGAAGTTGTATTGGCGATCCTTGGCCAGCTCGGTACTGAGCAGCGGCTGCGCCTCCTCCTCGACCGCCGACTGGGCAGGGCCGAACACAGTGTCATTCGGATAGACGAATGCGATCTTGTACTGCACGCCGGCGCGACGGGCCTGCTCAAGCTGGCGCCAGTCGGTGGCAACGACCTTCAGCTCGAAAATGTACGAATGGGTCTCGGTACGCACCATCATGTTGGTGTCGACATCGACGTTCTTCGGCTTGAGATAGAACACGTTCTCGCGACGGGTGAGTTCCCAGCCGCTGCTGAAGCCGGTGCTGTAGTCGAGGATCTTCTCGTTCGGGCTCAGCTCGATCTGGGTGGTGAGGCCCAGGCCGGTGCGAACCGGGTAGATGCGGTCCTTCTCATACTCGTAGTGGTCAACTGCCTGTGCCATCGCCGCGCTGGAAAACACCAGCGACAGCAACGACAGCAGCGCCCACGCGCTTCCCCTGATTTTTCGACTACTCATCGGTTGCTTGCTCCATCAGCATTTCCGGTGGAATGGTTCGGTGCCGGCATCATTGCCGGCTGTCCCGGCGCGCCCTGCCCCGGCATCGGCTGCCCCTGGACCGGCTGCCCCTGCATGGGCGCACCCTGCATCGGCTGCATCTGCCCATTGGCCGGCACTGCGACGGGCTGACCGGTGGCGGGATCGATCATGGTGGCAGCGGCCGGATTGTTCGGAACGTACATGCCCTGCGCCTGCTGTGCGGCGAGCTGTGCCTGTTGCGCGGCATCCTGGGCCTGCTGCTGCATGGCACCGTCATCCGGCACGGGCACGCCGCGCGCATAGTCGTTGTCGACACGGTACTCCGTGACCTGGAACGCCAATGGGTTGAGCACGCGGTCCTGTTCGGAGAGCGCCAGATTCTGGTTGTACTGGAAGCGCATGGTGACCAACTGGTTGTCCAGATAGGTCGATGCACCGCTGCGCTTGTCGAGCAGGCTGCGCTGGATGCGCACCGACGCGCCACGGAAGCTGCCGTTCGCCTGCACGCCCAGCGGGGTGATGCTGAGGATCTTGACCCTGATCGCCTTGCCCCGGCCGTACATCACGAACGGATTCTGCGGATTATTGCTGGCATAGCGCTGCTTCATGCTTGCGGCCACGGCATCACTGGACATGACGAACACCAGCTCCCAGTCGCGCAACCCCATCACCGCGGAGTCGTACGACTCGCGCGCCAGCACGTACTGGGCGACATTGCTGCGGTTGACCGCTTCATTGGTGGTGATCGTCTCGCCCTGGAACGTGCCCCTCAGGCGCGCCACCGTGGCGGTACCCGTGTAGGCATCAGCCATCACCAGGAACGGCACCTTCTCCTTCAGCGGCAGCATGTAGTAGTAGCCGCCAGCCAGTGCCAGCGACATCAGCAATGAGCCGGTGGCGACCCACCAGGCACGGCGCTCACTGCGACGCGCCATGTCGGCCACGGTGATCTCGTAGCTGACCGCCTTGGCGACCGACTGCTCGACCTTGGGACTATTGCCGGGATCCTTCTTGCGGAACATGGATTCTTCCGTACTGCTGAAACATCAATGGGCGTGGCACCCCTGCGACAGGCGCGGGGAGCGGCACGTTCGATGATTTCGAGGTGGACTCAGGTGCCGCTGTTGGAATCAGCGCCCTGTGCCGACGCGGTCGGCGTCGAGCCAGCGCTCTGCACAACGATCTGGTTGCCAACGATGGAGACGGAGATGCCCTGCGCTGCATAGGCCGCCGTCAGATCGATCACGGCCTGCTGAGCGTTGGTGGTGTCGATGTTGGAGACCGCGCCGTACAGGGTGAAGTCCGAGCTCAGGCGGTAATCCAGCGTGCGTCCGGAATCTTTGGCCCAGCGCTCGAGCATGGCTTTGAGCGTGCCATCCATCGGCGAGGCCTGGTAGACGTAACTGGAGTACAGCGGGATCTCGGTGGTTGCCGCAGCAAAGCGGTTCACCGGCTTCCAGCGGCCTCCGAAATCGGGAGCGGACTTGGTGGCGCAACCGGCCACCATCAACGCCGCCACTGCGGCGATGGACATTTTCGCGATAAACGCCTGATTCATACGGGCTTCACTTTGACGTACGAAAAAGCAGTCCCGAGCATTGGTCCCCTGGTCGTCCGGCGCTGCGTCGCGCACGCCGGAATCGGAGCGACGCACTGACTGGCAGCACACCCACTCCGGCTCCCCTGCAGCCAACGGCTGCCAACCAAGTCGCGGGGCCGCCAGACACTCCCGGCGACACACCCGCATACCTCACCAACGTCGAAACCATCCATGTTTCATGGCACAAACTCCTGGCCACCCTGCTCTACAACATCTGCCATCCATCACACATTTCTGAACGGCATGCACAGGGTCGCACAACCACGCGTCAATTCCATGTCAGACAAGTCTGAAAATCTATGAACAAATGCCGAATTCTTGACTCAACTCACGTTTTCACGTCAGTGAATATGAATCTACGTCACAAATTTAACGACGTGAATTAGACGTTAAGCATTGGAACGTCGACTTTCGGCAGCAGCCGCGAGGTGAAGTAGCGATCCTTGTAGTAGCGGATCTTGTCGCACTTCACCGGATGCGGTATGCCCTCGTACAGGAACACTTCCTTGTCCGGCCCCATCGCCTTCAGCTCCTGCGGCAGCATCAGTGCCCGCCGCTCCTCGGTGAAGCTGTGGGTCTTCTCGCGGGCGTGCGTGACGTTCTTCTTGCGGATGGTGGTGTAGCCCAGCATGTCCGAATAGTCGTTGGCGTCCTGCTGCTCGCGCGGCGCGTACAGGATCTGCAGCGCGTGGTTGGTGATGATCGTGCGCGAGACTTCCCGGCCGTAGGTGGCATCGAGCTGGGACATGCTCTGGATGATCGGCAGCAGGCGGATGTTGTAACCGGCCATGTAGGACACCGCCGAGGCGATGATCTCGACCTTGCCGATCGAGGTGAATTCGTCCATCAGCAGCAGGCACTGGTACTTCAGGTCCGGGTTGGACTTGGGCAGTTCCTTGGTGTTGAGGTTGATCAGCTGGCTGAAGAACAGGTTGATGATCAGCCGGCTCTCGGCCAGCTTGTTCGGCTGGATGCCGATGTAGATGGTCATCTTCTTCTTGCGCACGTCGGTCAGCAGGAAGTCGTTGCTGCTGGTGGCCTTGTCCAGCACCGGGTTGATCCAGGGATTGAGCGGTTCCTTGAAGGTGCCCAGGATCGAGGCGAAGGTCTCGTCGGCCTGGGACAGCATGTTGGCGAACGCCGAACGCGCGTTGGCGCTGAGGAACGCACGCTCCGACAAGGCCTTGAGGTACTTCTTCAGATCGGTGCCATCGCCGGACGACAACCGGTAGACAGAACCCAGCGTCGGCGTGCCCGAGCCGCCCGGGAAGCCACTGCTGCGCTCGTCGTCCCAGTTTTCGAACAGATACAGGGTGAAGGCCATGAACGCGTTGCGCGCCTGGCTGACCCAGAACTTCTGGTCCTCGGCGCCGTCCGGATACAGCATCGCAGCGATGCTCATCAGGTCCGACACCCGGAATGCCGGATCGTCGGAGACATAGCTGAGCGGGTTCCAGCGGTGCGTGCGCCGATCCTCGGCGAAGGGATTGAACAGGTAGATCTCCTGGCCCTGGCTGGCGCGCCAGCCGCTGGTCAGGTCGAAGTTCTCCTGCTTGATGTCCAGCACCACCAGCGATTCGCCGTATTCCAGCAGGTTCGGGATGACCACGCCCACGCCCTTGCCTGAACGGGTGGGTGCCGCAAGGATCACGAACTGCTGGCCGTCCAGCCGCACCAGTTTGCCGCCATGGCTGCCGACCACGATGCTCTGGCCGGTCTTCTTGAACATGCCATGCCTGGACAGGTCGGCGCCGGTGGCGAAACGCGCGTCGCCATGCAGCGAGCGCTTGTCCTTCTTCAGCAGCAGCACCAGACCGGTCACCAGCAGGACCAGCAGCGGCAAGCCGAAGCCCACGTAGCCGGCCCACTTGATCTTGCCCACGAACGGCGCAACCTGCGGTTGGCCGATGGCGTGGTAGTACTGGTAGTACGTGTTCCAGGTGAACAGCTTGGTGTCCAACCCCAGGAACAACAGGGTCAGGTAGCCGGAAAACACGAAACCAAGCAGCAGGGTCGCCAGCGTGACGATGGCGATGAGCAGATACTTCTTACTGGGCAACACCCGAATCCTCCATGATGCGCACGAGGGCGCGACGGCCTAGCGGCGGCGCCAGCGCGACGCCTTCTTCCGCAGGTTGTTTTCGTTCTCCAGCCCGGGCTCTTCGCCCTCTTCACGCACCCGCTGCAACAGCAGTTGGCGCGCTTCGGCCAGTGATACCAGGTCGGTCAGACGATCCCCATCGTCGGCGACGACCGCATGGCCGACCACATCGCCCGGAGCGTACACCGGCTCGTAGGACACTGCTACCAGCTGATAGCGGCCACGGGTTTCCAGCACATGCCTGAATTCCTGCATCGCATTCCTCCTTGTCGGGGCAACACTGCGTCCCCTGCCCCGCCATGATGCCCATCGCAGTGTCATCGGCGTATGCACAAGCGCTACGGTTTCTGCGCGAAACTGTCTGCGGATATCCAAGGAGATTGCAATGGACTGGGTAGCACTTGCACGCACGCTGGCCACCGAGGCCCACACGGGCCAGACGGACAAGGCCGGCCAGCCTTACATCTGCCATGTGGCGCGGGTGGCGGCCGCGGTGCGCGGCGACGATGACGCCGAAGTGGTGGCCTGGCTGCATGACGTAGCCGAAGACTGCCCGGCGTTTGCCGCACGGATCGAGGTCTTTCCCGCCCCGCTGCGCGAGGCGGTGCACCTGCTCAACCGCGACGCGGCCCCCGACGCGGACAGCTACTACGCGCGCATTGCCGCCCACCCGCTGGCACTGAAGGTGAAGCAGGCCGATCTGGATGACAACGCCGATCCGCAGCGCCTGGCGATGCTCGACGCGGCGACGGCCGGGCGCCTGCGCGGCAAGTATGCGCACGCCCGGGCAGCGCTGGGCCTCTGATCGCGCCGCGCGATGGCGGGTGGGCGAACGTGTCACCGATCAAACGCTGATTTACCCTGAGTGCTGCTGCCCTTGTTGCGGTGCAGCAGTACAATGACCGGCTCCCCGCCCCCATCGCGCCCCGCATGAGCCCCAACTCTTCCCTGGCTGCGCGGCTGACGCCCCGTCAGCGCACCCTGATCATCCTTGCCTTGTCGCTGGGCGGCTTCGCCATCGGCACCAGTGAATTCGCCAGCATGGGCCTGATGCTGGAGATCAGCCGCGGCCTGTCGATTTCCGAAACCCAGGTCGGCCACCTGATCAGCGCCTACGCCATCGGCGTGGTCGTCGGCGCCCCGATCCTCGCCTTCGTCGGCGCCAGCTTCCCTCGCCGCAAGCTGCTGCTGGCACTGATGGGCTTCTATGCCGTCGGCAACCTGGCCAGCGCACTGGCGCCGAACTACGGCACGATGCTCATTGCGCGTTTCGTCGCCGGCCTGCCGCATGGCGCCTACTTCGGCGTGGCGATGCTGGTGGCCGCCGCGATCAGCCCTGCCGGCCAGCGCGGCCAGGCGATGTCGCGCGTGTTGCTGGGCCTGTCGATCGCGATCCTGGTCGGCAATCCGCTGACCACCTGGCTGGGCCAGCAGCTGAGCTGGCGCACCGCCTTTGCCCTGGTCAGCGTGCTGGCCATCGCCACCGTGGCGATGATCGCGCGCTTCCTGCTGCCGGACCCGGACGAGGTTCGTACCTCGCCGATGCGCGAACTGCGCGCCTTCAACACCACCCAGGTGTGGCTGGCGCTGGCGATCGGCGCCGTTGGCTTCGCCGGCATGTTCTGCGTGTTCACCTACCTGGCACCGACCCTGGTGCAGGTCACCGGCGTGGCCGAATCGTGGATGCCGCTGGCGGTGGGCGTGTTCGGCATCGGCGCGATCATCGGCAACATCGCCGGTGGCTGGCTGGTCGACAAGTTCCACTTCAAGGCCGCCGCGGTGGTGCTGCTGTGGTCGATCGTGATGCTGCTGCTGTATCCGCTGGCCGCGCAATCGGTGTGGACCATCGGTCCGATGATCATCACCGTCGGCACCATGGGCGCGCTGGCCGCAGTATTGCAGACGCGCTTGATGGACGTGGCCGGCGAAGCACAGACCCTGGCCGCCGCCTCCAACCATGCCGCCTTCAATACCGCCAATGCGCTCGGGCCGTGGCTGGGCGGCATGGCGATCAGTGCCGGCTTCAGCCCGGCCAGCACCGGCTATGTCGGTGCCGCCACTGCCATCGGCGGCCTGCTGCTGTGGTGCGTGGCGGTGATGCTGGACAGGAAGCGCAAGACAGCCGGCGTGGGCAGTCACTGACCTTCGCGCCGGATCGTCAGCTGCTGCCCGCGCGGCGGCGGCGATCCGGCCGCAGCAACGCCGTATCGCCGGCCGCAAGTGTCGGGCGCGCCAGCTCACCGCGCTTGACGCGCTCCAGCACCCGCCGCGAGTTGGCCGCGCAGTCGATGCCCTCCGGCCGCGCCTGGATGTCCTCGATCAGGGCCAGCAGGTGCGCCCGGCTCTCTGCCAGCCGCAACTGCAGCGCCTCGATGTCGGCCACCTTCTGCTGCAGCATCGAGATCAATGCGTCGTGCTGCCACTGGCCCATGTCCGGTGGCAGCAAGGCGCGTATCTCCTCCAGGCTGAAGCCGGCGCGCTGCGCACCGGTAATCAGCTCCAGCAGCAGCACCGCCTGCTCCGGGTAGTCGCGGTAGCCGTTGGCCTGCCGCTGGACGACCAGCAACCCTGCCTCCTCATAGAAGCGGATACGTGACGCCGCCAGGCCCGTGCGGCGGGCCAGCTCACCGATCTTCATCTGCCTGAATCCTCGACATCGGAACCCATTGACCTTCAATAAAACTTGAAGGTTAGCGTAGCGCCATTCCCCTGTCCTGGAGCTGTCCCATGTCGCTGTTCTCGCCCCTGGCGCTGCCTTCCGGCGCCCTCATCCGCAACCGCATCGCCAAGGCGGCGATGGAGGAGAACATGGCCGACGCCGACCACGCCCCCTCCGAAGCGCTGCTGCAGTTGTACCAGCGCTGGGCCGACGGCGGCGCCGGACTGATCATCACCGGCAACGTGATGGTTGATAGCCGCGCCATGACCGGCCCCGGCGGCGTGGTGCTGGAGGACGATCGCCACCTGGAGCGTTTCATCGCCTGGGCCGACACCGCGCGCTCGCGCGGGGTGCAGATGTGGATGCAGATCAACCACCCCGGGCGGCAGATGCCGGCCGCGCTCGGCCAGCCGGCATTGGCGCCTTCGGCGGTCCCCTTGGACATGGGCGCACTGTCCAAACAGTTCGCGCCGCCGCGGGCGATGACCGAGGCGGATATTGAAGACGTGATCGCCCGCTTCATCCGCAGTGCCGAGCTGGCCGAGCGCGCCGGTTTCAGCGGCGTGGAGATCCATGCCGCGCACGGCTACCTGCTCAGCCAGTTCCTGTCGCCGCTGTCGAACCGCCGCGATGACCGCTGGGGTGGCAGCCTGCAGAACCGTGCGCGCCTGCTGCTGGAGATCGTGCAGGGTGTGCGCGCGACGGTGGCGCCCACGTTCGTGGTGGCGGTGAAGCTCAACTCCGCCGATTTCCAGCGCGGCGGCTTCTCGCCCGAGGACGCGCGCGACGTGGTCGAGATGCTGGCGCCCCTCGGCGTGGATCTGGTCGAACTGTCCGGCGGCAGCTATGAAGCACCGGCCATGACCGGCGCCGCACGCGACCAGCGCAGCGTGGCCCGCGAGGCGTACTTCCTCGAATTCGCGCGCGAGATCGCCACGGTGGCAAGGATGCCGCTGATGGTCACCGGCGGCATCCGCCGCCGCGAAGTGGCAGAGCAGGTGCTGGCCAGCGGCGTGGCCATGGTCGGCATCGCCACCGCGCTGGCGATCGAGCCGGATCTGCCGCAGCACTGGCAGCAGGGCCGCGATCCGGTGCCGACACTGCGCGACATCAACTGGCGCAGCAAGCCGCTGGCGGCCAGTGCGCACATGGCCGCAGTGAAGTATCAGCTGGGCCGGTTGAGCCGGCGCCGCCCCACCGCACCCACCGTTTCACCAGTATGGGCCCTGCTGCTGGCACAGGCGGCCGCAAAGTGTCGGACCCGCCGCTACCGGCGCTGGATCGGCGCCCGCGCCCTCGCACACTGAGCCGCGCGGTCTTCTCATCGCCGCAGCGATGCTCCACCATCTGCAGGATCGGCGGCAGTTCCGCCGCCGGTCGCAGCATGGAGACGGAACCCACGTGGCAGCAGGATCGACCAGGAACCGGGAGAAGCTGCTCGATGACCTGCTCTCGCTGGGCCGTAACTGGGCGCTGGCGATTGCCATCGCAGGTGCCGGGGCAGCAGTTCACTACAGCGAGTCGGTGTACGAAGCAGGACTCTGGCGAGGCCTGCTGCCTACCATCTGCTTCCTCGTCGCGATCATCTGGATCGTGCTCAGCATCATCCGCTTCGACCTGACCCTCCAGCAGCACTTCGAGCGCAAGCGCACGCGCTGGCTCAGCCGCCTGCTCTATGTCGTGCTGCTGGGTACCGGCATCACCGCCGTGTTCTTCGTGACCGAACTGGCGTCCAACAACCACATCGCAAGGATGTGCGACGCCGTGGCCAACGAACCGGCCAGCCGGATCCACCGGTCCACCGAGTGCCAGCGCCTGTACCAGCATCGGGCGGCGTACCGGCAGCGGTTGGAATCGGCCGAGGGCGAGTTCGACTGAGCAGATGCATGGGCGAAGGCGCACGAGGACTCACACAGGGGTCCAGCAAGGGTGGATTCGAAATAGTTGTATGGACTTCATTGCAACGCGACGCCACGCTTTCTTGCCAGAATGCCGTGATCGAACGCAGTCCATGAAGTCACCCACCGCCCGCTCCCGTCTCCCCGCCCGGCCGCGGAAAATCGGCAGCGAAGTACGCATCTTCAGGCGCTATCACCAGTACGCCATCGTTGCCGCCGGAGCCGGACCACTGGCAATACTCCTGTTTGCCGTCGCACCCGAACTTGGGCCGCTTCCGGCACTGGGCGCCGCAGCGATTTTCACGCTGTCGCCGCTGATTCTCGGCTTCGTTGTCTATTCCCCACAACGGGACCGGGTGGTACTGGAACAGGATCGTCTGGTATTCCAGCACCGTCCTCCTCTCCCGTTCAAGCAGATCCGGTCCTACAACCTGGACGATCATGTCGATCTGATCCTGATCGATGGACCGAGCGTGCTGCTGCAGCGCACGCGGGCATCGATGCATGATTTCCCAACCTTCCGGGACGCACTGGCAGAGGCGCTCGCAGATCGGCCCGCCAACGCTGCCGCGGCTCCGCAACGTCGCCACTTCTTCGGTGCCTGGCCCGCACGCGTTTGGGGTGCGGGCCTGTTGCTGGCGACGGCGGCACTGGTGATCACGGGCGTACTGCATGGCTGGCCGTTGTACAAAGCACCGATCCTTGGGATCGTGCCCGTGGTGGGCATTGGGCTATTGCTGTCGCGCCGCCGTCACTGATCACGCCGTCGGCGAAGTACACATGGCGTGGATGTGTATTCGGGCACATTACGCGCGCCGCTCACGCTTGCAACCATCCAGCCACCATGCTCCACGCGCCTGCCCCCGCACATCACGATGCCATCGCCCTGCAGGCGGGCGTGCTCGGCAGCGTGTTGGGCGTGGCTCTGTACAAGGCCATCGCGTTGTCGGCGCTGGCGACCGGATCCTTGATCGTGATCGGGCTGTGGCTGCTGGCCTGCGCGCTGCTGGCTGCCTGGGCACTGGCCGCCTGCCTGGCCTGCCTTGCGCTGAGCCGGCGCGTATTCGTGCTGATGCTGGCGCTGAGCATGATCCTGATGATCTGCGTCGCCTGACAGCAGCAGGCGCCGGACTATCGCGCATCTGTTACAGAATAACAAGTGCGATTGGACGGATTGCTCGTGCCCGGGGTCACGTATTTGAATTCCATGGCCAGCCCGGCACCACCCGAGACCCCCCATGACCCTGCAGCCCCTGCTTCGCGCCTCCCTCACCGCCATTGCCCTGGCCACGCTCAGCGCCTGTGCCACGTATGACGACAGCAACATGCACCAGGCCTGCCAGGAGTCGCCGCATCTGAAGGACCTGCCACCCGAAGTGGCTGCCCGCGAGAGCCGCTGCAACAAGAGCATGGAAGTGTGGTCGAGCGAGCGCAAGGGCAGTGACAGGCCGATCGACCTGAGCGGCAAGAAGAAGGATCTCTGAGCCGCCGGGCATGCCGGGCATCTTGATCGTTCCAATGCATGCGGATGACCAGCCCGTCACGATCGGGGGGGCAGGATAAGGCCTCCCCATCACGACGACTTTCCCGATGCCGGCCACTGGTCACCCTGTCATCCATGCCTTTGAAGCTGTGTTCGACCTGTCTGGCGGGGTGGAGCGCATTACGGCGCTCACTGTCATCTGCCGGCATTGCTCTGAAACCCGCTCGGCCAGCGAAGACAATCTGGTCCAGCTGCCGGGCGGCGCCTTGTTCCGCTGCGACGGATGCGGCAGTCATCAGGCGGTGAGCCATGCGCGGGTTGCCGATTGGCAGGTGAATTCGCTTCTGGGTGTCTGAGGCTGCAATACGACGGTGCCACGACGCAGGCCGTTGGCGCAGGGATGATGGTGCAGTCAGAGGCCGCCCCGTGAGCCACCTCGTCCGCCCGAAGGGCCGATGACGGCCGGGGCAAAGGAACTGTGCAGGGCGCAATGACATCACCTCGGCTAAGCTGCGGCACCTTTCTTCGCGCACGGCCATGCATCCCTTCCCCCTTCCTGTCTCGGCACCCGATCAACTCGCCTACCGACTGCTGCAGGACAGCGACTGGGCCCGTTCCGCCGACGCGACCAACGCTCCTCCCGAACTTCGCGCTCTGCTGGCGATGATCCTGGATTCTCCGGAGCCGCTGTGGATCGCATGGGGCCGCGACAACAAGGCGTTCTTCTTCAACGATGCCTACCTGCCGATGCTGGGCGGCAAGCTGCACGGCGCCATGGGCAGCCGATTGGAAGACGTCTGGGCGGACGTCTGGGCCGACGTCGTCGATGCTGTCAACGACGCCTTCGGCGGTACAAGCCGCAGTTTCAAGAACATGCCGTTGATGATGGACCGTGATGGCACGTTGCGCGAGACATTCTGGACGTTCTCCTACTCGCCGCTGCGTGCCGGTTGCGGAGGCGTGGCCGGCATCATCTGCATGGTCAGCGAGCAGACCGAACGGGTGATCGAACGCGACCGGCACACCCGCCAGGTGGCGGCCATCACCGAGCAGGCACGCGAGGCCCATCTTGAACTGGTACGCGCCCGCGAACAGCTGCGGCAGTCGCAGAAGCTGGAGGCCATCGGCCAGCTGACCGGCGGCGTTGCCCACGACTTCAACAATCTGCTGCAGGTCATCACCGGTTCCGTGGACATGCTGCTGCATACCTGGCCGGCCGAAGATGCGCGCCTGCGCTATGTACAGGCGATCGAAACCGCCGCTGACCGCGCCACTCGCCTGACCGCCCAGCTTCTGGCGTTCTCGCGCAGGCAGAGCCTGTCGCCGCAGGTATTCGACCTCTGCGAGAGCGTACGCGCGCTTTCAGACATCATCACCACAGTGCTGGGTGCACGCATCTCCGTGTCGGTGAACCTGCCCGACGCCCCGTTGCCGGTGCTGCTGGACCGGACCCAGCTCGACACCGCACTGATCAACATCGCGGTGAACGCGCGCGACGCCATCGACGGCCACGGCAAGGTGACGATCGATGTGGAACAGCTGACATCGGTGCCTTCCGTGCGGTTCGCGGCGCCGATGAAAGGCAACTTCGCTGCGATCAGCGTCAGCGACACCGGTGCCGGTATCGATCCGTCCGTGGTGGACCGGATCTTCGAGCCATTCTTCACCACCAAGGGAGTGGGCGCGGGCACCGGGCTTGGCCTCAGCCAGGTGTTCGGCTTCGTCAAGCAGTCCGAGGGCGAAGTGGACGTACAGAGCCAGGCCGGTGTCGGTACGCGCTTCACGCTGTATCTGCCGCTGGCGCAGGCTAACGCCTCCATCGAGCTGCCGACCGCGCAACCGGGATTGCTGCATGGTCACGGATTGTGCGTGCTGGTGGTGGAAGACAATGTGGATGTGGCCGAATTTGCAGTCGGTGCGCTGCGCGAGCTTGAGTACAACGTCGTACTCGCGCGCAATGCCGACGAAGCACTGGCGGAGCTCGAGCGCGACGCTGCGCGTTTCCACGTGGTGTTCAGCGACGTGGTCATGCCCGGGACCAATGGGCTGGATCTGGCCCGCACCATCCGCAGCCGCCTGCCCGATCTTCCGATCATTCTCACCAGTGGCTACAGCGAACTGCTGGCCCGCGATCCAGGCCACGGTTTCACGCTGCTGCGCAAGCCCTACTCACTGAAGCAGCTGGCCTTGGTGATGACCGAGGCCAGCTGTCGCTCGCAGACGATGGTGACTGCGCATTAGCGGGCAGATCACCGGATCGGACCGGTCCAAGAAGCAAGCGCTGAATCAAGGCCGGACATATCCCCCCGTGTGCCACAGACCCAGGCAACGATGCCATCCGGGCGCACCAGCACCGCCCCCAGGCCCGATGTCGCATCCCCAGTATCTGCGGCGCAGGCGATGGAAGGCTGCCAGCGTTGGCCATGCTGCGGCGGCGAAGACGCCGGGTCGAAAACAAGCAGCGCCCCCTGCCCCGCTCTCAGCAGTTCGCCCAGGCGGCGGCCATCGACCAACCGGAAATCCGGCGCGTTCCTGCCGACCAGCGGGTGGTCTCCGTCAAGATCCAGCTGCTGCGAAACACCCCAGATCCGCTCGGCCAGATACGTGGCCCCATCGCGGGTGCCGGCCAGGTCGGCCATGATCGCTGCCAGTGCGCGCGAACCGGGCCCGGGTCGCATCAGCGCAACCTGCGCGCGCGACCAGTCCAGCACCTTGGCACCCACCGGATGGCGCTCAGCCTGATAGCTGTCCAGCAGCGCCTCATCGGCCTTGCCCCGCGCCACGGCGGCCAGCTTCCAACCGAGGTTCATCGCATCGCCGATGCCGAGGTTCAGTCCCTGGCCGCCCAACGGCGAATGCATGTGCGCGGCATCACCTGCCAACAGCACACGTCCGCTGCGATAGGCCGTCGCCTGGCGCGCAGCATCGGTCCATGTCGTGGCCAGGTGCAATGCAGTGATCGTTGCCTCGCGGCCAGACACCCGCCGCAGCAACGCTTGCGCGGTGAGCCGGTCCAGTGGCGTGCGATGGCCGGCGCCACCATCGAAATCGGCCAGCGCCAGCATGCCTGGCGGGTTGAAATTGCACATCCCGTGATCGGTGAACTGTCGGCCTGGTGTGAGTACACACCCATCTGCCAGTTCGACCAGCAGCGTGTAACCGGTGAACTCTGGCCCGGTTCCAGCGAAGAGGAAGCCCGATTGTTTGCGTACCGTGCTGCGGGCCCCATCACAACCGACCAGCCAGCGGCCGTGGACCCTGCCGGAGCCGGTGTGCACGGCAACCTGCGCCTCGTGCGCATCCACCGCCTGTACCGCACGCCCGCGTTCGATGCGCACGCCCAGCGCAGCCGCACGTTCGGCAAACACCGCTTCCAGGGCCTGCAACTCCACCGCCATCTGGGTGCCCACCGGTGTCGGCAGGCGCCAGCTCCAGCGCGCCTGGTCCACATCGTCCAGTGCAAATGGAATACCCGCGAAGTGCCCACCCAGCGCACGCGGCTGCGCCAGCCAATGGGCGGTGCCGGGCGGCGGCGCACCCTTGTCGGGCTTGAGCACCTGCGTCGCGGCGACCGCGTCCAACAGGCCGCGCCGATCCAGTGCCTCCAGCGTGGGGGCGTTGAGGCCGCGCAGCCCGAATGGCAGGCGCTTCAACGGCGAACCGGCGGACCCGGCCTGCTCCAGCACCAGCACCGAACACCCGGCCAGGGCCAGTTCGCAGGACAGGAACAGGCCAACCGGGCCAGCACCGGCAATGACGACGTCGTACAGCATCGAGATTCCTTGTGAGCGCCAGGTCGGCGCTCTGGCGGGTCAAATGTTACACTCGGTGTACGTTTCCACAAGTGAACCGCCCATGACCCCGCCTCCTGGCCGCCGCGAACAACGCAAGGCCGTGACCCGACAAACGATTTCGGACGTCGCCACCGAGCTGATCATCCGGCGCGGCTTCGAGGCCGTCTCCATGTCCGAGATCGCCGAAGCCGCGGGCGTCTCACGCAAGACGGTCTTCAACTACTTCGCCAGCAAGGAAGACCTGGTGTTCGACCGGGATGAGGAGGCGCGCACGCTGCTGCGCGAGGGCATGATGGCGCGCAGCGGCCTGACCCCGCTCGCGGCCTTCCAGTCGCTCGTTCGTGAGCTGCTGGAGGCTGGCCATCCGCTGCTGCGCATCAATGCCGGCGCTGTCGCGTTCTGGGGCACCGTGGCGGAGAGCCCGGTACTGGTCGCGCACGCGCGACGGCTGCAGGCGCAGTTGACTGACGATCTGGCGCGATTGATGGCCCACGCTGTCGGCCGGCCCGAACATGACGCCGAAGCGCGACTGGGCGCGGCCATGCTGCTGGCGTCGATGGTGGCGGCCTATGAGAAAGGACTGGCAAGCCAGCTGCAGGGCGAGGACCCGCGTGAGGCCATGCGGCAGCTGATCGTGCGCGGTGCCGCCGGGGTACTGGTGGCCTTGGCGGGCACCCCGTATACGGACCCCGGCGCGCGTCCATAGCGCATCCGGGGAATAGGCGTCGAAGTATCGCAAATGCTAATCTTTCTCATTTGCAGACACGTGACCCTCCCCAATGCCCCTGCCCATGCCCCTGCAACGCACCCTGTGCCTGGCGCTGACCCTGCACGTGGCGACCCTTGCGCATGCAGCTGAGTCCTCCGCTGCCGCACCCAAGGATCTGGACAAGGTCGAAGTCCGCGGACGCGCACAGACACTGTATCGGGTAGACGATGCTGCGGTCGGCACCCGCACCGATACCCCCCTGGAGCTGGTCCCACAGTCGATCCAGGTCATCCCGCGTGAACTGATCGACGACCAGGCCGCGCGCCAGGTGACCGACCTCTATCGCAGCATCAGCGGCATCAGCTATTTCAGCTATGCCGGGGTGACCCTGCGCGGCTTCCGCCAGGAGAACGTGCTGTATGACGGCCTGCGCGGCGACCCGTACGCAGGATTTTCGGTGCCGCAGCTGTTCAACATCGAGCGCGTGGAAGTGCTGAAGGGGCCGGCAGGCGCACTGTATGGCGGGGGTGATGCGGGCGGTGTCATCAACTACGTGACCCGCAAGCCGAAAGCCAGCGACGAACGCCGCATCGAGGTCCAGCTCGGCGACAAGGACTTCCGTGCCGGATCGATCGAGGGTACCGGGCCGTTGAATGCCGCCGGCAGCGTACGCTATCGCGCCGGGCTCTATGCCGACAGTGAACAGGGCGTGCGCTGGAACACCGACAGCGAGAGCGTGATCGGCGACGCCTCGCTGGCCTTCGACGTCGGCCAGACCGGCGAGCTGGTGCTGCAGTTCACCGACATCACCCAGAACCTTGGCGGCAACCGCCTGCGTGGCGTGCCGGTCAACGATGCAGGCACGTTCCTGACCGACCGCCGCTGGAACCACAACGAGGCCAGTGATTTCCTCGACATGCGCGCCAAGGTGGCGCTGGCGCAGTACCGCTTCGCGCCGCTCGATTCTCTGGACCTGGACTTCGCCGCCCGCTGGTTCAGCAACAGCGAACACCAGATGTACCACGAGCCGATGGGCCTGATCGATCGCGACCGCGATGGCGTGGCCGAGTGGATGACCCGCCAGCTGCGCAACCAGATCCGCGACAACGAAGCATTCACTGCCAACGGCAATGCCGTCTGGCGGGTGACCACCGGCGCGGTTGAGCACAAGGTGCTGTTCGGTGCGGACGTGTACCAGCTGGATGCGGATTTCACTGCACAGACCGCCAACAGCGCTGACCTTGCACGTGGTGCGGGGCCGGTGCGCGGCATCGACCTGTTCAATCCCGTGTACGGCGCCAGTACCTGGCACGACTACAACCTGGCGGCCCTGCCCTGGCGCAGCACATCCACCCGCAGCAAGCGCCATGGCGGCTACCTGCAGGACGAACTGGCACTGGGCCCGCGCTGGCATGTGCTGGCCGGGGTGCGCTGGGATGGCTTCAAGGATGAGGATCGCATCACTGGCAACAGTGTGGATGGCAACGATCTCAGCTGGCGGCTGGGCAGCACGTTCACCGTGCGTGAGGGCCTGAACGTCTACGCCAACGTCGCCAGTGGTTTCGTGCCGCAGAGTGCCGCCAACCAGAACCCGGCCGCTGGCGGACCGTTCGATGCCGAGCGCAGCAAGCAGTGGGAAGTAGGCATGAAGTCGCTGCTGGCCGACCGTGTGGCCTTGAACATGGCGGTCTACCGGATCGACCGCAGCAACATCGTGCAGGCCACCGGCGAGGTGATCGGTGGCGTGAACCAGTTGGCCGCGCTGGGCCTGGTACGCAGCACCGGCATGGAGCTTGACCTGCTGGCCGACCTCAGCGAGCGCTGGGTGCTGAATCTGACGTACGCCTACAACGATGCGCGGGTGAAGGACGCCGGACCGAATGGCATCACCAACGCCTCAGGCGACCGATTCGCCAATGCGCCGCGCAACAAGCTGGGGTTGTGGACGCGTTATGACCTGCCGGCGATCAACTCCGCCATCGGTTTTGGCGCCGATCACGTCGGCGAACGCGTCAGCCTGGATGGGCAGACGGTCAAGGCCTACACCGTGTTCGACGTGAGCTGGAAGACCACGTGGAGGCAGTGGCAGTTCCAGGCCAACGTCAAGAACCTGTTCGACAAGGTGTACGCGGCCAGTGGCTTCATTGAACGCAACGGGCATTTCCCCGGCGATCCACGGCGGGTGTATGTGCAGGCGGCCTACAGCTTCTGACCGGAAGCACGTGTAGCGCTGATCCACTGCCGGCAAGCAGATCGTTGCCTGGCACTGGTCCACGCGTGTCCGAAACCGTCGGCACTTCCAGTCACTTGTGCACGATCTCCTCCGCCTGTAGCGTTGCCGTTGCCCAAGGAGGGCTATCAACGGAGTGAAGCATGAAGATTGGATTCAAGCTGTCTGTTGCTATTGCGGCTGCTGCACTGACCCTGGGAATCGGCAGTGCCTCCGCGCAGTCCCGCTGTACCCCTTGCTATACCGCGTATGACGCGTGCCTGGCGGCGGGTAATGGCGAGAAAGTCTGTTACCCGGCGTTTGCTCGTTGCCTGCGGAACAGCGGCTGCACCATCCCGTAAGCCACGCACTGCCGTGATGCGTGCCGGCCCCCATTTCGGGGGCTGGCATTGGCTGGCAGGCGCTGCGCCTTACTACTGAAAAGGTTCCATACGCGACTGGCGGTGTGATTTCATCCCATCCGCATCGCATGGTTCTCGCGCGCCTGCACATCAATTTCCTGCTGGCGTTGCGCGGCAGTCTGCTGGCGATCCAGGTCGACCGCTTTCATCTGCTGCAACGACTGCGCAACCGGCGTCTGTACTGCTATATCCGTGGGCATTGAAGCGCGCAGGTGGGCGGGGTCGGTCATCTCGCCCTGCACCACGAACACGTTCCGCCCTGCGGGAGCGTCGGCCGTCTGGGCGCTCAGCAGCACGTGATCGGCGCGTTCAAGCTGGTTGCGGCGGGCCAAGGCCATCACGCTCGCCACAAGACGCTCGCTGTTCTCATCGTGGGTACGTCCCGCGCTGGCATCGATCGCGGCCACGCCTTCGCGCACCTGCTGCAGCAATGTGTACTCACGGTGGCCAGGACCAATGTCGGCCAGACGGGTCGGCGCCTGTGAGGGATCCGCCACGTCGTCCACGGCTGCGGTAAGCGGGCTGCGGGTAATGGTCCGATATGGGTCGTCCGGGTGGAACTGGGTTCGCTTCTCCAGGCGCTCCAGACGAACCTCGCGCGCGTCGTTGAGTTCGGCGATACGTGAGGGATCGGTGATCTCGCGCAGCGACATGTGACCGCCGCCCGCACTGATGCTGGCCCATTTCCTGTCCGCCTCGAAGTACATCGCGTAGTAGCTGTTGCCACCGATGACGTTCGGATCGACCGCCGAGCGCCCTTCCAGGGCCTGGGTGGCTTCCAGCACGCTCAACCGGGTGAGGTACTGGCCGCCTTTCGTCCATCCCATCTGGCTGATGGCATCGACGCTGGTGTTGCCTACACGCGGGCCTCCGGCGTAGTCATTGTCGAGCATGTTGGTCCAGATCTGTTCCAGCTTCGCGGGGCCGCTCTTCTGCTCAGCCGCCTGCAGCAACACGCGCGGCGTCCAGCAGTTGGGATCGAGTTCATGCCGTTCAAATGCACGGTCGTGAGCCAGCATCACATCCTTGCCGGGAAGATTCAGTGCCAGGTCTGGGCGGCGCTCGTTCATCCACTGCTGCCGCAACTCAAGATCTCTTTCTAGCAGCGTCTGCCCAAAGGACTCCCATTGCCGTTCGGTCAACTGTGCATTTGGAAATCGGGATCCCTCTTCCTGCTGGCTCTTCGCGTAGTCCTGTGCATAGGTGTTCGCGACGCGTCCCGGCAGGCTGTCATTGCGTACAACACCCAGTGCCAGTGTCCCGTATCCATCGGCTCCCGGCAGTTGCGACAGGTAGTTCCAGTAAAGCTCGCGGTTACCGTCTCTGGCATAGCTGCCAAGGACGCTCAGATCTCGCTCGGTCAATCCACTCATACCCTACCCCTTCACTTCCTTGAATCACCGATCACTTGGACCGGGTGCGCGCGATGACGTCCCTGACGGCCTCTTCCATGCGCTTCCAGTCCTTCAGAAACGCTCTTTTGTAGTCCAGGCTGACGGACAGCTTGTTGTCGATGTCCACGAAGTAATGAACGCAGCCCGCTGCCACTTCCCCGGGCTCACTGATCACCTCGCGCCCCTCCAGCCGCACGCCGTCGCGTCGGAATTCCTCGCCGTCACATTTGATGAACGAGCTGATCCGACCATCGCCCTGGCGTGCGATGTACCAGTCTCTCTCGTAGGCGGGATTGCGCACAGGCGGCTTCCCGTACCGCGCCTCATACTTCTTCGCGTACACCACCATCTTCGCTTCATCGATTGCATAGGGCGTCAGGCCCAAGGTCTGCGGCTTTGCAACTCGTTGATCGAGACGGTCCCTGGGGTCCTCCCTTTCCACAGAGCCCTCCTCCGTGATGGCTTCATTTGACGACAGCCTTGAAAGCAGTGTTTCGACGGGAACGCGATCGACGTAGTTGATCCGAATGGGAATCTCCTTCCGGAAATCATTCGTACGCGGATTCGCCCGCGCACCCGGCGCCGTCGGCTTCATGTCCGGCCACTCGATGACCAGCGTCACGCCCTCGCCCGGCCACGGTGCGATCTGGCTGTCCAGGTAGTTGGCTGGAATGCGGAAGGTATTCGGCCCGAGCTTCACGTCCACGGGCGCATCGGTATAGGTGTGGCC
The DNA here is from genome assembly GCF_059371335.1 of Stenotrophomonas sp. YJH_SMC_6. Classification (NCBI taxonomy): domain Bacteria; kingdom Pseudomonadati; phylum Pseudomonadota; class Gammaproteobacteria; order Lysobacterales; family Lysobacteraceae; genus Stenotrophomonas; species Stenotrophomonas sp. YJH_SMC_6. The sequence continues at coordinate 94,362 of NZ_JCAFUM010000003.1, read as the reverse complement.
GTTGATCGTGCGGCCGGTCTGGGTTGCGCCGGACATGGCGGAATTCCTTTCGTGTTCGTTGGACGGTGGCCGCGCACAGGCGCCGGCACTCACTGCAACGGCAAGTGCAAGCGTCAGACACCGGCTGGGGGACATCACGTGCATGGGCATTCCATTGCAGGGTTCCAGCGCCACTATAGGCAACCGGGCGTCCACGGAACAGGAACCGCATCGCAGCCCTTCATGAAACCAGGCTGCGCGCCACATACGCTGCCTGCAGTACTGCGGATACTGCTTCGGCACTCCACTCCAGGTCTCAGCCGTTGCTGTCCGTGCCTTTATGGCCGCGATAGGTTTCACCCCACTCGCGCATGGCAAGCAGCACCGGCACCAACGTGCGACCGAATTCGGAAAGCTCGTACTCCACCTTCGGCGGCACTTCCGGGTACACGTGGCGGATCACCACCCCGTCAGCCTCCAGTTCCCGCAGCTGGCTGGTCAGCATGGACTGGGTGGCGTTGGGCACACGCCGGGTCAGCTCCATGAAACGTCGCTTGCCTGTCATCAGGTGAAACAGAATGATCGGCTTCCACACGCCGCCCATCACCGACAGCGTGACTTCCACCGCGCAACCGCTCTTGCCATCCCAACGCCTGCTACGCATGCATACTCCGGAAAACCATAGTACCTACGGAAATTCATCGTTCTTGTTGCGATAACGGTGCGAGCCTAGCATGGCCCCATTCCTTGAATGTGAGGCCCAGCATGACGTTCAAAGCACTGCTCACCCGCAAGACGAACAACCAGGTTTCGACCGAGCTGGTCGATTTTGATGAAGCCGATCTGATGGACGGCGACGTTCTGGTGGACGTCGAGTACTCCACGCTGAACTACAAGGATGCGCTCGCCCTGACCGGCAAGAGTCCGGTCATCCGGACGTTCCCGCTCATTCCCGGCATCGATCTGGCAGGTGTGGTGCTGGAATCCAGCAGAGCCGACTTCCAGCCAGGCGACCGCGTTGTGCTCAATGGCTGGGACCTGAGCATGGGACATCACGGCGGGCTGGCCCAGCGCGCGCGCGTGCGGGGCGAATGGCTCAACCGGATTCCCGGCAACTTCAGCACCCGCGACGCCATGGCCATCGGTACCGCAGGCTATACCGCCATGCTGTGCGTACTGGCCCTCGAACATGCGGGGCTGACGCCCGAAAAGGGCGATGTGCTGGTGACCGGCGCCAACGGTGGCGTCGGTTCGATCGCGGTGGCGATCCTCTCAAAGCTGGGCTATCGCGTGGTGGCCGCCACCGGGCGCCCGGAACACGCCGAGTATCTGCACAGCCTGGGTGCCGCCGAGATCATCGACCGCGCGCAGCTTTCAGAACCGCGCGAGCGGCCGGTGAGTGCCGAGCGCTGGGCCGGGGTGGTGGATGTGGCCGGTGGCCCTACCCTCGTCAACGCCATTGCCGAGACGAAATACCGAGGCACCGTGGCCGCCTGCGGGCTGGCGCAGAGTGATGAGCTGCATGGCTCGGTGCTGCCCTTCATTCTCCGCAACGTGACGCTTGCCGGCGTGGATTCGGTGAATGCGCCGCAGGAGGTTCGCCAGCGCGCCTGGGATCGGCTTGCGACTGACCTGGACCCGCAGAAGCTGGAAAGCACCGTGCAGCAGATCGGCCTCGCCGAGGTGCTGGATGTCTATGAGCAGATCATTCCGGGCAAGGTGCGTGGGCGGATTGTCGTGGATGTGAATGCGTGAGCAGATCGTCTGGATCAACTGCATCTGATGCAGCTTCCATGCTGCGGCGAATGGTGAACATGCAGTAAAACGACGCGGGCGGTGGTGTCCCCAAGCCACTGCCGCTCGCATACGCTCGGGTTCCCATCGCTGCCTGGACACCCGACATGCCAATGACCGCGTTCGCACTTGCCGCTGCGCTTTCGGGCCTGCCCGACATCACCTGGGAGCGCGAGCGCGCCGAGGATGCGCACCAGCTCATGCTGTGCCAGATCTATCGCGATGCGCTGAAGCAGAACGAGGGCAAGGACGATGCCTATCCACGTGCCAAAGCGGTCTGCGACCTGCTGGCACGCGAGTACAAGGACAAGTGGGATTTCAATGCGCAGGATGCCCTGGCCGCTTCGGCGGTGGATCTGGACGAGCTGATCCGACGCGGTGATGTGGTGGAAGTACCGCCGACGAAGCAGGAGCGCGCCTACGAGTGATGGCGTGCCCGCGGGCAAGGCCGCACGCATCTTCAAGGGCCCTTATCATGTGGGCCTGGGGGCGCTGTACGCCCCACTGAGGCTTGCGGGGCAGTATCTGGATGTCTATGGAATGGCGCCCTTCGGGCTGGGGCCGACGCTTGACCCGTTCGCCCCATTGGTCGCTGCGGCTTGATGGCGAGTACGTTGAACTCAGTGTCTCCGGCCAGCAGTACCGGCTGCGCGTGGATGATGATCAGCAGGTGCAGGTCCATCGAGGGGTCTTCTGGTCACGGGTCGAACTGCAGACCGGCGATGCTGCCGGGCTGTGCGTGGACGGGCTCCCCAACGGACCAGCGTCCCGGCTTGCGGGGGCCCTGCAGCACCTGCTCTTTGCGCGAACCACGCGTGGACGCAAGGCCCTGTTCGACACGATTCTGGAGCAGATCCAGTCCTGGTTGAGCGACGCGGATGCCCTCATCGATCGTGGCGGTGCCGGCCGCCGCTGGATCACCCATGAGCAGCAGCAGGCGCTGCTGGCGAAGCGCTCAGACCTGCCCCTGCAGCCGCCTGAGCTGGAGCAGCTGTTCCGCGATGAAGACGTGCATGAAGATCTGCATGCGGACAGCCATCGCGCAGCGCTGGACGCCCTGCGCGACTGGAACCTGGATTGGCCCGCTGCCTGGGCCGAAGCCAATGAGGCCATGACCCTGCGCGAGCTGGTGTTGGCCAGGGGCTTCCTGGGCCGTGTCGAGAGCAAGCCGCTGACCGAGGAACAGGCCCGCGCCGTCATCTGCTTCGACAATCGGGTGCAGGTCGTGGCCGCGGCCGGCTCCGGCAAGACCTCCACGATGGTCGCCAAGGCCGCTTATGCCATTGACCGCGGCTTTGTCGAGCCCGAACGCATCGTGATGCTCGCCTTCAACAAGGATGCGGCCAAGGAACTGGAGGAGCGTGCGCAGCGAACCTTCGATCGACTCGGCATGGGCAACACCGTGGTTGAGGCCCGGACCTTCCACGCCCTGGGCCTGGCCATCATCGCCAGCGCCACCGGCCGCAAGCCCGACATCCCCGAATGGGCCATTGACGCCACGCTGGGCTTCAACAAGCTGGCCGAACTGGTGGACGACCTGAAGGATCGCTCGATCCACTTCCGCACCCAATGGGACATGTTCCGCCTGGTGTTCGGGCGCGACCTGCCGGCATTCGGCGCGGAAATGGAGGCCGATGGCTACGACCGCGATGGCACGCCCTACATCCGCACCCTGCAGGGTGAGCGGGTGAAGAGCCTGGAAGAATGCGTGATCGCCGACTGGCTGTTCTACAACGGCGTGACGTACGACTACGAGCGACGCTACGAATTCGATACGGCAACCGACACCCATCGCCAGTATCGCCCCGACTTCTATTACCCGGACGCCGGCCTGTATCACGAGCACTTTGCGCTGGATGCCGATGGCCAACCGCCGCCGCACTTCGCCCATTACGCCGATGGCATGCACTGGAAGCGCCAGCAGCATGCGGCACGCGGCACCGCCCTTGTCGAAACCACTTCGTTTGGTCTGCGCAGTGGACATGCCCTGCAGGATCTTGCGGAGAGGCTTGGCGAGTCCGGTGTCGAACTCGACCCCAACCCCGACCGCGAGCTGCCCGAGCAGGGCGCAAAGCCCATGCCGGACGCGGATCTGATCGGGCTGATGCGCACCTTCATTGCCCATGCCAAGAGCAACTGCCTGACGCTGGACGATATGGCGGAGCGCCTGCGACAGATGCCCGAAGACCAGTTCAAGGAACGGCATCGGCGCTTCCTGGAAATCGCCAGCCCTGTTTTCCAGGCCTGGGACAACGCACTGGCTGACGAGCACGGCATCGATTTCGAAGACATGCTCAACATGGCGGCCGACCTGCTCGAACAGGGCCGCTATGAATCGCCCTACGAACTGGTGATGGCCGACGAATTCCAGGATGCCTCGCGCGCCCGCGCCCGGCTCTGCCGAGCATTGGTAAGTAAACCAGGACGCTACCTGTTTGCAGTAGGCGATGACTGGCAGTCGATCAATCGCTTCGCCGGCGCCGACGTTTCGGTGATGACCGGATTCCGCGAATGGATGGGGCATGGCCAGGTGCTGAAACTGGAGCAGACATTCCGCTGCCCGCAGGCGCTCTGCGATGCGTCCAGCCGCTTCATCAGCCGGAATCCAGCGCAGATTGCCAAGGCGGTTCGTTCTGCCTCACCGGCAATGGGGCCAGTGCTGCAAGCGTTCCAGATGAATCGTCGCGAGGAGCTGCAGGATGGCGTTCGCCAGTACCTCGCCAGGCTGCATCAGCAGCTGTTGTCAGGCGCGGTGCCGCAGGGCCGCAATGGGCGCGTGACTGTATTCATCCTGGGGCGGTATCGCGCCGATCGCAGCGCGGTACCACCGGATTGGAAGACTGCCTTCGGCAGCACGATGGACGTGGAGTTCCTCACGGTCCATCGGTCGAAGGGATGCGAGGCGGACTACGTGATTCTGCCGGGCATGATCAACCGCAGCTTCCCGAGCCTGCGCTCGGATGACCCGGTGCTTTCCCTGGCAATGCCGGAGGGTGATACCTACCCGCTGAGCGAAGAGCGGCGGTTGTTCTATGTCGCGCTGACGCGTGCGCGACGCTCGGTGGCCATGTTCACCCTACAGGGGAAGCGTTCGCCGTTCCTGGACGAGCTGGTGAAGGACGGAGCAGTGGAAGTGACCGCGATTTCAGGCGCAGCCATCCACGAAGAGCGCTGTCCGGTGTGCAAGGTCGGCGTGTTCGTGGACCGCAATGGGCCGCATGGGGCCTTCCGGTCGTGCTCGAGTTACCCGTTGTGCCATAACAAGCCGAGGGGTGGGCGGCCTGGGTGAATACACCCTGCTCCATCCACATGCGCCTGACTCAGGGTGCCGGCCCTGAGCCATGGCACCTCCGGAAAAGAAAAAGCCCCTCCTGGGCCGAAGCTTTCGTCTGAATGGAGGCGGAGTTGCGAGGCATCGCAAAGACCCCGCACGTCCTCACGACGTCTTCTTACGGGATCATGCAACCTCCGTACTGCAGATAATGGTGAACACACAGCGAAGCTCCACGAGCGGCGGTGACCTCAAGCCACTGCCCCGCTCATACGCTTCCGCGCGGACACCCGAAATGTCAATGACTGCATTCGCGCGTGCCACAGCGCTTTCAAGCCGGTCCGGCATCACCTGGGAGCGCGATCGCGCCGAGCATGCACACCTGCTCATACTGCGAGGAACCCATTGAGATGCGCTGAAACAGAATGTGGGGAAAGACGATACCTGTCCCCGAGTCAGCGCGGTCGGTGACCTGCTTGCGCGAGGCACAAGAACAAGTGAGAGTTCGAGGCGCAGGTTGGGCTCAATGCATCAGCAGTCGATATGAACGAGCTGATCCAGCCTAGCGCGCCAGTGGAAGTGTCGCCGACGAAACACGATGGCACCTACGAGCAATCACGCGCCATCCTGACGCCGCGATCCTCTCAGGCCGCCGAGAACTGCAGAGTCAAGAGCGCGCTCCATTACCCACACCTCATCGACCTCGAACCTTCCCCGGCGACCCGCTCTCGATCTGCTCGACCAGCTCATTGAAGACGGGCCTCCTCTTCATTATTTCCAGCACAGAATCGCCCACCTCATCCAAGATCATGGGGTCCGCACCACAGGAAAGAAGATAGACAACGGCCTCGAAACCTTCATTAATCACCGCATTCGCCATCGGCGTCAGCCCAATATCTCCGAGCACGTCAATATTCGTCACGAACGGCATCAGCCCCTTCAGCAGCTCCACGTCATTGTTGAACGCCGCTACATGCAGCGGTGTATCGTCATCGATCCCATGGCTTTCAGGGCACGTCAGCTCGCAGCCTTCGAAGGTGTGGTAATCATCGAACCTCGCAAGCAGCCTCTTCAGTTCCGGATCAGTTGCACTCATCGGGGCACTCCCTCCGAAGTCTCTCTTCAAGGATCTTCAGCTCCGCCCAATCTCTGGCATTCACCGCAGCATGGCGCCCTCCAGGGTACTTTGGCGTCATCCATCGCATGTCCCATGAATGCCGCGCCAAGGCAAGCTTCTTCATGTACTCGATTCTATTCCTAAGATTTCTGCATGGATCCTCATCCCGCTTATATCCCTGCTGATTCAACTCTTTGTACTTCCGGTACTCGAGATCCCTTCGTTCCTTATCGGTCAACCACGCCGAATTCATCAGCGCCCCCAACAGCGACGCGTTGCCGCTTGTCGGATCGAGCCACGCACCGAGATCCATGAACTGCGCTGCCGTTGCACTCGATGCCACAACGCCTGCGGTATCCATCTCCGAGCTCCGCCCTGTATCGGCCAGCTGTCCAGCCAAGCGCTGCAGCTCGCGAAGACCCTTTGGGTCAACGCGCTGGACAGGCCGAGCACTTACATAACTGAATGTTGAAATACCCCCAGCGAGCCCAATCGGATCGCTTTGGGAGTAGCGCCCCACTACTGGGTCATACTCGCGTTGATAGTTGTAGAACAACCCGGTCGCTTCCGTCGCCTGCTGCCCCGGGAAACGAAGTGAAAGGTCGAATGCCACGCCATCTCCATCTGGATCCGTATTCGGCATCTGATTGCCGAATACTTCGCTCTTGCTGCTCCATTCCCATATGGCAGTGTTGCGGACAGGATCGACCACGACGCGCGGCGTTCCGAGGTGATCGGGCTGGATGTAGACCAACTCCGGAGAACCAGCGTCTGCAGAGCTGATCAATGCCACTGGATAGTCTTCAAGCCAGATCGCCTGCTGCGACCGACCTGATTCAAAGTGGTCGCCCAGCCATTGCCCGGCTTCGTCATAGAGGGTGATCTGCTTATCACCGCCGAACGGAACGCGAAGAATGCGCTCCCCTAGGTGATTGTATGCGTAGCCCTCAAGCAAATTCCCGTCCTGCTTCACCGCTGCCATGCGATTGGCGTCGTTGTACACGTATTCCTTGCCTTCCACGCGAACGGTGTTGCCGGAGGCATCATGATCGCGCCCCACACCATCCACAGCCGTCAGGTGATGACTCGTCGCGGGATAGGTGTAGAGCGAGGCGCCACCCGCGGTCTTCAGCGACGTGCGGTTACCAGTGGAATCGTATGCATAGGTTTCGATGGGCGTTGCGGTGAGCCCATCCTGAGTCTGCGTGAGGCGCCCCAAGGCATCATAGGCATAGCGGGCCATCACCTGCGAGCCACTGCCATTCTTCAGCGCCACGATGGAGCCAACGGGATCGTAGCTGTAGCTCTGGGAGAGCCCCCCGGGAGTCGGATCATTCACAGCCTGTGCGCGATAGTCGAGATCCAGAGAACGATCCAGCCGCCGACCATTGCCATACGTCCAGCCGATCGCCGGACCGAAGGCGGCGTAGGCTACGTCCTTCACCACGACCTGCCGGGCCTGACCAAGCCGGGTCAGGCCAATTTGATTCACACGATCAAAGCCATCCCGGACGTAGTCGACAATGCTCCCGTCCGGGTACACCAATGTCGCAAGGTTTCCGGATGGACTGTAGGAGTATCGCACTGTCCGTGTCAGACCATTGATCGTCTGCACCTTCCGGGTGATCTGGCCAAGCCGACCGTAGCAATACAGCGTGCTGCCGCCAGCATGCTGCACCTCGCCGAGCCTCCCCTTTGCAAACCGCTCGTCGGCAGGGCACGACTCTGGCGCCAGGTCATAGCTGTAGCTCACGTCAAGACTGGTATCCGGGTAGGCAATTCCAATCACCCGATCCAGAGCATCGTACCGATACGAAGCAGTAACACCACGGGCATCGGTGAACGTCCGACGGTTACCACCGGAGTCAACCGTGTACAGACTGGCACCGCTGTCTGGACTGACTTGCCCAGTCAGGTCGCCGTAGCCGTTGTAGGAATAGGTTGTAGACAGCCCCTTGGGATCAGTTACCCGGGTCACCTGATCCATGGCGTTGTAGTGCGTACGGACTTCCACATTCAAACCGCCGACATCCTGAAGGGACAGCACAAGGCGATTCAATGGATCGTATTGCTGTCGGTTCTTGCGGCCCAGAGCATCGGTCGTGGAAGCGATGTTACCGTTGGCATCGTAGGAGAAATCAGTGGGATTGGCGCCGGCATCCGCCTCTGTCGCCAATTGCCCGAACTGGTTGTAGATCCGGCTGAGCGCTCGCTTCAGTTCGCCATTTACATCCCGCGTCTCTTCCGCGACGCGATTCCCCGCATTGTCCAGGATGAAGGTGATTGAGTTTCCTTGGCTATCGGAAATCGCCGTCAATCGGTGAGCTACGTCGTAGGAGTAGGAAATAGATGATCCATCTGGCTGTGTCACCTGCCTGACTAGGCCTGTGGGCCAGTAGTCGAGACTGATCGCGCGCGCACCGGCGCCGGATGCGGAATCAAATCTGACAATGGCTGGCCAGCCACGTGGATGGTACGCAATCTCGGTAACGATGCCATTGGGGTCTTTGACAGACGTCGGTCTTCCAGCCCCGTCATAGGCAAGCACCTCGGAGATGTGACCCGCTGCGTTAACGACTTTCCACAGGTCGCCTTTCCTGTAGAGGCATGAGCCGGAGCCCGCAGCGCAGCCCGCATCGCTGCTGGGATAGTAGACATAGGAGGTCGTGTCAGTGACATCCAATCGGGGTCCGTCGACCTGAGTAAGCAGACCAAGCAATGGGCACCGCGCTGCAGCCACATCGTCCGCTTCGCAGTAGGTGCTTGTCGTGGTTCGCGTCTCGCCCGTCGCCGGATCGACCTGCGTGGCAGCCAGCGCTTGCCCGCGTGCGTTATAGGTCCAGGTGGACTTGGATACCAATACGTTCGCCGCATCAAGAATGCGGCGCTCGACCGGCACCCTTAAACTGGAATGCCAGTCGGTCTGCACGGTTCGCCGCAGACCCGTTGCATCGTTGGCAGCTTCGACACGCTGGACTTCGAGCAGGCGCGCGTTGTGACTGAATGTTGTCTCGTTACCGGCAAAGTCCACCGATGACTGCACCATGCCATTCCCATCATAGGTCTTGGCCCTGGCGGTGTTGCTACACCCCAGACACAGCTCATCGAGGGACGCGAGCCGGGCGACACGATGCTTCACATCGAAGCCATAGTGGCGCACCTTCCCCAAGCTGTCGGTGACAGTCGTCGTGCCATCGTCATTGAACGCTAGCAAGGTTCTATCGATGGTACCCGTCGCGTAGTCACCGTGGACACTCAAAACACCACGCCGATAGCCATCGTAACCCCAGCTCGCGTAGCGCTGACCACTTTCATCGGTGATGCCCGTCAACGTGTGGGGCTGGGAAACACCAGTCGTCTGATCCAATTCGTTGTAGTGGTAGCGACGGACGGACTCACCGGCTGGCGCTTCCGGATAGGAAACGCTGACCAGATCCCCATCGGCGTAGCCATATCGGATAGCACGCCCGGTTGGCAACGTAACCGATGCGACCATTCGATCCTTGTACGTGAAGACCAGACTTCGCCCTTCGGGGTCGGTTACCTTCTCCAGCCTCTTGATGCCATCCGCATAAGCATTGGACAGTACCTGTCGATGACCGCCAAGATCGGTGATCGATGTGAGCAGACCATCACGATCATAGGTTTCTACGGTGCCGTCGCCGCGCGAATAGGTGAACGAGCTGAGTGCCCCTCCACTCATGAAAACACTGATCCTACCTGCAACATCTGCATCGCTCAGCCACTCATCGCCAACGCGAGTGAAGCTCTGCCGCGCTCCATTTGAGCGCCGCGCAATGATCCGATACATCACATAGTTGCCATCCGTCACCGGATAAAGGCGTGCTGAGTACGAATGCGTCCAACCCGCCCCCATCGGCAGAGGATCACCTTCAAGCGCCCGACCGCTGTTGTATGTCCTCTCCAGGCTCAGCGGGAAGACGCCCGCACCAACAAAGTCGACTTCATGCTGCCGCTTGTTGCCGGTGGCGCTGTCAATGGGATTGCTTCCGTTGCCTCCCGCAATGAGACAATTGCTGTCGCATTTCGGTGAGCCGTACTCGCCAGTTTCAGGATCCTCGAGACCGGGAAGCGGATACTCGGGTGGGCCGTCTTTCTGAACGCATCGCCCTGCGCGCCTGCTCCACTTCTCCTCGGAAGGACACCCAAACCCCCAAGCTGCCACATGCAATCGTGACTGCCCCACAGGACGCATGAAAGCGTGAGGTCCAGGCGGGTTTCCGATCCAACCGACCCCATATCCAGGTGCGCAATAGTTGTGCCCAGCGTATGCAGGCAGTGTTGCCTGGCATGTAGCCATTGCCTGCTGCATAGACGTGTATGCACGCGCTGCAGGGGACATCGCACAGCCCGCCACAAAGAGAAGCGTAATCATCAGCCGAGCGGCAAGCCAGCTGATACCTGCTTCAGAAAGAAATGTACCCGGACTTCCCCGTCGGATCTTCCTCATGACCTTACCTCTTCCTTGAAATTGCCGATCGAACTTGCCTAGCAACAGCATTTCGCAGCGGGTACGGAGGCTTCGACATGTACATAGGACCATATCGATGCAGCGCTGCCCGTCGCTCCGATCCAACTGTGCTGCTATCCATTGCTAACCATCAGCCGATGCTTCCAGTCGGCAGGCGGGGCAACAAGCTTCTTGAGGAAGCTACACGATGCCCGCATCAATGACATTGCCCATAAGCGTCAACTGAGACAATTGGCAGCGAATCTGGGCATAGCCGAACGAGATCGACCCACCAGTTCGTGCAGCAATATCCGGCACAACCGGAGTCAGACTGATGACACGAGCCCTCAACTGACGGCATTCGCCCACGAGATCCTTCTCGCACTGTCCGGAAAAACAAAAGAGCCCCTGTTTCCAGGGGCTCTTCTGAACCTCTTGGCGGAGAGAGTGTCATCCAAACCAGAATACAAATTTTTTCCAGCCAGTCCACACAACTCACTTGAAAACTTATAAATCAGACACTTGCAGGCCATGAAATACAAATAGAGTCTAGACCGTTCCCGCCCAGCCAGGCTACTATGTAGGGAACAAAGATGGGAACGAAACCAAGCAATGCTCACAGCGGTGGCAGTCAAAAACGCAGGCCCCGGCAGGCATAGTGACGGCGGCAACCTGTATCTGTACGTCAAGAAGGACAGTGGTCGTAAGACTTGGGTTTTCCGCTACCGAGACCGGCTCACGGGGAAGCTGAAGGACTTGGGACTAGGCTCGGTCAGAGATGTAAGCCTTGCGCAAGCGAGGCATCGCGCCCAGCAGCTCCGAGCCAAACTCGCGACAGGCATAGACCCCTTGCGCGCAAAAAGAGACGCACTGAAAGCGGCGCGGCGCGGCCTAGCAAGACAAATAACCTTTGGAGAGTGCGCACTGCACTGCATTGCGACACATGAGCACGAATGGCGGAACGCAAAGCACAAAGCGCAATGGACCTCGACCCTCAAAACACACTGCGCCTCGATTGAGGACATACCCGTTTCAGAAGTCAATGTGGACCATGTATACGAGGTACTGAAAAAAATCTGGCTCGATAAGACCGAGACCGCGACCAGAGTCAGGGCACGAATGGAACGAGTCCTTGATTGGGCGAAGGCCAACAATTATCGCGAGGGTGACAACCCTGCTGCGTGGCGCGGCAATCTTCGCAGCCTCCTCCCCTCCCCCGCGAGGGTAAAAAAGGTCGCGCACAGACCTGCATTAGGCTACACAGAAGTGCCAGCCCTGATGCGCGAGCTGGCGTCCAAGACTGACCTGTCCGCAGCCTGCCTGCGCCTCCAAATTCTTACAGCGACTCGTCCAGGCGAAGCTTCGGCCGCTCGATGGGAGGAGTTCAACTTGACCAATAGAACCTGGAAAATTCCAGGGTCACGCACAAAGACCGGAACGGAACACGCTATCCCCCTATCCGTCCAAGCCATTGCATTGCTGACCAGCCTTTCGACATCGGGGGGCGCTTTCCTGTTTCCTGGGAAGCCAGGTAAGTCCATCACAACTGCGGCCCCCTTGAAGCTCCTGAAGTCGCTAAGAGCGGGACAGACATGCCACGGCTTCCGAAGCTCCTTCAGAGATTGGGCTGCCGAGGTCACCCATCACAGTAGAGAAGCGGCAGAGCTATCGCTTGGACACGTCATCAAATCCAAGACCGAGGCAGCCTACTTCCGTTCTGATATGTTCAAAAAGCGAGTTCCACTCATGCAAGACTGGGCGGACTACTGCCACGCCAAGCCGTAGCGGCTAGGCCAAGACCAGCGCAGCCCTGGCCAAGCTACCGCTGCCGCGCAAAGCGACCATTTGCGTAAGTCCATACCACCCTCCCCGGAAGGCTTCTCAGTACCGGCCTTCCGTTGCTGCTATCCAAGTAGAAATTGGTCCCTTTGAACTGCTTGGCGCTCTCGGTGTATCCAGGCAGCACATCACTACTCGCATTGTGCCACCGGCCCCCTTCATACCGATAGACGCCCAGCTCATGCAAACCGGAGTTGCCTTCGTAGTACGTCACCAGCATGCTTGAGGCCCCTCGCGGCAACCACATCTGCGTGCTCGCATCAAGCTCAGCGTAGCCATTGCTGGCATCTATACGCGCGAAATCTGATGCCGACACACCCGCATAGCTTGGATGAGTTCCTAGTGCAGCGATGGCCTCGTGGATAGAGACGAATCCCTGCGAGGTGATGGGGCGGTCACAGTCAGTGCCGAGCGGGGATGTCACACGATTCACCCGTACCTGCATGAGGCGGGCCTCAATGCGCTCGTCATACATTTCATCTTCGGGAAGCAACCTTACATTGGCGAGCACAACGGTAGCTGTCCCTTTTGCTACATCCTTGCATCCCGGCCTCCGGGCGTTCGGCACGACCCCAAGGAGCTTGGCGCCCTCCGAAGGGTTTGACAGGCAAAGAGCACCGCCCAACTCCTGTAGCTGCGGATTCCGAGCTAAAGAAGCCGCGTCCAGCTGGAAGCAGACATTGAGTCCTTCGTCCGTCTCAATTCGGGATGCGTCGTGGTATTCCCACTGGCCGGTAACGGTGAGATAGCTTTGCGCCTGGGAGCAAAGCGGAACGAATGCGAGGGATGCCGCGATGACAAGCCGATTCAACATGTGCTCTTTCCTTAAAGTGTAATGTCCGAAGAGACGAGGGGTTTGGGTCTCTCAGAGCGCTACGCCGGAGGCAGGAAGGAGTCCCTGTCTGCGCGAACCCAAAGAAGGCCAAACTTGTTGTCTCTTCAGCCTGGTTGCTGTGTGGACTTTCTAATCTCTCCAGCCATCTACAGAGCAAGCACGGAAGTGATGTCCCGCGCGTTGGGGTCGGCGATCAACTCCTGCACCCTATTGAACGCCGGAATGCTGTCCTTTACGTCAACACATACAAGGCTTTCGACCCCCTTCTCGTAGAAGATGGTGGCAACGCGCTCCTCTCCCGGCATCAGGGTAACGCCCATCATTGCGTGCACGTTCTTGGGCCTGCCCACCATGCGCTTTTGACCGTCAAAGCCCGCACACTCCATGTTGGCCTCCCTGGGAGCGCTCATGTGATTGCGCATCACGCAGTTGAAGCTGACTGGTCCACGCCGTTCGCATGACACGGGTCTGACGAACCCGAATGAAACCATCTCACTCGGGCCAGTCATGGCCGTGAGCTGGTCACAGCCAGCAAAGACATGGGTAACTAGCACTACGCATAGAAGGCGGATGAAGCGCATGATTCTCCTTTGGCTCAGACGGATTTCTTAAGGGAAAAACAGGTCCGACTAGCGGCGCTGAAGGTCTACTTCGCAGTTCGGGCACGAATAGATGTCGCGGCATCCGGACATAGCCACTCCACTGACCAACGCGCCAACAACGAATGCAGTCAGCACTCCGATACCTCCGAACATTGCAAACGCGACGCACGCCGCGACGCTAGAGAGAAGAGTGCTTCCCCACCAGGTCGCATACCAGGGCTTGTAGCTAGCCTTGACGCCCATGAGACCGGCGTATCCGCATTCCAGGCAAGTCAATCCCGGCACGTGGCTACGGTGCTTCTTCAGGTTCTTCCGGACATGCTCTGGCAACGGAGGCGGGACAGAGACCGGGTTCAGATTTGGAGTCGTCATGTAGTTCTCTCATCTCCTTTTTCTATGGCTCGCACGGTAGGTGTCAGGCACTAACTCACTTGCACCTTGTGCGGCCGGAAATCCCACGGAATCCCCTGTCGCACAAGGCTCGCAGCCGCTTTCTTGCCTCAAGATGCGCGCGCAACAAACAATGGGTCATCAGCGCCAAGCTACAGATAATGTAGCATACGTAATGAGCCGGGAGAGCCATTCTGTAGAGCGCTACAGAACGGTCCCTCCCAGCATATGGCGCCCCCTAAGCCACGCAGCATGTTCACCAAGCGCCTCAAGGAGGCGCGCCTATCACTAGGCATTTCGCAGCGAGAGTTGGGCCGCCGCATTGGGCTATCGGAGGACGTTGTGTCTAGCAGGGTGACAAGGTATGAGCTGGGGACGTCGGAGCCGGATTTCGATACAGCTGCTCGACTAGCTAGAGAGCTAGGAGTTCCACTTGCCTACCTCCTCGCAGATAGTGATGCCCTAGCAGACGTCATCCTCTTAGTCAGCAGGCTGCCTTTGGCTGAGCAAAAGAAGTTAGTAGCGAGCCTTAGAGCCAGAGCATCTGGTCCGCCCAACGGTGGCGATTGATGCCTACCTTCAGTTCCATTCATCACTAACCCGATAGAACTAGGTGACACATTGCTTATCAGGGTGCCTCAAAACTTGTCTCTTCGGGAGGCTCTAAATTTCTGCACACGCCTATGGTCACTGGAGGCTTGCGAGGAAATCACGTTTGATTTCGGCCGAATGGGTAGAATCGAGCCATTCACAATGGCCCTGCTTGCTTCTGAATTGAAGCGATTTCGGACTTCCAGGCCCGAAACTCGCTTCCGCGCGGAGAATCATGCAGAGTCCACTTACGCAGCGCACATGGGATTTTTCCAAGCCTTTGGTCTAGAGCACGGGAATCGGCCAGGCGAAGCTCAAGGCAGCGGCAACTATCTACCCCTGACCTATTTGAATGTGGAAGAGATTAGGCAGCAAGCCGCCCAGAGCTACGAACCCGTTGGTGAGTTCCTTGACCGCGAGTCGGGACGACTGGCCCACGTTCTCACTAGGCTGCATGAAGGCCAGCTAGTTGATACGCTAACCTACTCATTGCGAGAAATACTCAGAAATGCGGTAGAGCACTCACAGTCAGAGAAGCTTGCCTATTGCGCGCAATACTGGCCGACACGGCATCGTGTTGAGATTGCGGTACTGGACACAGGCATGGGAGTGCGCGCCTCTCTCGCGGCAAATCCCTACATTGAGGTTGACTCCGACAGAACGGCTTTGCAGCTGTCACTGATGCCAAGTATATCGGGCAAGATGTATCGCGGGGTCCGTAGAAGACCGGGGGACCACTGGCAAAACTCGGGCTACGGCCTCTATATGACCAGTAGACTTTGCCGGAACGGAGGGAGCTTCTTCATTGCTAGCGGTCAATCCGGGGTTCTACTCACTCCCGGGCAAAAGACAGACTTTGCATGTAACCTACCCGGTACCGCACTTCGGCTGGTGATGGACACCAACCTAACCCTAAGCCTGCAGGACCGCCTGGGCCAGTTTAGGTCTGAAGGATACGCGGTCGCACAGCGGTTCTCCGGCGAGCACGCCATCTCTCCCTCATCAGCATCCACTATGCTGGCGAGAGACTTCGCGGGCGAATGAGTCCACGCATTGCCAATAGCGACGCTGCATGCTGCTCATGCCTTCATCCCCCAATGCCCCCAATGCCGGCACGGGATTCATCCAGTCGCAGCAAGGGCTCTGTATACGCTGCTTCTACTGATGGAAAAGTGGTCAGCTAATTGCTCAATACTGAACCCTTCTTCGGCTCGAAGCCTACGGATGCGCTCCCCCTGCTCACTCGTGAGCGCCCTCTTGCGGCCAAACTGGACGCCCTTCTGCTGAGCGAGCGCGATGCCATCTCGCTGGCGCTCGGCGCGGATATCCGCCTCAAACTCTGCGAAGGCTCCTAGCAGGTTGAACATCAGTTTGCCTTCTGACGTGGTCGTATCCAGACCTTGGTCGAGCACCCGAAGACTGACACCCTTCCGCTTGAGTAGCTCGGCAATTTTGGCGAGGTCCAGCACTGACCGGGCCATGCGGTCCAAGCGACACACGACCAACGTGTCCCCGTCGCGGAGATACTCCAACGCCGCTTGTAGCTCCGGCCGATTCTCAGCTTGACGACCAGAACGCTTCTCCTGATAGACCCGGCTACACCCTGCCCTGTGCAGCTTATCTAGTTGAACGTCCAGCGATTGCCCCGCTGAACTCACGCGCGCGTAGCCGATGACCTGCATGAGCCGCCTCAAAACCTCTAGATGTTACGAGAATACCATTCTGGAATGGTTTTTTGTACAGAGACCGAGCCGTCTCAAGTTGTATAGATTCTGGGATTCCAACGCCTTCAGTGAACTGTTAGCCTCTACTGATACATCGGCAGTCACATGCAATGAACTGAAGGAACAGTCCGTGCCAGAGCTACCCACCGCAGTGCGACAAGATATGGAACACCGACTCCGCCTTCATCTTGCTACCAAGATTGGCTATAGCGCTCCTTGCTATCTTGCATCTGGAGGGTCGGCAGCGACGTATGCAGTAACCACTCCATTCGGCAAGCGTGCCGTAAAGGTCTACGACCCTAGGTTCCTCACCGGTCCAGCTGCTCCGGCAGAACAAAGGCGTCTTGCCCTGCAGCGAAGTCTCATTGGTCACTCTTGTGACCAGCTAGTCACCGTGTATGCCGTAGATGAAAGCGAGGGCACGGCTTTCATTGAAATGGAGTTTATTGAGTGGCCACAACTGAAGAGTGTTGCTGCCCGCGTCCCCGATGAGGCGGTGTCAATCTTGATACAAGAGTTAGTGAGCGCAGTTACGTATCTAGAGAGGTTGCAGATTGTTCATCGCGACATCAAGCCCGAGAACATTCATGTCTCACCAGATTTTACGCACCTCAAGCTTCTTGACTTGGGAGTCGCAAGAGCTATTGATGCTCATGAGGATGATTCCGGGCAGGGGACAGACCATGGCGACGCTCGTCCCTTCATCGCCACCGCGCAGTACAGCTCCCCTGAATATTTGTTCCGATTGGATGAGCCATCTCCTGCTCTATGGAAGGCGCTTAACATCTACCAGGTAGGTGCTGTTCTGCATGACCTCATTAACAAACGGCCTCTATTTCAGGACGAAGTTGATAAGCAGAATCGTTGGCTCGTAGCTCGGGCTGTGCTGGAAAAGCCGCCCTCATTTCCAGACCCCGACCCTTCCCGCCTGGTCCGGCAGAAAGCACTCGCCGCGCGATGCCTAGCAAAAGACGGGAACATTCGGCTACAAATTGCTAGCTGGAGCGACTTTAATCTTGATGCTCCAGCTGACGGAATCGCAACGTTGCAAGCGAGAGTTAGCAAGCAGAGGGGCTCCCTGGGGGCAATATCGCTTGCAGCTTCGAGCGGACGGCTGGAGTTTGAGCGCCGTGGCTTTATGAAGCGGCTATGTGATTCAGTAAGGCTGGAGCTAATCGCGGCGTGCAACCAGCAGATTCGGCTAAACATGTACGCCGAGGAGCACACCTCCCCAGTAGTTTATGTATACGACTTCTCTCTTGCAAATGGACTCACTGTCGTATGCAAAGTTTCGTCCATCTGGAATGATGGAATCCACGCGAGGACAGCAACGATAATGCTCGAGGCCGCGCTAGGGCTGGCTGGCCGCCCTCTTCCGCAGACGAGCGTCTCTGCTCTTACGTCGGCGACAATTGGGGAGTCGGAAGAGCTTGCAATGAACGACGTTGCCAACGCGCTGGGAAATATAGTCGCTGGAGCTATCGACCTTTCTGAAGCTGGAGCCGAACCCGATAGCCTTCATGGCACGGATTTGATGTTTGCATTCAATAGTAGGGGGACTCATTGAGCACAACATGGTGGAAGAACAAAAGTGAGCTGGACCCGACGCAGATTGAGTTCATCAACCTTCCTGCTAAAGGTCGCTATCAGTTGGAAGGACCAGCAGGTTCAGGCAAGACGAACCTCCTGCTCCTGCGAGCACAGTTTGTGGCCGGACAAGGGGATAAGAATGTTCTTGTAGTAACCTACACCAATGCGCTTTGCCACTTCCTGCGAAGTGGCCTAGTGGACTCAGGGTACCTAGAGGCAGACCAAGTTAGAACCTTCCACTCCTGGGCACGCCACCATGTGAAGCTCTACCTCAATAAAGATATCGCTGATGGCGGCGACTTTGACGAGAAGAAGCGCAACGAAGCAATAGAGATGCTTCGAGAGGCAAATAAAAGGGCACCCAATACGAAGCTAATTGGCTCTGTCTTTATTGATGAGGCACAGGACCTCACAATTGATGAAATTTCCTGTCTGTCTGAAATTGCCGAGAACATCTGCATCTGTGGAGACCTGAATCAAGGCATCTATCATCGAGATGGGCTGGATGCTGCGGGAGCACTCGGCCTAAAGAAGTACGCCCTACAGGGCCACTATCGTATCGGTCATCGCATTGCTCATGTGGCAGACCGGCTATTGCCGCCTGCTACGCCTGAAGAGTCGCTTGAGGCAACGTCGAACTACGACGAGCAAAAGCTCGGAAAATCTAGCGCGAAGCTACACACGCTCTCAAGCAGGGACGAGCAGTTTGAAAAGATGCTAGAGATACTGAACGTCCAAGCGGCAGCCTTCGCCGGCGAACGAATCGGCATTCTTTGTGGAAAACGGAGCACGGTGCAGTACGTCTACGACCGGCTACTGGAAACGGAATTGGGAGCGAGCACTTGCTGCCACCTTGCCGAGGGAGCGGACTTCGCCGACGACTTGCAGATTCATGTTATGACGATGCACTCATCCAAAGGGATTGAGTTTAGAGCAGTCCACATGTTTGGCATCGAGGAATTGAAGTATGGACATCTGAACAACCCCACGTTGTCCTACACAGCAGTGACACGCGCCAAGACGGCATTGAATGCGTATAGCACCGGGACAACAAACCCTGAGCTGGAACATGCTTTTGCAGAACCTAAGCATATGACTATCGATGAATTATTTCCGGGCGCGCACTGAATGAATAACTCCAAGCTTGCTTGGTATCAACTAAGCAGAGATGAGATTCCGGATACAGTTCTAGGCACTGCGTCCCTTGCATCCAGGGAACAACAGATTTCACCCACCCCATTAACTGGCACCGACAACGTTGGCTGTGCAGGTTTCGCTTGGGAGGGAGCCAGT
The DNA here is from genome assembly GCF_059371335.1 of Stenotrophomonas sp. YJH_SMC_6. Classification (NCBI taxonomy): domain Bacteria; kingdom Pseudomonadati; phylum Pseudomonadota; class Gammaproteobacteria; order Lysobacterales; family Lysobacteraceae; genus Stenotrophomonas; species Stenotrophomonas sp. YJH_SMC_6. The sequence goes on along the minus strand of NZ_JCAFUM010000003.1, from coordinate 74,866 downwards.
CCCCTTGAGCACCATGCACCAACGGCCTTTGTTCTAGATGAACGGACCATTGCCGAGACTCTCTCATGGCTTCGAGTATATGCCGGGGACACCTTCCCATTGAGCCAGTTCTCTCGGGTCCTATCATCTGATGATTGGGAGATGCTTTCGGGGAACGAGGGCACTAGTCGCTCATTCCGCGATGACCGCTGGTCAAGCGTCGTTCTTGGTGAGCTGCTTGCCCAGAGTGAACAAGATGTCACACTGGACAACCTTTCTCTGTCCAGAGTCCAAGCATGCTTCTCAATTGCTGTCGCTCGCGCGCATAAGTTCTATGATTCTTACAAAGTAACCAGGGCTTGCACCGAGCGCCTAAGGGCAATCGAAGCTGACCCCAGGTTTCTGAGGCGCAGCGTCAATATCGATTCACTGGTACCGGTGTGGTCGCTCGCATCTGCGGAGTTTGGACATATTTCCGACCTGAGAGAGCTGTCTGACTTTATCCTTACTGCCGCATTTTCTTATGACGACCCGAAACAGCAGCGCCTAATTAAACCAACCAGCTACCTCCCTGATGCGCTTTATAGTGATTCCATTGAAGAGCGCGTCGTGGCTTTTCAGAAGGTGGCCATGGAAGCTACTGAAAGATTTATTTCCATGCCGAACTCATACTTTCGCTCAGCTGCTACAGTAGCAGTCGCAGCTTTCTTGGTCGGGAAAGGAACAGGTCACGCCTTTCTGATAAAGAGGCAGGGAAGACTGGCCCCCATGGCTCATGTATGGTTCGGACTCATTGCCGGCCTTGCAGGCCCCGCCTTCTGGGACCCGCTGTGGGCTAAGGCCCTAAAGGGCGTTGAGAAGCACGTCAGAGTTTCATTCTCGTGGGCGGACCCGCCGCTGTCAGATATATCATGGGCTGAACACAAGTGGGTTAGCGGCGCGATTCGTGGTGCCCAAGCTCTCCAGGGCATCCCTCGCCAGGTGCAAACAGCACTCTCCATTGAGATATTTCCTGGCGTCTCATGTCAGATGCGCCTACACACTGATGATAATCGAAGTCAAGTGAAATCATCCGTTTCGCACAACGTGGCGCCTCCTCAGCAAGAGCGTGCCTCCCTGCCTCCTGAATTGATTGCAGCCATCGAAGACCTGTATCGATACTCAGAGAAGGCAAGAAATCTTGTCCGAAAGAACGCCAAATTGACCGATGACCTTTTTAAGCCATCGGAGTCTTCGAAAGCAAAGAAGACAAGTAGGAAACCGAAGGCCTGATGGCGCACCTGTCATACAATAGATAAATCAGGGGAGAGCTGACTCCCCTGAGCTATTAGATAGCGATATGCCTGAGGCGCTCGCCTCCCGCGAAGTGAGTCCAGCTCTTAAATCGCGGGTCGAATGGGCATAAACATAACAAGCACTCCATCGAGATTTTCGCCGCACTTCTTCAGGACGTAGTTGGTCATCTCGCCCCTGTCGCGTGCATCATTCAGCTCGATGAACCAATCGTCCCTATTCGGACAGTTCACTTTTGGGTCTCCACACAGTTTTCCTGAAGACCTCCACAGCGTCCGGACTACTTCCATGTAATCCATCGGACAGCCGGGGAGGCGCATGAAGCAATGGATGTGCGTTCCTTGTCGAGTCCCGGCAGCCGATGTATTCCACATCATTTCCCCGCCAAACCCCTCAACTATCGGACACATGGGTATTCTTTTCTTGGAATTTTTGCCAAATAAGTGGCATTTGAACTTGTGCGCAAAACGCCCAAATGCCTCTTCAGCCAGCTTATAGCTGACTCCCATGTCACCACTGAATGTCAACGTCACCATAGCGTTGTGCTCGGCGCTAAGGAGCCAGTCTGCAGCCTGCCTTTGAAATTCAGTTCTCGAATACGTTGTGTCGTCCACTACTTTTACCTTCAAGAGCATTGTGCGTTTGTGCTCTCACAGGTATCTTCCAATGGCGGGACACTTCGCAAGTAGGGGCTATGGCAAATCCGAGGGGCAACCCAGAATTCCTGCGTATCCGTAACTCAGATACTGCTGCGGCGAATCTTGCAAGACAGCGGGCGGCTGATGAGCAGGCACTAAAAGTTTTCGCCCTAGTCATGGAAGCGCTGGAGAACGGCTGCACGGATATGTCGCAGTGCATGCAATGGCTGAATGCGCAAGGTCACTTTACGCGCGGAAAAAACCCTAGGCCCTGGTCCAACAAGACGTTCAAACGGGTCTTAGGGAGGCTTGCAAAGCGCCAGCTAATTTCACTGCAGGATGCCCGGCGTGTCCTTGGACTTCGTCGTTGACGCCTACTCCATGTCGTCTGACGATTCGCGACAGACTGCTCCCAGTCTTTCTGGAAGAGTATGTACGCTCTTCACGTAGACATACGTGCGATTCCCCATCGGGAACGTTTCAAGCAGCCCTTGACTCGCATACTGGAACGCCCTTGTCCGCGATATCCCATGTGCCTTGCACACATCGACCAACGGTCCGTACGCGACCTCAAATGTCGGCTGCTTTGCCATGCCCTTCCCCTTTCGTCGTTGTCCAATTGTAGTCAGTGACTAGCTTGGGAACAAAGTAGGGAACAAAATGAAAGGCCGCAGTTTGTGACCTTTACTTTCAAGAACTTACGTCAGAACTTGGCGGAGAGAGTGGGATTCGAACCCACGGAAGGTTTGACCCTTCGCCGGTTTTCAAGACCGGTGCCTTAAACCGCTCGGCCACCTCTCCAATCTGGTCCCGGTCGCCCGGGCAGCGGCGTATTCTCGCACGTGAAGGCCATTTGCCCAAGACCACCCTTGCTCCCGCCCTTCGCATCCGGCACGGTGGGGCCTCCACTGCAATCGGATCCCCCATGGCCCACCTCGATCTGGCCAACCTGCGCACCACCCTGCTGGACGACACCCAGCTGGCCGCAATGGCCCTGCATCGCACCTTCGCCGGGCACCTGCCGGTCAGCAGCGGGCATCTGGTGGTCTGCGATCCGCTGGTCCAGGCCGAGGCGCCCGCGCTGGCCGACTACACCGCCCCGCTGGGCCGGCATCCGGTCGAAATCATCGTGCACAGCGGCCGCCCGGCGTTGGCCGTGGTCTGGTTCAAACCCCGCGAAGCCCTCACTGCGTCTGCCCTGCACTGGCAGATGGCGCGCTGGACCACGCAGGATCTGACCGGTCTGGATGAAGACAGCTTCATCGGCTATCCGGTCGACGCTGGCATCGGCTGCTTCATGGATACAGACACCCAGCGGGCGCTGCTGGCCCTGATCGAACAGGCCGATGGCGACGAAGACAACGCGTGGTCGGATGCGCTGATCGACCATGACGGCCTGGATGAAGGCGCCGAGTACCGCCCCTGGGGCGAGGACTCACCGCACGGCCTGGTCGTATTCACCAGCGGCTGGGGCGACGGCGTCTATCCGAGCTACTGGGGGCTGGATACGTCCGGCATTCCGGTCGCTCTGGTCACCGATTTCCTGTGCATCCAAGGCGGTGATGGGCGCGACGATCGCGAGATCGCCGACCAGGCCTATCGCGACAGCCTTCCGCCCGAAGAGGCTGAAGCGCTGGCACGGCTTGTAGCGGCCGTGAACCACGATGACCCGGATGCGCTGCGAGAGCTGCTGAAGGATGCGCCACAGCGCGCCAACCAGATTGAGCCCGGATGCGGTGGCACCGCCCTGTTCGAGGCGATCCGTCTGGACCGCCCAGAGGCGTTGCGGGTACTGCTGCAGGGCGGCGCCTTGCCGGCCATGCCCGAGCGCCTGCACATGAGCAAGGTGACCAGCTATCTGGACTACGCGCGCTTCCTGAAGAAGCCGCGCAGCGCGGAACTGATGGCGGTGCTGGAAGCGCCGGTCATTGCCGAGCCCACACCGGCCGCACCCCCGCGGCGCAGCTTCTGGGACCGGCTGTTCGGCCGGAACTGACCGGGGCCGGAAAGCAGCAACGCCGGGCATGGCCCGGCGCTACCGTTTCACAGATCGGCGGTGCAGTTGCGGGTAGGTACCTCAGCCCGCGTCCACCGCCAGCGCACCCAGTGCACTGGCCTTGATCCGCTCCTTGGCCTTTTCACAGGCGCCACCGCAATCCAGGCGCGAGGCCTCCAGCTGCGGCGGCAGGTGCTCGGCCAGGAAGTCGATGAACACGCGCACTGCCGGCAACAGGCCGCGGCGCGAGGCGAACACGGCGTGGCACACGCCCTGCGGCAGCGACCAGTCCGGCAGCACCACTTCCAGTTCGCCGTTGCGCACCGCATCGGCGCACACGGTCTCCGGCAGCATGGTGATGCCAAAACCGTCCTTCACCATGCTCTGCAGCAACGGGAAGTCGAAACCGGCTACGCGCGGCTGCAGGTCAACCCGGCGAACCTCGCCTTCCGGGCCGTGCAGCTCCCAGCGCTGGCGGGCTTCGTCTTCGCTGATGCTGAGGGTGACATGCTGGGTCAGCTCTTCCGGATCCTTCGGCCGGCCGGCGCGGTCCAGGTACTTCGGGCTGGCCACCAGCAGTTCCTGCACCTGGCCAAAGCTGCGCATCACCAGGCTGCCATCGTCGTCCAGGCGCGAACGCACGCGCAGGGCCACGTCGTAGCCTTCGTTGATGATGTCCACGCGACGATTGCTGATGTTCAGCTGCAGGCGCACCTTCGGGTACTGCTCGAGGAACTTGGGCAGCAGCTTGGGCAGCTGCATCTGCGCCAGCGACACCGGCACGCTGGCGCGCACCACGCCGCGCGGCTCCGCGCTGAGCCGGTCCACAACTTCGCGCGCGGCCTGGGCCTCGGCCAGCATCGTCTGCGCATGGCGGTGCACGCTGGTGCCGACATCGGTGACCGCGAAACGGCGCGTGGAGCGCTGCAGCAGACGCACGCCCAGGTCGGTTTCCAGCTGGCTGATGCGGCGGCTCAGTCGCGACTTGGGGATACCCAAGGCGCGCTCGGCAGCGGCGAAGCCGCCGTGGTCGACCACCATCGCGAAGTAGTACAGATCATTCAGGTCATGCATGCCCGAGTTCCATATCTAGAACAATACGTGGCATTCAATCACCTTTATTCCGCCTTTGCAACAACCTATCGTTCTCTCCGTCGGCGGGGCCACCCCGCCCCTTCCCTCCAGAACATAGGTGACTGCCATGAAGCTTCTGCATCTCGACGCCAGCGTGCTTGGCGACAATTCCGTCTCGCGCCAGCTGTCGGCCGCCGTGGTCGCCCGCTTCACGGGCCAGATCGATGGCCTGCAGGTCGATTATCGCGATCTTGACGCCAATCCGGTACCGCATCTGCGCAGCAGCTCGCTGGCCAGGACCGATGCCGCCGAGGCGACCGATGCTGAACAGGTGATGCAGCAGTTCCTGGACGCCGACATCGTGGTGATCGGCGCGCCGATGTACAACTTCAGCATTCCTTCCACGCTGAAGGCCTGGATCGACCGCGTGGCCGTGGCCGGCCGCACCTTCAAGTACACCGAGAACGGCCCGGTGGGCCTGGCCGGTGGCAAGCGGGTGATCATCGCCAGCAGCCGCGGCGGCATCTACACCGACTCGCCGGCCGACTTCCAAGAGCCGTTCCTGCGCCAGGTGTTCGCCTTCATGGGCATCAACGAGGTCGAGTTCGTGCGCGCCGAGGGCATCGCCTACTCGCCGCAGCACCGTGAAGACGCCATTGCCGGTGCACTGGCAGCTCTGCCGTCGCACGAAGTGGTCGAAGCTGTCGCTGCATAAGCGTTCCAGCGTTCGGCGCCGCTCTCTCCTCGTCGAGGCGCTGAACGCGGGCCGTGGATCCCCTCCCCCATCCCGGCCCACCCTGGCGGCCCCGCTTTGCGGGGCCGTTTTTTTGCGTCAGTAGATCCACGCCATGCGTGGATTCGGTGCCATGCAAGCATGGCACCCACCCGAGCCGAAGCAGTGCCATGCAAGCATGGCACCCGCCCGATCAGGGAATCAGGCGATGGTTTCCAGGCCGCCCATGTACGGGCGCAGGGCTTCCGGCACGGTGATGCTGCCGTCGGCGTTCTGGTAGTTCTCCATCACCGCGATCATCGCGCGGCCGACGGCCACGCCCGAGCCGTTCAGCGTGTGCGCCAGCTCCGGCTTGCCGGTGGCCGGGTTGCGCCAGCGGGCCTGCATGCGGCGGGCCTGGAAATCACCACAGTTCGAGCACGAGGAGATCTCGCGGTAGGTCTCCTGCGACGGCAGCCAGACTTCCAGGTCGTAGGTCTTCACCGCCGAGAAGCCCATGTCGCCGGTGCACAGCAGCACCTTGCGGTACGGCAGGCCCAGCTTTTCCAGCACTACTTCGGCGCAGCGGGTCATGCGCTGGTGTTCGGCATCGCTGTCTTCCGGGCGGCTGATCGAGACCAGCTCGACCTTCTCGAACTGGTGCTGGCGGATCATGCCGCGCACGTCGCGACCACCGCTGCCAGCCTCGGCACGGAAGCACATCGAGTGGGCGGTCATGCGCAACGGCAGACGTTCGGCATCGACGATCTCGTCGCGCACGATGTTCGTCAGCGGTACTTCCGAGGTCGGGATCAGGTAGCGCGTGGAATCGCCCACGGCCGTCTTGAACAGGTCGTCCTCGAACTTCGGCAGCTGGCTGGTGCCGCGCAACGAATCGGCGTTGACCAGCAGCGGCACGTTGGTTTCCTCATAGCCGTGCTCGCCGGTGTGCAGGTCGACCATGAACTGGGCCAGCGCACGGTGCAGGCGCGCGATCGGGCCGCGCAGCACGGTGAAGCGCGAGCCGGACAGCTTGGCCGCGGTCTCGCCGTCCAGCCAGCCGTTGCGGGCGCCCAGTTCGACGTGGTCGAGCACCTTGAAATCGAACTGGCGCGGGGTTCCCCAGCGCGACTGCTCGACGTTGTCGTTCTCGTCGGCACCGGCCGGCACGTCATCGGCCGGCAGGTTCGGGATGCCCATCGAGATCGCTTCGATCTTCTCGCGCAGCTCGTCCAGCGCCACTTCCGAGGCCTTCAGCTCGTCGGCGAAGGCTGCGACCTCGGCCATGATGGCCGAGACGTCCTCGCCCTTGGCCTTGGCCTGGCCGATGGCCTTGGAACGGCTGTTGCGCAGGCTCTGCAGCTCCTGGGTCCGCACCTGGATGCGCTTGCGATCAGCCTCCAGGGACTCCAGGGCAGACACGTCGAGCTCGAAGCCGCGGCTGGTGCGCAGGCGTTCGGCGAGGTCGGCGGGCTGGTGGCGGAGCAGGGCTGGATCAAGCATGGCAGGTGTCGTGGTGGGTATCAGGGATGGGATTATCGCTTGTTATACGGATTTCTGCCGCCCGGTTCATTCCCGCCGTGGCAGAATCGAGCCATTCCGTACTGGTCCGGTCCATGTCTGCACCCCGCTCGTCGTCCGCCAAGTCGTTCACTGTGCATATCCCGCGCAACGCCCTGAAGATCGCCGGCATCGCCTTCGGCGTGGGCGTACTGCTGTTCGTGCTGGTCTGGCTGACCGGCCGCGACAAGGAGTTCTTCCGCGCCGATCCGGCTGCCCAGACCCCGCAGGAAACCGCCCAGATCGAGCCCCTGCCGGAACCACTGGCCGCTGCCGCCGGTTCCAGCGACATGCCCGATGCCAAGCCGGCACCGGTGGAGGAAGAAGCGCCGAAGCTGGTGGAAACGGCCCCGCCGCCGCCCGCGCCCGTGGCTGAAGCGGCCCCGGCTGCACCGGGCCCTGCGCCGGCGGCCACCGGCAACAGCCAGCCGATGCCGATTGCCGGACAGTCGCCGCCACCGTCCTATCCCGCCGCCGCCCTGCGCGCCGGTGAAACCGGTACGGTGGTGGTACGCGTGGACGTGGACGCCACCGGCTATCCGAACAACGCCACGGTGATCCAGCGCAGCGGTTCACGCGAGCTCGACCGTGCCGCCACCGACGCTGTGCGCCGCTGGCGCTTCACTCCGGCGCAGAGCAACGGCCAGGCCGTACCCGGCAGCATTGAAGTGCCGTTCGACTTCAAGACGCAGTAACTGAACACTTCCCGGCAGGCAAACTGAACCCTGCCGGTGGCGTTGACGCAACGCTGACACTTCCCGTCCGTGGCTCGGGCAACACTGCCCACGTCGTCCATTGACGGAAGGAGTTTGCGATGACCGCCACCACCCATGAAGACCTTCATTCGCCGCAGCTGCCGCAGGATTCAAGCGCGCAGCACAAGCCCACGTCGCTCTGGATGTGGATCGCGCTGATCGTGGCGATGTTTGCCGGCGCCCTGCTCTGGCTGCGTCATTCGAACCAGGAAGACGTGGCACCGGCGCCGGTCGGTGAGCGCATGCTGCCGGCCCCTGAGCAGCCCGCGGTGACGGATGCAGCGGCCCCTGCCGCGCGCCAGGCAACCCCGGCTACTGCTTCGCGGAAGGCCGCGCCGGTAGTGCGCAATCGTGAAGCCCGCCCGCTGGCCAGCAACCGCATGCCCACCTACCCCGCCGCCGCGCTGCGTAGCGGCGTGCAGGGCAGCGTGATCGCCAGCCTCAATGTCGATACCCGCGGCAATGTCGCTAGCGCTGCGATCGTCTCGCGCAGCGGCGAGCGCAGTCGCGATCTGGATCGTGCGGTGCTCAATACCGTGCAGAACTGGAAGTTCCAGCCGGCGGTGCATGACGGCCGCGCAGTAGCAAGCGTAGTGCGAGTCCCGGTGGATTTCCGTACCGAGCAGCGTTGATCGCGGACGAGGGGTTCGTGATGTTTAGACGGAGGCTTCGGCCTCCGTCCTTTTATGCGGGAAAGCGTGCCAACCAAGGTTGGCACCTACCGGGAGATGTGAGCGTGCAACCAAGGTCGGCACCCACCGGGCAATGCGATCCGCCGGGCATGACCCGACGGATGCAGTGACGATCAGATCAGGTTGAATCCGGCGCTGCGGGCTAGACCGTCGAAGTCCGGGAAGGACGTGGCGACATTGGCGATGTCGTTGATGCGCACTTCGCCGTCACTGATCTGGCCGGCAATGGCGAACGCCATGGCGATGCGGTGGTCGCCGTGGCTTTCGATGGTGCCGCTGCCCAGGCGCACGCCACCATGCAGGGTGGCACCGTCGTCGGTTTCGTCCACCTGCATGCCCAGCGCGCGCAGGCCGGTGGCCATCGCTGCGAGACGATCGGATTCCTTCACCCGCAGCTCGGCGGCGCCGGTCACCACGGTCTGGCCTTCTGCAGCAGCTGCCGCCACGAACAGCGCCGGGAACTCGTCGATCATGTCCGGCACCAGTTCTTCCGGAATGCGTGCACCCTTCAGCGGGGCATAGCGCGCCACCAGGTCCGCCACCGGTTCACCGCCCTGCTCGGCCGGATTCTCTTCAGTGATGTCGGCACCCATCAGGCGCAGCGCGTGCAACAGACCGGTGCGGCGCGGGTTCAGGCCGACCTGTTTCAGGCGCAGCTCGGAGCCCGGAATGATGCTGGCAGCCACCAGATAGAACGCCGCAGACGAGAAGTCGGCCGGCACCACGATATCCGTGGCACGAAGGCGTTGGCCGCCGCGCAGGCGCGCCTTGCCCGGCGAGAATTCGATGTCCACGCCGAACGCGGACAGCATGCGTTCGGTGTAGTCGCGGGTCGGGTGCGGCTCGACAACGCTGGTTTCGCCCTGTGCGTACAGGCCTGCCAGCAACACCGCCGACTTGATCTGCGCGCTGGCCACCGGCGAGGCGAAGTCGATGCCATGCAGCGTCTGGCCGCCATGCACGTGCAGCGGCGGCGTGCCGTCATCCTGGGTGTCGATCTTCGCGCCCATCTGCGACAGCGGGCCGGTGACGCGGCGCATCGGTCGGCCCGACAGCGACTCGTCGCCGATCAGCGTGCAGTCGAACGCCTGGCCCGCCAGCAGGCCGGCCAGCAGGCGCATGCCGGTACCGGCGTTGCCGCAGTCCAGCGGCGCATCCGGCGCCTTCAGGCCGTCGATGCCGACGCCGTGCACGATGCGCTGCGACGGGCTGGGGGTTTCGATGCGCACGCCCAGCTGGCTGAAGATGCGCGCGGTAGCGCGGGTGTCTTCGCCTTCCAGGAAGCCTTCGATATGCGAGGTGCCATCGGCCAGCGCGGCGAACATCACCGAGCGGTGCGAGACCGATTTGTCGCCGGGAATGGTCAGGCTGCCCTGCAGCGGCTGGCCCTTGCGGGCGATCCAGTGTTGCGCGTTGCTCATCGTTCGATCATTCCGTAAACACCGGCAGCGCCGGCGATGCATCAGGGAGCGGCGGCCATGGCCGCCGCAGCAGCACTCAGGGCACGGCCACCGGATAGGAGCCCAGCACCTTGATCTGCGCCGAGTGCGCTTCCAGTTCGGCCAGTGCGGCCTGCATCGGCGCGTCGTCGATGTGGCCGGCCAGGTCGATGAAGAAGCCGTACTCCCACTTGCCGTGGTGCGACGGCCGCGACTCGATGCGGTTCATGCTGATGCCGTGGCGGGCGAACGGGCTGAGCACGTCGAACAGCGCACCGGGCTTGTCATGGATGAACACCAGCACCGAGGTGCGGTCGTGGCCGGAGGTCGGGAAGATGTTGCGGCCCACCACCAGGAAGCGGGTGGTGTTGTCGGCATCGTTCTGGATCGGCTTGGTGACCACCTTCTTCAGGCCGTAAACGTGGCCGGCGCTCTCGCCACCGATGGCCGCTGCGTCATCGGCGTTGCGCGCACGGCGCGCACCTTCGGCGTTGCTGGATACCGGAATCTTCTCGGCCTTCGGCAGGTTGGCGCGCAGCCACGCCGAGGTCTGCATGAACGACTGCGGGTGTGCGTAGATGCGCTCGATGTCCTCGATGCGGCCGCTGCGCGACATCAGGTACTGCTGCACGCGCAGTTCCACTTCGCCACAGATCTTCAGGTTGGAGGTCAGGAACATGTCCAGGGTGATCTGGATGGTGCCCTGCCCCGAATTTTCCACCGGCACCACACCGAAATCGGCGTTGCCCGCTTCCACTTCCTGGAACACTTCCTCGATGCTGGCCATCGGCAGGCCCAGCGCGGAGCGGCCGAAATGCTTGAGCACCGCCTGCTGGCTGAAGGTGCCTTCCGGGCCGAGGTAGCCGATCTTCAGCGGCTCCTGCTGCGCCAGGCAGGCCGACATGATCTCGCGGTAGACGTGCACCAGCAGCTCATCGCTGAGCGGGCCTTCATTGCGATCGACCACCATGCGCAGCACCTGCGCTTCGCGCTCGGGGCGGTAGTAGTCGACGGCAGCGGCCAGCTTGCCCTTGGCCTTGCCGACCTGGTGGGCGAAACGGGCGCGCTCGGCGATCAGGCTCTGGATGTCGCGGTCGATCTGGTCGATCTTCGAACGCACATCGGCCAGCGCCAGCGGCGCCAGGGTGGGCGCCGGGTTCGACGCAGCCTTGGACGTGCTCTTGCCCTTGGCCTTGGTGGAGGCGCTGTCCTTGGCCGGTTCGGCCTTCTTCGGCGCCTTCTTGCTGGATTTGCTGCTTGCCATCGGAATTCCCTGTTGCGGGGCACGCACCCGACGGTGCGCGCCGTTCATTGCTCAACCGTGACGCTGCTGGAAATCGGCCATGAAGGCGACCAGCGCCTCGGCCCCGGCCAGCGGCATGGCGTTGTACAGCGAAGCCCGGATGCCGCCGACCACCTTGTGACCCTTCAGCGCCAGCAGGCCAGCGGCCTTGGCTTCGGCGACGAAGCGGGCGTCGAGTTCGGCATCGGGCAGGAAGAACGGAATGTTCATGCGCGAACGGGCCGCATGTGCGACTTCATTGCGGTAGAAGCCGCCGGAGCCGTCGATGACGCCGTACACCAGCGCGGCCTTGGCGGCGTTGCGCTTGGCGAACTCGGTCACGCCGCCCTCGGCCAGCATCCACTTGAACACCAGGCCGGCCAGATACCAGTTCCAGGTCGGCGGGGTGTTGAGCATCGAATCGCGGGCGACGTGCGAGCGGTAATCGAAGATGTCCGCGCGCGGCTGGCCACTGCGCTCGAGCAGGTCGCGGCGGATGATCATCACCGCGATGCCGACCGGGCCCAGGTTCTTCTGCGCGCCGGCGTAGATCACGCCATAGCGGCGCACATCCAGCGGTTCGCTGGCGATGGACGAGCTGAAGTCGGCGATCAGCGGGACGTTGCCGGTATCGGGCACATCACGGAATTCGACGCCGTGGATGGTCTCGTTGGCGGTGATGTGCACGTAGGCGGCATCGCGCGACAGCTGCCAGTCGGCACGCGCCGGCAGCTCGCGGTAGCCGTGGGCCTCGCTGCTGGCGGCGATGTTGACGTCGACGTAGACCCCGGCCTGCTTGACCGCGGTCCTGCCCCAGTGACCACTGACCACGTAGTCGGCACGCTGGCCGGGGCTGGCGAAGTTGAGCGGGATCAGCGCCTGCTGGGTGGTGGCGCCACCGGACAGGAACAGCACCGCATAGTCGTCGGGGATGTCGAGCAGGCGACGCAGGTCGGCCTCGGCTTCGGCAGCCACGGACATGAATTCCGCGCCGCGATGGCTCATTTCCACGATCGAAGCGCCGGACCCGTGCCAGTCCAGCATTTCCGCCTGCGCCTGGCGCAGGACCGATTCCGGCAAGGTCGCAGGGCCGGCACTGAAGTTGAACGCGCGCGTCATGTCACACCTGTGGGGCAAGACCCCTAGTATGCCGCAGTGCACCAGCCTTGCGGCCTTGTGGCGCAAGGGAAATTTGGTTTCATTGGAATCCATTGGCGACGCGACCGGGTAGTGCCGGCCGCTGGCCGGCAACCTCATGGATTCAGGGCGGCGGTTGCCGGCCAGCGGCCGGCACTACCGTCACCGCGCGACCGTCAGCGCGCGCCGAACCAGAGCAGCAGGCTGAGCACTGCCGCCAGCAACAAGGCGCTGGCCAGCAGCCACGGCCAGCGCCGGACCCTGCGCGGCGTCACCGGCAGCACCGGCGCCTGTTCCGCGTCCTCGCCGGACTCGTCCTCGGCCGGCAACGGCCGCCGACGTGGATCATGCGGCACTTCCAGCACAAAACGATGCTGGCCATCGAACACCACCTGGTCGCCGGCCTGCAGCCAGCAGTGGCGCACGGCTACGCCGTTGACCCGGGTGCCGTCGGCACTGCCGAGGTCGCGCAGCAGCACACGATCACCGTGCACTTCCACGCGGGCGTGCTGTTCGGCGAAGGCCGGATCGTCGATGGCGATGTCGGCGTCGCTGCCGCGGCCGATCAACCGTGCCCGCGACAGCGTATAGCTGCGGCCATGATGCAGGCCGCCGACACCGCGCAGCAGGCGCTGCTGCTCATCGGTGCCATCGTCGTTCTTCGGCGCGGGTGCCTGCAGCAGGCTCTCGACCTCGCCCTGCAGCACCATCTCCACGCCGTCCACATAGACCGCATCGCCTGCACGCAGCAGCGCCATGCGGCGCACCGGCCGACCATTCACGTGGATGCCACGGATACCGTTGCCGACCTGCAGCCACAGGCCGCGATCGTCCATGCAGAACTGCGCCAGCAGCAGGGCGCCGTGGCCGGCGTCGCCGAGCCGCACGCTGCCGTTGGCCTGGCGCACGATGCGTTGCACCCCGGGCCGCAGCGGCTGGTCGGGCTGTTGTTGTTGACTGAAGTGAACAAGCAGGTTCTGCACGCGGCGCAGCCTAGCAGGTTGGCCGCCAACGAAGAAGAACCTGCGATGAGTGCTTGGCGCGACGGCCCTCGATGCGCACAATGCTCGCCCTCATTGATCATCCCCGCCCTGCGCCAGGAGCCTGCATGTCCACCATCGATGTCCGCCACGCCCACGCCCTGCCCGACGCACAGGCACGCGCCGCGATCGAACAGGTCGCCGCCAAGCTGTCCGAGCGCTTCGGCCTGAAGTCGTCCTGGGCCGCCGACGTGCTGAACTTCTCTGGCAGCGGCGTGGACGGTGCGATCGAACTGCAGCCGGGCGCCGTGCGCGTGACCGCCAAGCTGGGCTTCCTGCTGTCGGCGATGAAGGGCATGGTCGAGGGCGAGATCCAGCGCGTCCTGAAGGAAAAGCTGGGCTGAACCCCGGCGGCGGCCGTCACGGCCGTGCAACGCCAGTGCGCGCTACTCTCGGGGCAGGCCCAACTCCCACGGGAAGTGCGATGAACCAGTACGAAAACGATGACCGCCGCAACGACGACGCCTCGTTCGGTGACCAGGCCGAGCGCTTCTCGCGCAAGCTGAGTGACTCGGCGCAGCAGGTCTGGCTGGCCGGCCTGGGCGCTCTTGGCCGTGCACAGGCCGAAGGCAGCCGCTTCTTCGACGGCCTGGTGAAGGAAGGCGAAGCCTGGGAGGCCCGCCGCCGTGAACGCCACGGCGAACAGGGTCCGGGCTGGCGCGACAACGTGGAATCCTCGCTGGATGAGGCCCGCGAGAAGGCCTCTGGCACCTGGAACAAGGTCGAAAAGGCCTTCGATGACCAGGTGCAGGGCGTGCTCAAGCGCCTGCATGTCCCAACTGCGGACGAGGTGACCGCGCTGGAAGCCCGTATCGACGCCCTGCACGCGCGGCTGGCCAAGCTGGAAAACCGTGCGGCCTCGGGCGCCGATGCTCCCGCCCCGGGCAGCCATCAGTCGCCAGGCAGCGTGCCCTGACCGGCCATTGTTGCAATGCAATAAAATTTGATTGACAATCGCGAGCAACCCGCCAATCGCTTCGGCTGCCGTTTGTTCCCTCCCCTCACGGCTTCAGGATTGGCGGGTTTTTCGTGCTCGCCGTATGCCGATCTGAGCGTTCCATCACGCTTCCTGTCAGGAACGTCCTGACCCAGCCGGATAGTACGACCTTTACACTGTCGTCTTCCGCATTCGCCCCTTCCGCGCACCTCCTGCATGCTCCCTTGGATCCTGGCCCTGCTGTCGGCCCTGCTTACCTGTTCCCTGGCTGTTGTCTATCTGTGGTGGATCAAGCGGCGGCAGAAGGAGATGCAACTCGGCCTGCAAGCGCTGGCCGGCATGCACTGGCGCGAGTTCTCGGTACTGGTCAAGCGCATGCTGCGCGAACAGCGCGGCCTGCGTGAACTGAATGACCCGGCGGAGGAGTCCCGCGAGCCAAGCAGCGACTTCCTGCTCAGCGATGGCCCCAACCAGTGGCTGGTGTCCTGCAAGCATGGCCTTGCCTACCGTATCGGCACCGCCGCAGTAAACGAGCTGGGGGCTGCTGCGCGCCTGGCCGGCGCCAAGGGCGGCGTGCTGCTGACCGAAGGCCGGATGGAACGCGACGGGCGCAGCGCTGCCGAGAAGCAGGCGGTAGAAGTACTGGACGGTCCGCGCCTATGGCCGCTGCTCCAGCCCTACCTGCCGGCGGAAATCGAAACCCGTGTGCGTGCCAGCGCCCGCCATGAAGCCCTGCGCCGGATCGCCATTGCCGCGCTCGGCGCGGTCACGCTGGGCCTGCTGGTGGGATTGAGCCTGCAAGGCTTGCATGTGCAGGACACCGCGCCTGTTGCCGAGGTGGCGGACACCCCCGCGCCGGTTGCACCTGCGGTTGAAGCGGCGCCCGAACCGGCGCCGGCCCCCGCCACCACGCCGCCGGCCGCTGCGCCTGCACCGGCCGCGCCCTCAGCCGACGCGCGCAGCAACCCCAACCCGGATGCCGCCACCCTGGAGCGCTTCCAGGCCGATCTGTCCCGCGCCTTGGCCGGCAAGCCCGGCATCGCCAGCGGTGTCTGGCTGACCCGGCAGACACTGGCGATCAACCGCACCGGCGAGCTGGAAAAGGTCTGGCCGCAGGTCTGTGAGGAAGTGCTGCACTATCCCGCCCTGCGCAACGTGCGCATCCAGCTCAATGCCCGCCCCGGTGTGGATGAGCCGGTGCGCTGGCGGCAGTGCGCCACGTATTGATTGGGACCAGCATCCACGCATGGCGTGGATCTACTGAATCCCGATGCGCGCCCCCTTGGTAGATCCACGCCACGCGTGGATGCCTTTGCAGAGTTGAGCCACGCGCGAACAGCAGCCGAGCATCGGCTCGGCTCCACATGGCGACTGCTCAGCCCAATGCCGCGAGATGGGCGATGTAACTGGAGCGCGATTCACCCGCCGCTCTGGCCTGCGCATCCAGCCTCGCCAGGATCCGGCGTGGCAGGCTGATATTGACCCGCTCGATGGTGTCGTCCAGCAGAGCCGGATCAATGCAGATGTATGCAAGAATCCAACGGATGTCCTTGGATGCCTCGGCGGCGATCTTCTGTGGCGCGGAAGGTGTCGGAATCGAACGCCCCTCATCCAGGGCCGCATCAATCCAGGCGAGTGCAGCTTCCTCGGCAGCGCTGAGCGCATCATCAAGCGTATCGGCCGCCGAGAAGCACCCCGGCAGATCTGGAACGACCACACCCCACGCGGTGCGCTCATCGCCTGCCTCGATCAGGACTGGATATCGCATGGGCCCTCCTACGTCAGTCCTGCGGGCTTCCGCAACGCCTGCACCAGCCCTTCCCCAGGTCCTTCCTTGGGTGAGGAACGGTGATGATGTGAGGGTGCTGCGGGTGCACGAATACATGATGGGATCCGCGGATCCGACGACAGATCCAACCTGCCGCTTCCAGATCCCGGATGAGGTCCCTGCTCTTCATGCAGGGACGATACACATCGCACACACGCCCCGACAGAGTTCAAGGCGACAGTCGTTCCGGCCCAGTAGATCCACGCCATGCGTGGATGGAATCCCTATCGCGCGCCCGGCGCGAAGCGCGCCACCAGGTCCCAGGCATCCCCCAGGAACACCTGGCGCACGCGGGTGATCGGCTGTTCGCCACGCCAGGTCAGGCGTTCGATCACCAGGCAGGCGGTACCCGGCTTCACCTCCAGCAGCTTGGCGGTGGCGGTATCTGCCCCCCAGGCACTGATGCGGTGCTGGGCACGGGTCCACGACACGTTCTGCAGCAGCCAGCTGCCCGGTGCGGTAGTGCTGAAGTCGACCTCCAGTACCTCCGGCACCCCCACCGGGCTGATCAGGCGGTGCTCCAGCGCCAGCGGGCGACCATCGGCCAGATGCAGGCAGCGCATCGCCAGCAGGTTTTCCTGACCGGCCAGCTCGACTTCACCGGCATTGCCGGCATCGGCAAGGCGCAGGTCGCGCTGCAGCAGGCGATAGGCGTACTGGTGGCCGCGCGAGCCAACCTCCATCGCGATATCGGGGATCTCCAGCGCCACCTGCTCCAGGTGCGGGGGTTGCCGCGCCACGAACGAACCGGCACGGCGGCGACGCTCGATCATGCCGCTCTCGGCCAACGCGGTCAGCACCTTGTTCACCGTCATCCGCGAGCAGCCGTACTGCTCCATCAGCTCGTGTTCGTACGGAATCCGAAAGCCCGGCGCCCACTCTCCACTGAGGATGCGGCTTTCCAGATCGCTGCGGATACGCTGGTTGAGCGTGGCGGACTTGCTGACCTTCACGTAATGGGGTCTCGGTGGCGGGAGGCGATCAGCCCAGCACGCCACGCAGGGCGGCGGTAAAGGCGGTGGTGATCGCCTCGCGCTGCAGGTGGCGGCCCTCGGCCACGCATTGGCGGCCATGGCGCCAGACCGATCGCAGCGCGCCATTACGTGCGGCGAACACCCAGCTGTCAAGCCATGCGTCATCCTGTCGCGCCTGCAGCGCCGGGTGCCCGGCATCCAGTTCGACCAGGTCGGCACTGGCGCCGACCTGCAGGCCAGCGGGCACGCCCAGCGCCTGTGCACCACCGTGCAGTGCGCCTTCGAACAGGAAGCGGCCGGTACTGCGGGTGGCATCCGGGGCCAGCACGTTGCGACCGCGCAGGGTCAGGCGCTGGCCGTATTCGAGCAGGCGCAGTTCTTCGGCCGCATCAATCAGCACATTGGAATCGGAGCCGACACCGAAGCGCCCGCCCTCGCGCGCGAACGCCTGCATCGGGAACAGGCCGTCACCCAGGTTGGCTTCGGTGATCGGGCACAGGCCGGCCACGGCCTGGCTGGCCACGATGGCGACGCGCTCATCGTCGGTGATGTGGGTGGCGTGCACCAGGCACCAGCGCGCATCCACCGGTGCATGGTCGTACAGCCACTGCACCGGACGCTGGCCGCTCCAGGCCAGGCAGGCCTCGACTTCACGCACCTGCTCGGCGATATGGATGTGCACCGGGCCGTCGGTCAGCGGCAGCAACGCACTCAATTCCTCGCCGGTGACTGCACGCAGGCTGTGCGGCGCGATGCCGAGCACCGCATCCGGCAGCGCGGCCAGTGCCGGCTTGGCGGCGTCCAGCAACTGCGCGAAACCGTTCACGTCGTGGATCAGGCGCCGCTGCGCTGGATTCGGCGCCGCCCCGCCGAAATCGGCATGCGCATAGAACACCGGCAGCAGGGTCAGGCCGATGCCGGTCTGCTCGGCGGCGGCAGCAATCCGTGCACTCATCTCGGCGCGGTTGGCATAGGCGCGACCATCGGCGTCGTGGTGCAGGTAATGGAATTCGCCGACGCGGGTGAAGCCGCTTTCCAGCATTTCCATGTAGGCCTGGGCGGCGATGGCCTGCACCGCGTCCGGGCGCAGATGGGCCAGGAAGCGGTACATCAGCTCACGCCAGCTCCAGAAGCTGTCACCGTCGCCGCCGCCGATCTCGGTCAGCCCAGCCATGCCGCGCTGGAAGGCGTGGCTGTGCAGGTTGGGCAGGCCCGGCACCAGGATGTCGACGCGGGTGTCGCCGTGCTGGGCGCCCTGCCCCATGTGGATCGCCGTGATGCGGCCGTCCTGCACCTGCAGGCGGACATCGCGGGCCCAGCCGTCGGCCAGAAGGGCGTGGGCGGCATGGAAACAGAGCGGGGAACGCGAATCGGACATGGCTGGACAACCCGAAATGGACGCCTATATTGTATAGACATATAAGCACAGCCGCGTTGTGGATGCCATGCACGTCGATACCTTCTGGTCCAACGTCCACCTGATGACCCTCGATGGCGAGGGGCTGGGTGTCATCCGCGATGGCGTACTGGCCTGCGCTGGCGGCCGCATCGTCCATGTTGGCCCGGCCGGCAGCGACGCCCACCTGCAGCCGACCACCCGCATCGATGGCGAAGGCCGCTGGATCTCGCCCGGCCTGATCGACTGCCACACCCACCTGGTCTACGCCGGCAACCGCGCCAACGAATTCGAGCAGCGCCTGCAGGGCGTCAGCTATGCCGAGATCGCCCGTGCCGGCGGCGGCATCGTCTCCACCGTGCGCGCCACCCGTGCTGCCACCCCGGAACAGCTGGCCAGCGAAAGCCGGCCGCGCCTGCTGGCGATGCGTGCCGAAGGCGTGACCACGATCGAGATCAAGTCCGGCTACGGCCTGACCCTGCCCGACGAACGCAAGCAGCTGCAGGTAGCGCGTGCGCTGGGCGAGGAGTGCCGGGTCAACGTGGTGACCACATTCCTCGGCGCACACGCGATTCCGCCAGGCCGCGAGGCGCAGGAATACACCGACGAGGTGTGCAACGTGATGATTCCGGCCATCGCCGCCGAAGGCCTGGCCGAAGCGGTGGACGTATTCTGCGAGAACATCGCCTTCTCGCCGGCGCAGGCGCGGCAGGTCTTCGAAGCGGCGCGCGCCAACGGGCTGGCGGTGAAGATTCATGCCGAGCAGCTGAGCAACCAGCATGGCGCCGAACTGGCCGCCAGCTTCGGTGCCCTCTCGGCCGACCATATCGAACATCTGGACGATGCCGGCATCGCCGCGATGGCCGCCGCCGGCACCGTCGCCGTGCTGTTGCCCGGTGCCTTCTATTTCACCCGCGATACCACCCTGCCGCCGATCGCTGCGCTGCGTGCGGCCGGCGTGCCGCTGGCGCTGGCCACCGACAGCAATCCGGGCACTTCGCCGCTGGCCAGCCCGCTGCTGGCGATGAACATGGGCGCCACCCTGTTCCGCCTGACCGTCGATGAGTGCATCGCCGGCTTCACCCGTGAAGCGGCGCGCGCGCTCGGACGCAGCGATCGCATCGGCCGCCTCGCCGTGGGCCTGGACTGCGACCTGGCGATCTGGGACATCGATGGCCCCGCCGACCTGGTCTATCGCATTGGATTCAACCCGCTGCACGCGCGCGTGGTGCGCGGACAGCCCGACCTGCCTGCCTCCTGGAGCAACACATGAGCAACACCCTGGTTCTTCGCCCCGGCCGTGTCACTCTCGCCCAGTGGCGGCAGGTCTATCGCGGTGCGCCGCTTGCACTGGACCCGGCCGCGCTGCCGGTGGTGCGCGCCAGTGCGGCGGCGGTGGCCGCCATCGTCGCCAAGGGCGCGCCGGTGTATGGCATCAATACCGGCTTCGGCAAGCTGGCCAGCGTGCGCATCGAGCGCGAAGATCTAGCCACCCTGCAGCGGAACATCGTGCTCTCGCATGCCGCTGGCGTGGGCGAGCCGATGCCGGCCAGCGTGGTGCGCCTGATGATGGCGCTGAAGCTGGTCAGCCTGGCGCAGGGGGCTTCGGGCATTCGCGAGGAAACCCTGCTACTGCTGGAAGCGATGCTGGTCAAGGGCGTGCTGCCGGTGGTGCCCGCACAGGGTTCGGTGGGTGCCTCGGGCGATCTGGCGCCGCTCTCGCACCTGGCCAGCGTGATGCTGGGCGTAGGCGAAGCCTTCATCGGCGGCGAACGCCTGCCGGCGGCCGATGCACTGGCACGTGCCGGCCTGCAGCCGATCGAACTGGGCGCGAAGGAAGGCCTGGCGCTGCTCAACGGCACCCAGTTCTCCACCGCCTATGCGCTGGCGGGCCTGTTCGAGATCGAGACCGTGTTCCAGGCCGCACTGGTCACCGGCGCGCTGTCAGTGGAAGCTGCCAAGGGTTCCGACACGCCCTTCGACCCGCGCATACACGCGATCCGCGGCCAGCGCGGGCAGATCGCCACCGCCGCCACCCTGCGCGCGCTGATGCAGGGCTCGGACATCCGCGAGTCGCATCGCGACAACGACGTGCGCGTGCAGGACCCGTACTGCCTGCGCTGCCAGCCGCAGGTGATGGGCGCGGCGCTGGACATCCTGCGCCAGGCCGCGACCACGCTGGAAATTGAAGCCAACGGCGTGTCCGACAATCCGCTGGTGTTCACCGACACCGGCGAAGCGCTGTCCGGTGGCAACTTCCACGCCGAGCCGGTGGCCTTCGCCGCCGACATGCTGGCGATGGCGGTGTGCGAGATCGGTTCGATCAGCGAGCGCCGCCTGGCGATGCTGGTGGACCCGGCCCTGTCCGGCCTGCCGGCGTTCCTGACCCCGCGCCCGGGCCTGAATTCCGGCTTCATGATTCCGCAGGTGACCGCCGCCGCGCTGGTCTCGGAAAACAAGCAGCGCGCCTACCCGGCCAGCGTTGATTCGATTCCGACCTCGGCCAACCAGGAAGACCATGTGTCGATGGCCGCGCATGGCGCGCGCCGGCTGATGCAGATGGCCGAGAACGCCGCCAACGTGATCGGCATCGAGCTGCTGGCCGCCGCGCAGGGCTGTGATTTCCATGCGCCGCTGCGCTCCAGCGCCGCGCTGGAAACGGTGCGCGCCACCCTGCGTGCGCAGGTGCCGACGCTGGAAGAAGACCGCTATTTCCACCCCGACATGGTGACCGCCACGAATCTTGTGCGCAGTGGCGCGCTGGCGCAGGGCCTGGGCGATCTGTTGCCGACTGTGGAACCGCAGGCATGACGACCCTTCCTGAATGGTTGACGGTGCACGAGGGCGATGCCCCCCTCATCGTCAGCTTCCCGCATACCGGCAGCGAGCTGCCGCACGACCTGATCGGCGACTACCACTCGCCGTGGCTGGCCCGCCGCGATGCCGACTGGTGGGTGCACGAGCTGTACGACTTCGTGCGCGGCATGGGCGCGACCACGGTGCGCTCGGCGATCTCGCGTTCGGTGATCGACCTCAACCGCGATCCCAGCGGCGTGTCGCTGTACCCGGGCCAGAACACCACCGGCCTGTGTCCGCTGACCACCTTCGACAACCAGCCGCTGTACCACGCCGGGCGCGAACCGGACGAAGCAGAAATCGCCCGTCGTCGCGACACGTATTTCCTGTCTTACCACGATGCGCTGGCTTCGCAGATCACGCGCCTGCGTGCACGCCACGGCACCGTGGTGGTGTACGACGCGCACTCGATCCGCTCGCATATCCCGCACCTGTTCGAGGGCGAACTGCCGCAGTTCAACCTGGGGACTGCCGGTCCGTCCGGCGCACCGGACACCTCCTGCGACAACGCCCTGAGCGACGTGGTGGAAAACCTGCTGAAGATCAGCGGCATGAGCCAGGTGCGCAACGGCCGCTTCAAGGGCGGCTGGATCACCCGCCACTACAGCAACATCGCCGGCGGCGTGCACAGCCTGCAGATGGAACTTGCCTGCCGCGGCTACATGCACGAACCCCTGCCGGACCAGGTGGACGAACACAGCTGGCCCACCCCGCTCGACCCCGACCTCGCCGCACCACTGCGCCACACCCTGGCGCAGGTGCTCAACGCCTGCCTTGAATTCGCTACGAACCGGAGCGCCGCATGACCCGCAACGACCCGTCCCGCACCATCGCCGCGCCGACCGGCACCACGCTGAACGCCAAGAGCTGGCTGACCGAAGCACCGCTGCGCATGCTGATGAACAACCTGCACCCGGACGTGGCCGAGCGCCCGCAGGAACTGGTGGTGTATGGCGGCATCGGTCGCGCCGCACGCGACTGGGAGAGCTTCGACGCCATCGTCGAAACGCTCAAGCGCCTGGACGATGACCAGACCCTGCTCGTGCAGTCCGGCAAGCCGGTGGGCGTGTTCCGCACCCACGCCGATGCACCGCGCGTGCTGATCGCCAATTCCAACCTGGTGCCGCGCTGGGCCAACTGGGACCACTTCAACGAGCTGGATAAGAAGGGCCTGGCCATGTACGGCCAGATGACCGCCGGCAGCTGGATCTACATCGGTGCGCAGGGCATCGTGCAGGGCACCTACGAGACCTTCGTGGAAATGGGGCGCCAGCATTTCGGCGGCGACCTGACCGGGAAGTGGCTGTTCACCGGTGGCCTCGGCGGCATGGGTGGTGCACAGCCGCTGGCTGCCGTGATGGCCGGTGCCTCCTGCCTGGCCGTCGAGTGCCGCAAGAGCAGCATCGACATGCGCCTGCGCACCGGATACCTGGATACCTGGACCGACAACCTGGACGAAGCGCTGCGCCTGATCGACGAGTCGTGCAAGGCCGGCACGCCGAAATCGGTGGGCCTGCTCGGCAACGTTGCCGACGTGCTGGCCGAACTGCTCAAGCGCGGCGTGAAGCCGGACCTGCTGACCGACCAGACCTCCGCGCACGACCCGGTGAACGGCTACCTGCCGCAGGGCTGGACGGTCGAGCAGTGGGACGAGAAGCGCGTTTCCGCCCCCAAGGAAGTGGAGAAGGCCGCGCGCGCATCGATGGCCAACCACATCCGCGCCATGCTCGGCTTCCATGCGCTGGGCGTGCCCACCGTGGATTACGGCAACAACCTGCGGCAGATGGCGCTGGAAGAAGGCGTGGCCAATGCCTTCGATTTCCCGGGTTTCGTGCCGGCCTACATCCGCCCGTTGTTCTGCCGCGGCATCGGCCCGTTCCGCTGGGCCGCACTGAGCGGCGACCCGGAAGACATCGCCAAGACCGATGCCAAGGTGAAGGAACTGATTCCGGACAACCCGCACCTGCACCGCTGGCTGGACATGGCCGCCGAGAAGATCAAGTTCCAGGGCCTGCCGGCGCGCATCTGCTGGGTCGGCCTGGGTGATCGTGATCGACTTGGCCTGGCGTTCAACGAGATGGTCGCCAACGGCGAACTGAAGGCGCCGGTGGTGATCGGTCGCGACCACCTGGACAGTGGCAGCGTCGCCTCGCCGAACCGCGAAACCGAAGCGATGGCCGACGGCTCCGATGCGGTATCCGACTGGCCGCTGCTGAACGCCCTGCTCAACACCGCCAGCGGCGCGACCTGGGTGTCGCTGCACCACGGCGGTGGCGTCGGCATGGGCTTCTCGCAGCACGCCGGCATGGTGATCGTCTGCGACGGCACCGAGGCCGCGGCCAAGCGGATTGGCCGCGTGCTGTGGAACGACCCGGCCACCGGCGTGATGCGCCATGCTGATGCGGGGTATGACATCGCGATCAACTGCGCGAAGGAAAAGGGACTGGATCTGCCGGGAATTCTCGGCTGATCGCAGGGGTGCCGGCCAGCGGCCGGCACTACCGGAAACGTATGGTAGTGCCGGCCGCTGGCCGGCTCTCCCTGATGCGGGAATCGGTGCCCTTGACCCGCTCTTCCGACGTGACCAACATGCGCCATCACCGCTGATGGATCACCGCGATGTACCGCACCCTGGCCGTTGCATTGCTCTGCACGCTGTTTGCGATCCCACCCGTTTCGGCGCTTGAAACTGCCGGCGATCTTTCCAAGCAGCTCAGCACCCAGCTGCAGACCAACCGCGAGCGCTACGGCATCGCCGGCCAGGCGGTACTGGTCGCCCACAACGGCCAGGTGCTGTACCAGGGCGCCAGCGGTGAACGTGATCCCGCTGCCCATGCGCCTGCCACTGTCGATACGATCTTCGCCGCCCAGTCGATGGCCAAGCTGCTGACCAGCACGCTGGTGATGCAATTGGTCGACCAGGGCAAGGTGGATCTGGATGCACCGGCCAGCCGCTATGTGCCGGACCTGCCTGCAGCATGGCAGGCAATCCACGTGCGCGATTTCCTCAACCACAGCTCGGGTATCGGCGAGTACTACGATCGTGTCGACAACCGTTGGGTCAGCAAGGGCTACCCTGGTGTAGCCCCTGTCCTTGGCGCTGCACTGAAGGTAGCCGGCGCGACACCGATGCAGTTCGCCACCGGCAGCCGCGTGCAGTACACCCAGGCCAACTACCTGGTGCTGACCGCCTTGCTGGAAGCGCATTACCGCAAGCCTTACCCAGCCATCGCGCACGAACGCATCCTGCAGCCACTGAAGATGGCCAGCACCTCGTGGGGCGTTACCCGCGTGCCAGCCACGCGCGCGGCGGTGCCTTACATCGGCAAGGATGGCCAACTGCAGCCGGCCAATGAAGATGCCTGGCCGGACTACGGCTGGGGCCATGCCGATCTGCAGACCACCGTGGGCGACATGAACCGTTTCCTGCAGGCGCTGGCGAGCGGCAAGCTGGTGCGCACGGCGACCCTGGAAAAGCTCTGGCAGCCGCAGAAGCTGGTCGGTGGCGGCAGCAATTTCTTCTCCACCGGTTGGGACACCACCCGAAGCGACGGCTACACCCAGGTAGGTCACGATGGTGGCACCCGTGTACGTGCGCGATTGGCCTACAAGGGCACGCTGGCCAACGGCTACTGGGTGTTCGTGTACCTGACCAACGGCAGCGCCCGCAATGTCTGGTCCAGCACGCTGGTGGAGAGCACGATGGCGGTGGTTGCGCCCGGGGAGTTTCCGCACGCTGTGCTGTCCGAGCGGCTGATCGGCTATGCGGTGGATGACAGCACCGATGCGAAACCGCGGATGCGTAGCTGGCTGCGCGACAGCAATGGCGTTCCCACCGATGAACTGGAACGTGCGATCAATGCCGATGGCTATGCCATCCGCGAGAGTCTGGGTGCCAGCAAGGCACTGAAAGTGTTCGCGCTCAACGCCGAGTTGTATCCGGATTCGGCCAACGCGTGGGACAGCCTGGCCGAGTTCCATGCGGCATTGGGCGATGCAGAGATTGCCAAGGCGCTGTACGCGAAGGCCAAGGCGCTGGCGAAGCCCTCGCCCTAAACCCTGCTGCAGAGCCGAGCCCATGCTCGGCTGCTCTTCGTTGCGATCTCAGGAGACCCGCGCTGCGCGCGATAGCCGAGCATGGACTCGGCTCTACATGGATGTTGCGGGCGGCCATACGCGAGCGATGGGTGACGTGACGCCGCCGACCTGTTAACTTGCGCGCCACTTTGGTGGTTTACAGCATTCCCGCATGTCGCTCTCGTCGTACCGCCCCACCCCCTCGCTGCTGTTCCTGGCCGTTTCCCTCGGCCTCTCTTCCACCGCCGCTGCCGCCCCACAGGCCACCACGCTGGATGCCGTGCAGGTCACCGCTGCCGCCGATGCCAGCGCGCAGGCGCGCGAGGCGCTGAAGCGCGTGCCCGGCGCCAGCAACCTGATCGACGTGGCCAGGGCCGGCAGCCGACTGTCCACCAGCGCCGATGTGCTGGCCTACCAGCCGGGTATCAGCGCGCAGTCGCCGGGTAATGAGGGCACCAAGATCTCGATCCGTGGCTCGGGCATCAACCGGGGCCCGGGCGCGCACGCCTCGGGTATTGCGGTGTCGATCGACGGCCTGCCACTGACCGGCCCGGGCGGCACGCCCTACGAGCTGCTGGAACCGCTGTGGCTGTCGCGCGTGGAAGTCCTGCGCGGCGCCAACGGCTTCGAGCGCGGGGCGCTGGCGCTGGGCGGTGCCATCGACTACGTCAGCCGCAGCGGTCGTGATTCGGCGGGCGTGCAGCTGCACTACGAAGCCGGCAGCCGTGGCTACCAGAAGCGCGGCATCAGCTGGGGCGGCGTCAGTGGTGATGTCGACTACTTCCTGGCCTACACCGATACCGAGTTCGACGGTTACCAGCGCCATTCGCGCGGCGACGGCAAGGGTGCGATGGCCAACATCGGCTGGCAGATCACGCCCGACCTGCAGACGCGCTTCTTCGTGCGCTATCGCGAAACCAACCACGAAACACCTGGGCGCCTGACCCGCGATCAGATCCGCAACGATCCGCGCGCCGCGAACGCGGCCAATCTGGCCATCGATGCGCGTCGCCCGCAGCCGGGCAGCACCTGGGTGGGCAACGTCACCACGCTGCAGATCGATGAAGACTCCTCGTTGCAGGCCGGACTGGTCTATCACAAGTACCCGATGGACTTGAACGAGAGCCTGTACCGGCAGCAGCTGGACTACGCCAACCTCAACGCCACGCTGGACTACCGCCGCCGCCACCGGCTGTTCGGCCTGGACAGCGAAACCACGGTCGGCCTGCGCGTCACCCACGATCTGGACGCCGATGTGCGCGAGTCGCTGCGCTTTGCCAGCAACGGCTATGCCGCCGGTACGCGCACGCGTGACTTCCGGCACCACGGCACCGACAGCACGCTGCACGTCGGCAATACCCTCACCTTCAATGACCGCCTGCGCATGCAGACCGGGCTGGCACTGATCAACACCCGTCGCGATGTGCAGGTGACCTGGCCGAGCAGCGGCGGCCGCCTGCGCGACCACGACTGGGACTATGCGCCGCGACTGGGCTTCACCTGGCAGCACAGCGCCCAGACCCAGTGGTTCGGCAACCTCAGCCGCTCGGTGGAGGCGCCGCACCCCTGGTCGATGATCTGGGGCTCGAACCAGTACTTCGGGCCAGGCAATGGCCCGTCCAGCGGCCGCCAGCGCGCGCCGGTGCCGATGCAGAACCAGACCGCCACCACGCTGGAACTGGGCGCGCGCGGTGACGCGGCGCTGGGCCGCTGGGAACTGACCGGCTACTACGCACACGTGAACCACGAACTGCTGAGCGTCGAACTGCAACCGGTGCCGAACCTGTTCATCGCCGAGAACAACGCCAGCCCCACCGTTCACCGCGGCATGGAGGCCGGATTGGACAGCACGCTGTGGCAGGCTGCACCGGGCCGCCTGTCGCTGCGCCAGGCGTATACCTTCAGCGATTTCCGCTATCGCCACGACGCGCGTTTCGGCAGCAACCGCCTGCCCGGCTTGCCGCGCCACGCCTACCAGGCCGAGCTGCGCTTCGATCATGCATCCGGCCTGTACGCCGCGCTCAATACCGAATACGCCTCGCGCATCGCCGTCGACTACGCCAACAGCTACTGGGCCGACAGCCACGTGATCTTCGGCAGCCGCATCGGCTACGACGCACCCGGTGGCCGCTGGCAGGCCTGGGCGGAGATGCGCAACCTCGGCAACCGCCACTACGCCGCCACGGTCACGCCGGGCTACGACGACGCAGGCAGGGATATTGCCCGCTCGACGCCGGGCGAAGGCCGTGGCATCTACGCTGGTGTGCGTTTGCGGTTTGACTGATGACCGCAGGCGGCGCCGGGTGTGATCCGGCGCCGTCGTTCCAGGATCAGCCGATACGCCAGGCTGGCAGGCGCTCGCTGCGCTTCCAGATGGAAGGTGCGAAACCAATCAACGCCAGCGCCGCCAGCCACTTCGGTGAGGTGTTGAGCAGTGTCGAGGTAAGCGAACCATCGACAGGGGCGGCCATTTCCTGCCACGGGTTGTAGCCCAGGTAGACGACGCTGCCAGCCCACCACAGCAATGCCACACCGACACCCACCAGCAACAGAGCCAGCGTGCGGCAGGTCCAGCGCTGCGAGGTGGTGCCCCACTCGCGGGACGCCGCTACCAGCAGGCCCACCACCAGCAGCGACACCAGTGCAACCAGCCCGATATCGACCTTGTGCCCGATACGCTCATAGCTGCAGGCGCGGCATCGCGCCTCTTCCGCGGCAGTGGCGGCTTCGGCCTGCCCGGCTGCGGGCTGCGCCAGTGCCGCAAACGGCATCAATACTGCCAGCAGCGTCACCATGATCCAACGAAACAACGTCCTGTTCCTGCGTGCAGCGACATCCATGCGCTCTTCCTCGTCAGTGGTTGTACGTCCAGGGCCGCAGTATGCGGCCGTCCCATACGCCGCCCAGACCCCGTTCCGGGGGTTCGGCCATCCAGCGTCCTTGTTCCCGATGCAGCACGACAAGCTCCCGGTAGACGAAATCGTCGGAACACGAATCCCAGGCGACCGCAATCATAGCCCACTGCCCATCGACGCTGAAAACAGGCCGGGTCAGATAGGCGACGTGGTCGTATGTCCGAGTCGGCCCATGCACCGTTGCCCCGCACCCTTGCTCCCGCAGCGCTCGAAGCCCCGCGCCGTCCATCCGCTGCGCACCGGCCAATGCGGCCGCAGGCACTGGCGTGGACCGGCGATTGACGGGAACCAGGTCCGCCTGCAGCTGCAACCGCAGCGCATGGATGTCCGGCGGCCACCAATCGTCCAGCGGCAGGACCAGGTCGTCCACCTCCTGGCAGATGGAGGCACTGCTGCCCGGCCAGCAATAGGGCAAGGTCTGCTCCATCACGTAGATGTCCTCCCCCACCGGGTCGGTCAACTGCGGCTGTTCCTGCGGGCGCCATTGATCAACGCGCGTGGACGGTGTCTGCGGTGCGCTGGGCACCTCGCTCAGCGACGATGGCAGAACTGGCGTTGGCTGCGGCACTGGCGGGGGTGGAGGGGGGAATGGGGGGCTCTGCCGGATCGCCAGCGCCATCGCCTCCGCCTGCATCTGCGCTGTTCCCAGGTTGATCGGTAGCCGACCGATCTCCTGCTGCCAACTCGGGCGCAGGCTGCAGATCCCGGCCATGAGCGCCAAGGCCGACAGCGCCGCCGCCAGCGATGCAATGCGTCGCCAGGCGATCCGTTGTTGGCAGTCACGGTTTGGCTTGAACGAGGTATCTATCATCACGACTCCGGCAACGCGGGCCACAGGCCCTGTCCAAAGCTCATATGGCGGACAGGCTCCACTCGAACACGCTCCCAGCCGCCCTTCCTGCGATGCAGAAGGTAGAGGACACGCATCGCCGTTCCTCCACTGCACAGATCCGAGGCGACCGATGCCATTGCCCAGTTCCCATCCAGGCTGAACACAGGACGCTGCAGATAGACAACGCCCAGATCCGGATTGCCCGGGCCACCCGTGCATCCCTCGATACCGCGCGCGCGCCGTTGCTGAAGCTCGTCCCACGTCATCCGTTGCGCCCGCACGTGTGCAAGCTCGAACGCGAGACCGGGTACCCGTGAAGCCCGGCGGTTCGCAACCTGCAGCATCGACTCCAGATGCTGCTGCAGTTGAAAGGACGCCGCACTGTCATCATCGCGCCACTCGACGACGCTGTGACGAACCTGGCAGACCGGGGCGGGATATCCTTCACCGCAGGAAGGCGCAGTCCATTCCATCACAGCGAATGGAATGTCGGGCTCCCAGCCGCGCGGCTCGAAGTGTGCTGGCGCGACGTCTTCCAACCGCACCGCTGCGGTCGCGAACCCACTGTTACCGGCCAGCATCGGGGAGGAGACTCCCTTCATTGGAGTCGGTGGAACCGGCGGCTTTCCTGGCGGTGTCGGTCGCAGGTCGATGAGCTCTGCCATCACTTCGGCCTGCATACGTGCCGTTCCCAGATTGATCGGAGGCGGGCCGACTTCCCGCCGCCACTGCGGGCGCACGCTGGCCATCACCGCTACGACCGCAACCATCGATAGAACGACCGTTGTGGCCAGGACGCGTTTCCGTGCAATGCGCTGTCGCATGAAGCTCCTGGAAAAAGTGAAGCACAGAGGAAATCGCCCGGAATTGCAGTACTACCCAGCCAGCACTACCGCAATCGGGTAGCGCAGCGGCATTGCATCGACAGCGGCCGCCCACCGCAGACCCGAGGCATGGAAAACGGTGGCGCCGGTCAACGCGACGATCATGGCCACCGCGTGCGCGGCCAGCCGCACGCACGACTTCACTGCCGCGGCTCCTGGGCAACTTCAATGCACTGATGGAAAAATGGCGCGAGTTCTTCATGCCGCCGCCAGCGGGCGCGTGGCATTGCGGCCAGGGACCTCAGAAACCTGATACTGCATGCGGACATCCTTGCCGGGCACGCGTAGGCGGTGGTGGACGGATTCTAGCGCGATGGGGCCGTGGGTCCATCACCCACAGGCCGCACTGGCGCCGGCCTTGTACCCGCGCGCCGACGGCTGGATTATGATTTTCCACCAGAAGAGCTATGCGCCACGGCATGCACGCCTCCCAGTTCACCCGCGCCACCGCGCTCGTGATGTTCGTTCCAATGATTGGCCTCGCCGGTTGGGGTTCGTGGTTTGGTAGCCGCTGCTTCAGCGATGGCTGCCTCGGCGTCCTGGTGGCATGGCTTGCCGCCGTAGCCACCTTTGCGGTGCAGGCGTTGCTGGTGCTCCCGACGCATGCCTGGGCCCTCAAGCGGCAGGGATCCCCCGCCTCCCGCAGCTACCTGCGTTGGCTTGGCGCGTCGGCCATCGCTGCCTTCCTGCCCATCGTGCTCGGCTGGGGCTACCTGATGATCTTCCGATGACCTGCTGCACGTCCTCCGCACACGTATAGCCGGATCAAGGAGGCGCGGCGGCCTTCAGCAACTGCGCGGCCACCTGGTCGAACGGGGCGATGTCCTGCAGTGCGCGGCACATCGCCACGGCGCCTTCCACGCTGGCGATCACCAGGCTGGCCAGTCCATCCGCCGCCGCAGGTTCGTGGCCGTCGGCAATGAAGGCTGCGGCCAGATGCCCCTGCCAGCGCACGAACACCTCTGCGGCGGCCACGCGCGGTTGGCTGGTAACCGCCTCGACCGGCTCTTCGACGGCAGCGGCCAGCACCGGACAACCCGCGCGGAACCCGGACCGCAGCAGGCGCTCGCGCCACATCGCCAGAAACTGCTGCAGGCCCTGCACGGCCCCGCCCTTCAACAACTCAACGAGGAGCGCCTCCACCTTGTCACCAGCCATGTGGGTGGCGCGCGCCAGCAGCTCCTGCTTGCCGCCGGGAAAGTGGTGATAGGTGGAACCCAGCGGCGCCTCGGCCAGCTTGGTCACCTCACGGATGCTGGTGGCATTGAGACCCACGCGCGCCAGCATCTGTGCCGCAGCATCAATCACGCGTTGTGGCGCATCAGAGGGGCGCGGGCTCACGGCAGGCTCCTTGCCAGGACAGTCGTCATAAATTAGCGTATCGGCGATTCTATAACAGTCGTCATAACCATGAATCTCTGGTTCCGCCTGCTCCACCTGCTGCTGTGCAGCCTGTTCCGGCCGAAGCTGGAGGCGCCGTTCGGGGTCTCGCGGCTGCAGTTCCGGGTGCTGCCCAACGATCTGGACAGCAACCTGCATATGACCAACGGCCGCTACTGGAACATCTTCGACCTGGGCCGGCTGGACCTGATCCTGCGCATGGGCCTGGGCCGGGTGGCACTGCGCGAGAAGTGGGCACCAATCGTCGGCGCCGGCACCATCCAGTTCCGCCGCGAGCTGAAGCCGTTCCAGCGCTTCACCCTGGAAACGCGCCTGGTCGGCTGGGTCGGCTCGCGCGGCATCATGGAGCAGCGCGTGCTGATCGGGCCCGAGCAGAAGATCGCCACCCGTGCGCTGCTGGTCACCGGCATCTACGACCGTCGCGCGCGCCAGTTCCTGGGCATGCCGAAGATGATGGAAGCGATCGGTGTGGTTGCCCCGCCGTCACCGCCGCTCAGTGCAGCCGCCGAGGCGCTGCTGGCTGCCGATGCCGCATTGAAGCAGGACGACGCCTGAGGCACCTCAGCCTACCTTCGGCATGTTCTTGGTCACGCAATGGATGCCGCCACCGCCACCGGCGATCGCATCGATGTCCACCTGTTCGATCACACGACCGGGATACATGTCTTCCAGTAGTTCACGGCAGTAGCCATCGGCTGCGTCGTCACCGAACTGCGGCGCGACCACCGCGCCGTTGATCGGCAGGTAGTTGATGTAGCCCATCGCCAGATCATCGTTGTCGCGGGTATGCACGTTGTCGCGTCCGTCCAGCGGCGGCGGCAGCGTGTGCACCTGCAGACGACGGCCATCGGCATCGGTGGCGCCGCGCAGAATCTCCAGGTGCTCGCGGGTCAGATCGTAGTCGTAGGACTCCGGATCGTCGTCCAGATTGGCGATCACCACGCCCGGACGCACGAAGCGCGCATAGAAATCCACGTGTGCGTCAGTGATGTCCTCGCCGGCGATGCCGGGCAGCCAGATCACCTTGCGCAGGCCGAGGTGGTGCATCAGCTCGGCCTCGATATCCGCGCGCGACCAGCCGGGATTGCGATTGCGGTTCACCCAGCAGCTTTCGGTGAGGATGGCCGTGCCATGGCCATCGACTTCGATGCCGCCACCCTCGCCCACCAGATCGCTTTCCAGCAGCGTGGCACCGGTCACCTGCGCCAGCCACGGCGCCACCGCACCATCGTTCCGTGCGCTCTGCTTGCCGCCCCAGCCGTTGAAGTTGAAATCAACCAGGCCCAGCCCGCCCTTGCCATCGGTGACGAAACATCCGCCGTAGTCGCGCACCCAGATGTCATCCAGCGGCACCTCGAGGAACTCGATGTTGTCGCGGCCGCAGCGATCCTGCGCCAGCTTCCGCTGCGCCGGGCGGCACAGCACACTAACGGGCTGGTGGCGGGCGATGGTGCGGGCCAGGCGTGCCACGGCGGTGTTCACCGCATCGGCCTGCGCGCCCCACACCCGCGGTTGCGCGGCGAAGGCCAGGAAAACGCGTTCCTGCGGCCCGTGCTCGTCCGGCATGCGCCAGATACCCGCACCCGGCCCCGCTGCGGATACGCGCGTCGGCAGCCCTGTCAGGCCGAGGGCGGCCAGGCCGCCAAGGCCAGCGGCGCCCGCCAGCTGGGTGAGGAAGTGACGACGGCTGCTCATGACGGGCTTCAGGGCCGGTGTGGGATGGACCTATGCTGCGCTTGCGTATCGATAAGCACAAACGATAGATTCAGCCACCAATTGAACAGTTTTACTTATCTGAAATGCTGAAGCATTGGCCACCGCTGAACGCGCTGCGTGGTTTCGAGGCCGCCGCCCGCCTGGGTAGTTTCCACAGGGCGGCCGAGGAACTGCACCTGACCCAGTCGGCCATCAGCCAGCAGATCCGGGGTCTGGAAGCCTCGCTGCAGCAGCCGTTGTTCTTCCGGCAGGGCCGCAGCGTCACCCTCACCGACGCCGGCATCGACCTGCTGGAAACCACCCAGTCCCTGCTGCGGCAGCTGGCCAGCGGCATCCGCCGGCTCGATCAGTACCGCAAGCCGAATCAACTGATCGTCAACACCAGTCCAGCCTTTGCCCGGCATTGGCTGGTGCCGCGCCTGGCCAGCTTCCACCGCCTGCATCCCGACGCCGACCTGTGGCTGCTGACCAGCGAGGAGGCACCGGATATGACCACGCAGACGCTGGACGTGGCGGTACGCGATGACCTCGACTCACAGGCGCAGTGCCAGCATCGCGTGCTGCTGCAGGATCGCCTCTTTCCGGCCTGCCATCCGGCCCTGCTCGCCACGCCGGTGCACGAACGCCTCACCCTGCATGGCGAGCGCGAAATGGACTGGAGCCAGTGGCAGGTACAGGGCGGCGCCGATGTCGGCCAGCGCCGCGAAGGCATGAACTTCTCCGAACCCGGGCAGCTGCTGGATGCTGCCTGCCAAGGGCTGGGTATCGCCCTGGTCAGCGAGCTGCTGGCGGCCCGCGCCTGCGATCAGGGGCTGCTGCAGCCGCTGGATGAGGCACGCGTGCGCGGCCCGCGCTGGAGCTGGCTGGTGCATGAGGACAGCGCGGCCGATCCGCTGGTGATCAGTTTCTGTGAGTGGTTGCTGGCGAGTCTGCCCGCAGAAGCTACTTCTGCTGCAGCGCGCGCTTGACCGCCGCCTCGGCCAACGGCGCCATCACCGCATAGCCCTTCGCCGTGGGATGCACGCCATCCTCGGCCAGCTGCGGATCGAGTCCTCCGGCGGCATTGGTCATCGGCGTGTAGTAGTCCAGATAGACCAGCTGCTGCGCATCGGCATAGCGCTTCAATGCCGTGTTCAATGCACGCACCTTCGGCGCTGGCGCTGTTCCCGGCAGCCACGGGTAATCGCTGACCGGCAGCACCGATGCCAGCACCACGGCGATGCCATGTGCACGGGCCAGGTCCACCATCGCATGCAGGTTGTCTTCAATCATCGCCTGCGTGGACGGGCCGGTGTTGCCGGCAATGTCGTTGGTGCCGGCCAGGATCACCACCACCTGTGGCTTCAGTGCCAGCACGTCCTGCGGGAAGCGCACCAGCATCTGCGCCGTGGTCTGGCCGCTGATGCCGCGGTTGAGCCAGCCCTTGCCGGGGAAGAATCCGGCGCTGCCTTCCGCACCCCAGCCTTCGGTGATCGAGTCGCCGAAGAACACCACGCGCGGCTGGCCCGGCACGGCCGCAGGCAGTCGCGCGTTGGCATCACGATAGCGCTGCAACTCCGGAAAATCGGCCAGGCGCTGCTGCATGAAACGAACCTCGTCGGGGCGCAACTGGTCGATGGGCGTCTGCAGCAGCGGATTGACTGCGACGACTTCGGCGGCACCCAGCGGAGAAGCCAACGCGAGGCCCAACGTCACGACGGTTGCAGCGGCAAGCTCAACAGGTCCACGCATGCGGGTACTCCTGAAATCATCTTGCGCAGTCTAACGCCCTGCCCTGTGCTCAGCGTGCAGCCGTACGCGCCGCTACACCCGTGACTTTCGCCGGCATCCACATGCCCGGCGTCCAGCCGCTGGCGGCGAGGATCGTTTTCGGGTTGTCCTGCTGGATCAGCGCACGCACCGCATCACGCTTGTCCTTGGCCTGCAGGTAATAGGCCTTGGCGATGCGGTAACCCACCCAGTACCCCAGGTCGTAGGGTTCCTGCGAGCCCGGCTTGTAGTTGTACAGCCACGGCGACAGATCGGTGCTGTCCAGATCCAGCGCGAACGCGCTTTCGATATGCACTTCCCGGCCACGGGTCCAGGCCGCGTGACGCCCATTGCCGACGTTGCCGGAAATCAGCTCGGTGATGAATTCGGCGATGCCCTCGCCCAGCGAAACACGCAGCACTGTCGCGCGCGGGTCACCCGGCTCGAAGTCGATCAGGCCGGTCTGCTGGATGTGCACGTATTCGTGTGCGATCACATGCACGAAGCGATCCTGCACATTGGCATTCATGAAGTCGGCCGCGCACAGCGCTTCCAGACCAATGATCACGCCGCTTTTAGAGGTCAGCCCGACCGGCCGGCCGCGGCCCACCGCGATGGTCACCGGCGGGAACCGGGTCTGCGGGTAGATCGCCTGCAGGTTGGAAAACACCTGCGTCAGGCGTTGCTTCACCGCGGGCAGTTCGGCCAGGCAGTTTCGTCCCTGTGCATACAGCTCGGGCTGGCTGGCGATGGACTCGGCAATGCCTTCGGGAGTGACCCGGCGCGCCTTGGCCAGTTCGGCCAGGCCGGCCGAACCCTCGGCCAGGTATCCACGCAGCTGCGCAACGCTGGGCTTGCCGCCAGCGCTGTCATAAAGTGCATAGAAACGGCTGACATCCTCGGTGAGGATCTGCGGCCCTGCCGGTACCGCTGCGGTGGCCACGCCTACCGCCCCGGCATAGGCCAGGGCCAACAGGCCGCGCAGGATCATGAACATCGCTCCGTCCTTGGTGGAGTGCATGCGAAGCGCGCAATCTATCACTCCGCCCGGCCCACTGCAGCAGGCGGATGCGGGCGCACCGGCGCTGTGCCAGACTCGCTTCGGCACCTGCCATGGAAGATGGAGCACCGCACGATGATGATCGTTCCCGCGTATTGGGCCGAAGCCCGCCTGCAGGCCCGTTTCCGTGGCCGGCCGGTGGTCGTGCGCCGCTTCGGCTGGTCCGACGAAGGCCCTGCCGAGGCGCAGGTGCACGCCGATCGCCGCGCCAACGAAGCCCTCAATGCCATCCTCGCCGGGCAGGCGCTTCCTCGACGCGAAGTGCGCAGCAACTACGGCGTGGAGGGTGTGCCGATCCGCGAGCAGATCGTGCAGCGCGACGGCGACGTCATCATTACACGCAACAGCTACGGTGCGCTGTGCCTGAACACCCCGGACGTGCTGTTCGCCGACATCGATCATGCGCAGCCACCTGCCGGTTGCGTGATGCCTGCAATCATCGCCGCAGTGCTGCTGTTCGCTGGCGCCGTCATCGGCACTCTGATCTGGCACTGGCTGGTGGGACTGGTGCTGGGGGTGGCAGCGGTGCTGCTGGTCAACACGGCGATGCTGATGCAGCGCAAGCGGCGCCTGGCCGCGGCCGGTGGCGCCGAAGGCGTAGCCCTGCAGCGGGTCGCGGCCTTCAGCGAACAGCATCCGGACTGGCATCTGCGTACGTACCGCACGCCGGCTGGATTGCGCGTGCTGGCCATGCACGCCACGTTCCTGCCCGAAGACGAGCAGCTTCAGGCGTTCTTCAGAACGCTGGGCGCCGACACCCTGTACGCGCGCATGTGCCGGCTGCAGCACTGCTTCCGTGCGCGCCTGACACCAAAGCCGTGGCGCGTTGGCCTGAGGTACCGCATCCGTCCGCCGGTGGCCGCGTGGTCAGCCGAGCAGGCCAACAACCCGGATCGCCTGGCCTGGATTGCCGAGTACGAAAAGAAGAGTGCCGGCTTCGCCGCGTGCGCCTACCTGCGCAGTTTCGGTGATACCACGCGCATCCATGCCAAGGCCGAGCACGTGCGCGAACTGCACGACCGGTTGGCGCATGCGCAGGACCGCCTGCCGTTGGCGTGAGCTCGGGTGCTCAATCAGCGCTCTGCACGAACGGCTGCCCTGCCAGGGTAGTGCCCAGCCGCACCGCAATCTGCTGTTCACCCTTCTCGAAGGTCGTCGCGCACTGCTTCCCGCCCTTCTGGCACCCCACTTCCGGAAAGCCCTCCAGCGATTCCGGCGCGCCCTGCGCCGGCTTCACCTGCCATCCCGCAGCATCCAGCAGGCGCTTGGCCTTGGCGTAGGGCATGCCGGCGATGATCCCCAGCTGCGCCAGCTCGGTGGGCAGCGACTGGGCATGGGCGTTTGAAACCAGGACCAACGACAACGTTGCAGCAAGAACGATGGCTTTCATTGCACCGACCCGGGACGAACTCACAGGGCCAGCCTAGCCCATCTGCGTGGCACGCGAATGTGCCGGTAACACGTCGTTACCGAGTCTCCACAGTTGATTGCAGAGCACGTGCGGCTGGTTACAGCCGAGCGTGGGCTCGGCGCTACAGCAGGATGCAGGAAGGCCACCCGGAGGTGGCCTTCCTGTTCCTTCACTTGGCGTTCTTCACGTAGGTGTCGAACCAGTTCAGCATTTCCGACACCAGCTGCTCGTTCGACTCCAGCGCGGTGTACCAGTGCGGTTCGTTCGGCAGCATCACCAGGCGGGTGGTGCCGCCGTTGCCACGAATGGCCTGGTACAGCTTGCGCGACTGGAACGGCTCGGTGCCCGGGTTGGCGTCGTCCTCGCCGTGGACCAGCAGCAGCGGCAGCTTGATCTTGTCGGCATAGAAGAACGGCGAGGCCTTCAGGTACACGTCCTGCGCCTGCCAGACCGAGCGGCGTTCGTTCTGGAAGCCGAACGGGGTGAAGGTCTTGTTGTACGAACCACTGGTCGCCACGCCGGCCTTGAACAGCTTGGTGTGCGCGATCAGGTTGGCGGTCATCAGGCCACCGTGGCTGTGACCGGTCACGCCGATGCGGTTGCGGTCGACCACGCCCATGTCCACGGCCTTGTCCACCGCCGCCTTGGCGTCGGCTTCCAGCTGCTCCAGATAAGTGTCGTACGCGTTCTTCGGGTCCCCGACGATCGGGAACGAGGCGTTGTCGATGATCGCGTAGCCGGCCAGCAGCATCAGGCGGTACGGCTGCAGACGGGTGAAGGTCTGCTGCGAACCGGACACCTGGCCGGCCTGCGCGGCATTGGCGAAGTCGGCCGGGTACGCATACAGGATCGCCGGCACGCGCTGGCCTTCCTTGTAGCCCGGCGGCGTGTACAGGGTGAACGACAGGTCCACGCCGTCGGCACGCTTGTAGGTCACCAGCTGCTTCTTGATCTGGCGCACCTCCGGGGTCGGGTCGACCAGCTTGGTCAGCGCGGTCGCGGTGGACGCGAACTGCGCCTCGCCGGTCTTCGCATCAGCCACTGCCTCACCCTGCTGGCGGATGAAGGCGTTCGGAGGATCGATCACCGACTGGTGCCAGGTCAGGTAGCGCCCCGGCGTGCTGCTGAAACCGAGGAACTGTTCGTAGGCGTCGGCACTGCTGCGGAACAGGCGCTCGCTCTTCAGGGTGCCCAGGTCCAGGCGGTCCAGGAACGGACGGTCGCCCTGCGGCGACGCGCCACGGCCGCTGAGGAACACATGGTTGCCCTCACGGCGCACCACCTGCGCGCCATTCGGCAAGCGGGTAAAGACCAGGTTGCCGGGGTTGCCATACAGCTCGTCGCTGGACATGTCCCACAGCAGGCGGCCTTCCTTCTTCGGCTGGTCCACATCGACGATGCGGGTCTGCATCCAGTGGCGGTTCTCGTCGTTCTCGTACTGGAACGCCACGGCCGGATCGGCGGTCCACGCGAAGCCCTCAAATCGCTGCGCGGTACGGGTGATTTCGGTCGGCTTGCCGTTGAACGGGGCCTTCAGCATCAGCACGCGGTCGCGGTGCGGCACGTTGACCTTCCAGTCGCCCTTGTCCAGTGCCTCGGCATAGACCAGAGTGGCCGGATCGGTGGCACGCCAGTCGAAGCCACGCGGGCCTTCCGGCACGCCATGCACCGGTACGCGGTCGGCCAGCGGCAGGCTGGCAATCGGCGTGGATTTGCCGCTGGCGATGTCCAGCACGGCCACGTCGTTGGCGAAGCGCTGGTAGGTCACCGCATGCGAGTACGGCGCCTTGATCGATTCGGTCAGCACGTGCACGCCATCGGGTGCGGCGCTGACTTCGTTGAACAGCGCCGGCTGCCCGACCGGACGCACGCTGTTGGCGGCGGTATCGACCACGGCCAGCTGCGAGGCACCGTAATAAGCGAACAGCTTCTCGTCATGCACGCTGGTCAGCGTGTCGCGGGCTTCGTAGGTGCTGCTCTCGCCACTGCTGCCCAGCGACTCCTGTGCATCCGGGCCGGTCGGTACGCCGCCGTTGGAAGGTGCCGGGCCCTGGTTGGCCGGTACGAGTTTCACCAGCAGGTTCTGGCTGCCGCCCAGCCACTGCACGGTGTAGCCGAAGATCGGGTTCAGCTGCACATTCGGCACCTGCTTCACCTGCCCGGTGGCCGCATCGCCCACCCACAGCTGCACGCTGGTATCAACCGCATTCTGGAAGGCGAAATGGCTGCCATCGGCCGACCACAGCGCGCCGGTGGCGCAGCCCTGCGGCAGGTTGACCTTGGTTTCCTTGCCGCTGCCGATGTCGACCAGGGTGAAGTCGGCCACGCAGGCCGGAATGCCGTAGCCACCGGGCGTGTCATGGCGGCTGCGGTTCTTCGGCTCCAGGCGCACGCCGGCCAGCTTCAGGTACGGCTGGGCGACGCGGCTGATCGACGGGTAGGTTTGCGCGGTGGTCAGCAGCAGGCGCTGGCCGCCCGGGGCCACGTTCGGCGCCGGCGGCGGCGGTGCCTTCAACACCTTGAGCAGGTGTTCCGGCGGCTTCGCGTAATCGGCAAGCGCCGGGCCAGCGGCCAGCAGGCCGACGGTGGCAACGGCAACCGCCGCTGCCAGAGAGGTTCGACGGATGAGCATCCTTATCCCCTGAGGTGTGAATGGGCGCCCGGAATCGGGCATGGACCCGAATCTAGCACCGCAGGGGTTGTCGTGAATGGGCCGGAAGGACTAGTGGCCGGATGGGGCAAAGTGCGGCTCCGGGAGGTGCCGGGGCACTGCCGGCACCTGCCAGGCATGGCCTGGCACTACTGCTGCGCGTGCAGGTCCCAGGTGGCCAGGTAGTCGGGGTCGACCACGATCATGCCGCTGGTGCGCATGCGGTACTCGCCGGGTTCGGCTGGTTGGTACTGGTCCAGCATCGGTGGCAGGTAGCGCTCGTGGCCATCATTCTCGTCGGCCAGCACCACGCCCTCGTCGGCGCTGATGCGCAACACCGTGCCGGCGTACTGCTCCAGCCCCTTTACCTGACCGTCGCCGCCATAGCGGGTAACCCCGACCAGTACGACCTTGCCGATCATTTCTTCCGCCTTGGCATCGTCCAAGGTCGGCAGAATGGGAGTGAATTCGTCGCTCATCGGTGCACCTCCGTAGCCTGCAGGACATCGTGGATGAGGTTTCCGCTTCGCAGTGCGCGTCGCTGGCAGCCGAGCAGGTACCCAGCCTGGAGCCTCTGCATCGAGAGTGCCAGTACGCCCATGAACCCAAGGGTTCCTGTAGCAGGATGCTGCCATCGCAGGCGGAAGGGACAGGTGAAGGCCGAAATCGGTCCTCGCCGGTCAGAGGGTTGCGCCTGCACCCACGCTAGAATGCACGCATGCGCACCGTACATGCCCTCCGCTACATCACGCCCTTGCGGGAAGGTGGCTCCCTGCCGGCCGTGGTCGAGACCGACGACGACGGCATGGCCGTGCTGAAGTTCCGTGGCGCCGGCCAGGGCCCGAAAGCGTTGATCGCCGAGCTGATCGCCGGCGAGATGGCACGCACGCTGGGCCTGCCGATTCCGGAAATCCTGTTCGTCGAGCTGGACCGCGAGTTCGCCCGCACCGAGCCCGACCCGGAAATCCAGGAGCTGATCCGCGCCAGCGAAGGCCTGAACCTGGGCCTGGACTACCTGCCCGGTGCGATCAATTACGATCCGGCGGCAATGCCGGTGGATGCCGACCTGGCCTCGCGCATCGTCTGGTTCGATGCGTTCACCAGCAATGTCGATCGCACCACGCGCAACCCGAACCTGATGGTGTGGCATCGAAAGCTGTACCTGATCGATCACGGTGCGGCCATGTACTTCCATCACGACTGGGCCAACGCCGGCGATGCCTGCGAAAAGCCGTTCGTGTTGATCCGCGACCATGTGCTGCTGTCGTTCGCCAGTCGCATCGCCGAGGTGGATGCCGAGCTGGCCGCGCGCCTGACCGATGCCGAGATCGAACGCATCGTCGGCCTGGTGCCGGACAGCTGGCTGGTCAACGAGCCGGCGTTCGACAGCCCCCAAGCCTACCGCCAGGGTTACATCGATTATCTCAAGCACCGCCTGAAAGTGCGTGCGGTGTTCGTGCAGGAGGCCATCCGTGCCCACGCTGCACACGTATGACTATGCGGTCATCCGCGTGGTACCGCGGGTGGAACGCGAGGAGTTCATCAACGTCGGGGTGATCGTCTCCTGCCCTGGCGCGCGCCATCTGGAAGCGGCCATCGAGATCGATCCTGCGCGCCTGCGTGCCTTCGCGCCGGCGCTGGACCAGGAGGCGCTGCAACCGTGGCTGGATGCGATCGTGGCCATCTGCCGTGGCGACGCCAACGCCGGGCCGATCGCGCAACTGCCCGCGCGTGCCCGCTTCCACTTCCTTACCGCCAAGCGCAGTTCGGTCGTGCAGATGTCGAGCACGCATGTGGGCCGCACGACCGACCCGGCGGGTGTGGTGGAACACTTGATGACGAAGATGGTGCGGGTGCCGGCACCTAACGCGTAGCGGCGACTGGTAGAGTCGACTGTTAGTCGATTAACGCACGCAGTGCGGGCTCTTCGGCGGCATTGATTAAGGCAGTCGACTAACAGTCGACTCTACCGGGTCGACTCTACCCGGTCGACTCTGCCCGGCCGACTCTGCCCGGTCGGTTCCATCACCAAGCACGTTCGCCTGCCGACTCAAGCTCGCTCAACGGCCAGCGGCACCATCCGTACGGATGGTCACCGATCTGCGCGGCAAGACCGGCTCGAACGGGATTTGCCAGAATGTAGCAAGCGTGCCTGTGCAGCGACGCGTCACTGCGGATCGCATGATCGTGATAACCCGCCTGCCAGATTGCACCCTGGCTCCCTCGCCGCCGGTTGATTAGAAAGCTGCTGCGCGCCTTGAAGCGCTGCACGCAGTAGCCCAGCGAATGGCCACGTAGTTGAGCCAGCCAGTGGATGTGATCCGGCATGATCACCCAGGCAAACGATGCAGTCAGGCCTTCCCGATCCATCGATCCGAGGAGCTGCATGGCAAGGTCGGCATTGGCAGGGCTATCGAAAACACGATGGCGGTTCCGGCACACCATGGTGATGGTGTAGACGTTGCCGACTATGGATCGGCGGCCGGCAAGCAGTTGAGGGCTGGGCATGAGTTCGAGAATGCCCGCCAGGATGGATGCTCGACATCGGTTCACTGCCAACGTCAGGATCAGGGATCATCTTGATGCAGCGTCCGGGGATGTGGAGTCGCCTGGGTAGAGTCGACTGTTAGTCGACTATCGCGCGAAGCGCGGGCTTTCCAGCATGGGAGAGAAGAGCAGTCGACTAACAGTCGACTCTACCCAGTCGGCTCTATCCAGTCGACTCTACCCAGTCGGCTCTATCCAGTCGACTCTACCCAGTCGGCTCTATCCAGTCGGCTCTATCCAGTCGGCTCTACCCAGCCGGTTCTACCCCGTCGGCCCTACCTGGGCAACGC
Organism: Stenotrophomonas sp. YJH_SMC_6; assembly: GCF_059371335.1. NCBI lineage: Bacteria > Pseudomonadati > Pseudomonadota > Gammaproteobacteria > Lysobacterales > Lysobacteraceae > Stenotrophomonas > Stenotrophomonas sp. YJH_SMC_6. Next base: position 31,746 of record NZ_JCAFUM010000003.1, on the reverse strand, counting down.
AAACGCAATCACGTAATCGCCGTTCGGGGTTTCCATGAAATGGTGGCCGCCGGCCATGATCACCACGTACTGGCGCCCGCCCTGCTCGTACACCATCGGGTTGGCCTGGCCGCCGGCAGGCAGCTTGGCATGCCAAAGCTCCTTGCCGGTCTTCAGATCGATGGCACGCAGCAGGTCATCGGTGGCGGCGGCGATGAAGATCAGGCCGCTGGCGGTCACTACCGAACCGCCGTTGTTCGGCGTGCCGATCTCGATCGGCAGGCCGGAACGGATGCCGAACGGTCCGTTGCCGCGCGCACTGCCAAACGGACGGTCCCACAGCAGTTTGCCGGTGCGCAGGTCGATGGCACGGATACCGCCATAGGGCGGCTGCTTGCACAGCAGGCCGGTGAACGGCAGCCGCCAGCCGGCGTTGACCTGGATGGCGTAGGGCGTACCCACCTGCGGGTCGCCCGCGCCTTCGGCACCGCCCTGGTCGAACCGGACCTTCTCGCGTGGCAGCCAGCCCAGCCGGTCGGCCTCCGCGCGTGGCACCAGCCGGTTGTAGTTGGGCATGTCGTTGTAGTTGGCCACGATCACGCCGCGGCGCGTATCGATGGACACGCTGCCCCAGTCCGAGCCGCCGTTGTAGCCGGGGTACTCGATGGAATGGCGCTCGCTGCTCGGCGGCGTGTAGAACCCTTCGTAGTACGCCTTGCGGAACTGGATGCGGCAGACCAGCTGGTCAATCGGGGTGATGCCCCACATGTCACGCTCGGTCAGGTCATGTTCGCGGCGCAGCGTGTGGTACAGCGAAAACAGCTGGGTGGGAGAACGCTGCTCGGGTTCGACGCCGCCGACCGGCACCTTGCGCTCTTCGGCGGCAGTCAGGAGCTGGCCGTTGCGGCGATCGAGGATGTACATGTCGCCCTGCTTGGTCGGCAGCAGGATCGCCGGCACCTTGCCCGCCGCCGTCGGGTAGTCGATCAGGCTGGCCTGTGAACCCAGGTCGTAGTCCCACACATCCTTGCGCACCGCCTGGAAATGCCAGACCGGCTTGCCGGTGGCCACGTCGATCGCCACCAGCGAGGTCGCATAGCGATTCTGGTTCTCCGTGCGCGAACCACTCCAGTAATCGCCCGCGGCATTGCCCAGCGGCAGGTAGACCAGGCCCAGCGCCTCATCACCGGTGGCCGTGGTCCACATGTTGGGGGTGCCGCGCGTATAGGTCTGCTCGCGCGGAGGCAGACCGCTGCGCTCGGGCTGGTCCATGTCCCACGCCCAGCGCAGCTTGCCGGTGATGGCGTCGTACGCCTGGATCACGCCTGAGGGCGCATCGCGGCGCTGCCCGTCCAGCACCTGATGACCGGTCACGATCACGCCGCGCACGATGGCCGGCGGCGAGTTGATCGACACGTAACCCGGTGGCACCTCGCCCATGCCCAGGGTGATGTCGACCTGGCCGTTGTTGCCGAAGTTGGCGCAGGGGCGGCCGCTGTCCGCATCCACCGCGATGATGCGACCGTCCAGCGTGCCTTCAATGATGCGCGCCCAGCACGCCGGTCGACTGCCCGGTGCAGCACTGCGGGTGACACTGGGCGGCGGCTCCGGCAGGGCCAGATCGGCAGCGACATCGGCCAATGCCGCGTCGGCAAGGGTCGGCGTGCTGGGCTGCTCGTAATAGCTCACACCACGACAAGCAGCGGTATAGGGAATCGAGGCATCCTTCACCTTTGGATCGAACCGCCACAGTTCCTTGCCGCTGGCAGCATCAAGCGCGATCAGGCGGTTGCGTGCGGTGCACAGGTACAGGCGGTCGCCGATCTTCAGCGGCGTGGTTTCGGCACCCCAGCGCTTCTTCGGCATATCCCCGGTACGGAACTGCCAGGCCGGTTGCAACGTGGCCACATTGGCCGGGGTGATCTGCTGCAGCGGCGAATAGCGGGTGCCCGCATTGCTGCGGCCCCACGCCGGCCAGTCGCCCTCGGCGGGCTGGTCAGCCGGCTGCAGGCCCGTGGTATCGCGCGTAGGTTCCAGCCCGGCGCTGACTGCGCCTTCCGGGAACGGCAGGTGCCCGTCCACTTCCCCATGCGGCGCAAAGGCCAGGCCGAAGGCGGCCACGAACACCAGCATCAGCACGCCCGCCACGCTGCGCGACAGGCGTTTTGAAACCGGCTCGCGCAGCGTCGGCGCCAGCAGCGCCAGCACGATGCCGAGCGCGGTCACCAGCCCGAGCCGCGGTACCCAGCGCCAGTAGTCGCTGCCTGACTCCCACCAGGTCCACAGCAGCGTGCCGATGAACACCAGCGCATACAGCAGCGCGCCGCTGCGGCGGTTGCCGAACAACAGGATTCCGCTGGCCAGCAGGCCGAGTCCGGCGATGGCGTAGTACGCCGAGCCGCCAAGGCTGAGCAGCCACGCGCCGAGCCCGCCGATGACCAGGCCGAGCACGACCAGCAGCAGCGACAGCACGGTGACGAGGGGATGCCGGGAGGCGCGGACGGGAGCAGGAGCGGACTGCGGCGTGGCGGACATCGTCGATCTCCGGGGGCAGCATGCGCCGTTATCCCACCGCCTGCGTGAAGCGCGCGCGTATGCGTGGCACCCGGATACGACGACGCCGGCACAGGGCCGGCGTCGTCGGGTACCTCAGGCTCGCGGCAGGATCACTCCTGCGCGGCGTCCTCGCTGCTGGCAGCAGCCGGTGCGCCGTCGGTCGTGGCCGGGGCGGCGGCAGCCACCTCGTCCTCGTCCTCGTCGATCGAGGCATCCATGCGCTCCACCGCCTGCAGCTTCTCGTCCTTGGAGAGGCGGATCAGGGTCACGCCCTGGGTGTTGCGGCCGACGCGGCTGATTTCCGAGCCACGCGTACGCACCAGGGTGCCACCATCGGAGATCAGCAGGACTTCGTCGCTGGAGCCCATCAGCACCGCGGCGACCAGCTTGCCATTGCGCTCGGTGGTCTGGATGCCGATCACGCCTTGCGTGCCACGGCCCTTGCGCGGATAGTCCGGCAGCGGGGTGCGCTTGCCATAGCCGTTCTCGGTCGCGGTCAGGATGTACTGAACGCTGGCGTCGTCGGCGCCTTCGATCACCGCATCGCCATTGGCGGCGGCTTCCTCGACACCGCTGTCGTCCTCGTTCTCGTCCTCGATGCCACCGGCACTTTCGGCCACGATCAGGCTGACCACTTCCTCGCCGGCCGGCATCTTGATGCCCCGCACGCCGGTGGCGGTACGGCCCATCGAGCGGACCTTGTCCTCGCCGAAGCGCACGGTCTTGCCGTTGGAGGCGAACAGCAGGATGTCGCGCTGGCCGTCGGTCAGGCCGACGCCGACCAGCGCGTCGCCCTCATCGAGGTTGATCGCGATCTTGCCGCGCGCCAGACGGAAGGCGAACTCACCCAGCGGGGTCTTCTTGACCGTACCGTTCTTGGTGGCGAAGAACACGAACTGGCCATCGGCGTAATCGCGCACCGGCAGTACGGCCTGCACGCGTTCACCCGGTTCCAGCGGGATCCAGTTGATGATCGGACGGCCGCGGGCGTTGGAGCCCGCTTCCGGCAGCTGGTAGACCGGCAGCCAGAACACCTTGCCCGAACTGGTGAAGGTCAGCAGCGTGTCATGCGTGTTGACCAGCCACAGCTGTTCGATGAAATCCTCTTCCTTGGTCGCCGCCGCACTACGGCCACGACCACCACGGCGCTGCGCGCGGTACACGCTCACCGGCTGGCGCTTCACGTAACCGGCATGCGACACGGTGACCACCACGTCTTCCGGCGCGATCAGGTCGAGGATGTCCAGGTCTTCTTCGCTGTGGCGGATCTCGGTACGACGCTCGTCGCCGAATTCGGCCTTCACACTGACCAGCTCTTCGCGGATCACCTGCAGCAGGCGGTCGGGATCTTCCAGGATGTGGATCAGCCCGGCGATCACTTCCAGCAGCTGCTTGTACTCATCGGTCAGGCGGTCCTGCTCCAGCCCGGTCAGGCGGTGCAGGCGCATTTCCAGGATCTGGGTGGCCTGGATCTCGGTCAGCTGGTAGCCGCCCTCGATCAGGCCCACGCCCTTGGGCAGGTCTTCCGGGCGCGAGGCTTCGGCGCCGGCGGCACCCAGCATCGCACCGACCAGGCCCGGCTCCCACACGCGGGCCAGCATGCGCTCGCGTGCTTCGTTCGGGTTCGGCGAGGTCTTGATCAGTTCGATCATCTCGTCGATGTTGGCCAGCGCGACGGTCAGGCCTTCCAGCACGTGGGCACGGGCGCGCGCCTTGCGCAGCTCGAACACGGTACGGCGGGTGACCACTTCGCGACGGTGGCGGACGAACGCCTCCAGCATCTGCTTGAGGTTCATCAACTGCGGGCGGCCATCGACCAGCGCCACCATGTTGATGCCGAACACCGATTCCATCTGCGTCTGCTGGTACAGGTTGTTCAGCACAACCTCGGCAGATTCACCGCGCTTGATCTCGATGTAGATGCGCATGCCGTCCTTGTCGGACTCATCGCGCAGCTCGCTGATGCCTTCGATCTTCTTTTCCTTGACCAGCTCGGCGATCTTCTCGATCAGACGCGCCTTGTTCACCTGGTAAGGAATTTCGGTGACGATGATCGACTCACGGCCGTTGTCGGCCACTTCGATATCGGCCTTGGCACGGATGCGCACGCGGCCACGGCCGGTGCGGTAGCCGGCGACGATGCCGGCGGTGCCGTTGATGATGCCGGCGGTCGGGAAATCCGGGCCCGGGATGTACTCCATCAGGCCGTCGACGTCGATTTCCGGGTTGTCGATCAGCGCGATGCAGGCGTTGATCGATTCGCTCAGGTTGTGCGGCGGGATGTTGGTCGCCATGCCCACCGCGATACCGGCCGAACCGTTGACCAGCAGGTTCGGGAACCGGGTCGGCATGACCGTCGGCTCCAGTTCCTTTTCGTCGTAGTTGGGCTGGAAATCGACGGTTTCCTTGTCGATGTCCGCCATCAGCTCATGCGCCAGGCGCGACATGCGCGCTTCGGTGTATCGCATTGCCGCGGCGGAGTCGCCATCGATGGAGCCGAAGTTACCCTGGCCATCGACCAGCATGTAACGCAGCGAGAACGGCTGTGCCAGGCGCACCAGCGTGTCGTATACCGACTGATCGCCATGCGGGTGGTACTTACCGATGACGTCACCGACGATACGCGCCGACTTGAAGTAGGGCTTGTTGCTGTGCGCGTTGAGTTCATTCATCGCGAACAGCACGCGGCGATGCACCGGCTTGAGGCCGTCGCGCGCATCCGGGAGCGCGCGGCCCACGATCACGCTCATGGCGTAATCGAGGTAGCTCTTGCGCATCTCGTCTTCCAGGTTGACCTGGATGATTTCCTTGGCGGTTTCTGCCATTCGGGTTCCGTTGTCTGGTAGCGGTCCAGTCCGGCGCAGCCCCCTGCGGGAGGGGGTCGTGCCGGAACCTCGATTCAACCTGCGGATATTACCACAACAGGCCGTTTTCCGCCTCCCTTTACGGGTATTTTACCTGCACAAATCAGGAACTTAGGGGGTTGCCGGCCCGCGGCCGGCACCACCGGGGGCGGAGGTCACGCGGCCCCTCCCCCCGCGCGTCAGCCGCCGAAGGCGGCGCGCATGTTCTCCGGGGTCGGGTTCAGGATCACGCCGCGCTCGGTCACGATGGCGTCGATCAGCTCACCCGGGGTGACGTCGAATACCGGGTTCCAGGCAGCGATGCCCTCTGCCACCGTGCGGGTGCCGCCCACGCCGTACAGCTCGCCCGGATCGCGCTGCTCGATCTCGATCTGGCTGCCGTCCACGGTCTCCATGTCCACCGTCGAGGACGGCGCCACGACCATGAACTTCACGCCGTGATGGCGGGCGGCGATGGCCAGCTGGTAGGTCCCGATCTTGTTGGCGGTATCGCCGTTGGCGCAGATGCGGTCGGCACCGACGATCACCCACTGCACAGCGCCGGTCTTCATCAGGTGCGAGGCGGCTGAATCGGCGATCAGCGTGGCGTCAATGCCATCCTGCTGCAGCTCCCACACGGTCAGGCGCGCGCCCTGCAGCCACGGACGGGTCTCGCCAGCGAACACGCGGGCAATGCGGTGCTGGGCCATGCCGGCGCGGATCACGCCCAGCGCGGTGCCGAAGCCGGCGGTGGCCAGCGAGCCGGTGTTGCAGTGGGTCAGCACGCCGCTGCCGGCTTCGATCAGGCCTGCGCCCAGCGCGCCCATGTGGCGATTGGCGGCCAGGTCTTCCTCCGCGATGGCCTGCGCTTCGGCCTCCAGCTTCGCCTTCCAGTCAGCACCGGCGGCATTCAGGCAACGGCGCATGCGCGCCAGCGCCCAGGCCAGATTGACAGCGGTCGGACGCGAAGCGTTCAGACGCTGCAGCGCCGGTTCCAGCTGCTGCAGCGCGTGCGCACCGTCTGCGGCCTGCACGTCACGTGCGGCCAGCACCACGCCCCAGGCGGCGGCGATGCCGATGGCCGGCGCACCGCGCACGGTCAACGCGTGGATGGCCGCAGCCACTTCGTCACTGTCATGGCAGACCACATGCTCGACCACGAACGGCAGCTTGCGCTGGTCCAGCAGTTGCAGGGCATCGCCGGTCCACAGGATCGGGCGGATATGGTCGTAACGGGCGTAGTCGATGTCGGAGGCAGTGTTCATGGGCCCATTGTAGGGCCACGCCCCCCGGGGTTGGAGCCCGCCCGGGCTCAATTCACCGAGAACTCGGCGCGGCAGCCACCGTCCACCCAGATGCCGTTGCGGCTCCAGCCCCAGGTACTGCCTTCCTCGCACGGCGTGCTGGACAGCTGCTCGGAGACGGCGGCACCGACCGAGATGCTGGCGCCGCAGAAACGGCGCTTCTTCGACTTCGATTCACAGGTCAGCCGGCGTGGTACGTCAACGAATCGGCCGTCCTCGTCAGCCACTTCGAAATCCCCCTGGCAACCGCGGCTGGTCCAGACTTCATTGCGCTTGTAGCCCCAGCCCTGCCCTTCGCGGCATGGCAGCGCCGACAGCTGGCGCAGCAGGCGCACTGGCGCGCCATCCAGGCGCACCGGGCAGCTCTGCGGGCGACCATTGGATTCACAACGCACCACGCGACGGACCAGGCGCTTGCCCTCGCTGGCTACCGGCACGGCACCCGCAGCGCGGCGTGCGCGGAACTCGGCGCGGCAGCCCAGCGTGACCCACACGCCACTGCGGTCGGTGCCCCATTCGCTGCCACGGATGCAGCTGCTGTTGGAAAGCTGGCGCACCAGGTCGACGCCGTTGCTGACATCGATATCGCAATGCACCCAGCCCATGTCGCGTGATTCGCAGGTCACCACTTCACCGTCGTAGCCGGCCTGCTGGGCAGATGCCGATGACGGCAGCCAGGCACCCCAGAGCGCGATGGAGTAAACCGGTGCAGCGACAACCGCAAACCACTTGACCAAAGCCTTCCCCAGCAGGAATGGATGAACTGCGTGCCAGTGTCCGGCATCTGCCGTGATAAGAGCATCATCCTGCTTACCGAAGCAAGCGCGGAATCGCGGAATTCCGTTCAGTCTTTGACGTTCAGGAACGCACGTCGCTCATGCGTGGGCAAAGTCGTAGGCCAGCACGTCGGCAATGCGCGGCGTGCGGTTCATCGCCATCAGGAGGCGATCGACCCCCACCGCCACGCCCGCGCACGCCGGCATCGATGGCAGTGCGGCCAGCAGCGCCTCGTCCAGCGCCGGCTGCACCTGGCCACGTTCATGGCGTCGCTGCAGGTCACGCTGGAAGCGCGCGCGCTGCTCGTGGGCGTCGTTCAGTTCGTGATAGCCGTTGGCCAGCTCCACCGCGCCCAGATACAACTCGAAACGCTCGGCCAGGGGCGGTTTACCGGCACGGATGCGCGCAAGCGCCGCCTGGCTGGCCGGCCAGTCATGGACCACGGTCATCACCGCGTCATCGAAGTGCGGCTGGATGCGATGGGTCATCAACAGGTCCAGCCAGTCGTCGCGGGTCAACCCGACCGGATCGATGTGCACATCACCCAGCGCGGCCCGCAATGCAGCCTCATCGGCCTCGAACGGGTCCACACCCACGTACTGCCGGAACAGCTCGCGGTAGCTCAGCACGCGCAGCGTCGCACTGCGCCCGACCAGCGCCAGCGCCTGGGCAACCAGCTCGGCGGTCTCCTGCACCAGGCGATGATGATCCCAGCCAACCCGGTACCACTCCAGCATGGTGAACTCCGGGTTGTGGCGGCCGCCCGCCTCGCCATTGCGGAACACCCGGCCCAGTTCGTAACAGTCACCCACGCCCGCCGCCAACAGGCGCTTGAGCGGATACTCCGGCGAGGTGCGAAGCCAGCGGCGGCGTCCGCCGGCATCGACATGGCCGGTGAAATCGGTATGGAAGCTGTCGATGTTCGGCTCGGTGTTGCCGGCCACCGACAGGATCGGCGTTTCCACTTCCAGCACATCGCGTTCGGCGAAGAAGCGGCGGACCAGCGCATTGAGCGCGGCGCGCTGCTGCAGCGCGCGCAGCAGGGCCTCGCTCACAGGATGCCCTCCGGGCGCGGGTGGTCCAGCGGCAGGGTCAGCAGATCGCGGGTGTCATCGATGTAACCGCTCGCCAGATAGAGGCGACGGGCCAGCTCGTTGTGGTGGTTCACTTCCAGGCGCAGGCGGCTTACGCCACGGCCCCGTGCCCGCTGTTCGCAGATGGCCAGCGCCTGCTTGCCGCGGCCGCGACCACGCGCACGATGGCTCAGGTACAGCTCGTCCAGCAGCATGAAGTGGCCGCCCTGCTCCAGGCTGAAGCCCATCGCGATCACTGCGTAACCGACCACCTCGCCCGCCTCGTCCAGCCACAACAGCACTTCGCCGTTGCGTGGGTCGGCCAGCAGCGCATCCACGCCGCGACGCACGCGCGCGTCGTCGAAGTCGATCCTGTCTTCGGCATAGAACTCGCGCATCAACGCGATCAACAGTTCTTCGTCGGCACGGGTGGCCAGGCGGAAATCCAGTGGGGCAGTCTGCATCGGTATTCCTTTGTGCTTCATGCCGGGTGCCGGGCACCCGGCGGCGTCATCATTCGTGTTCGGCAAGATAGGCCAGCAGGCGGTCCTCATCCCACACCGGCACGCCCAGCGACTGTGCCTTGTCCAGCTTGGAGCCGGCCTCGGTACCGGCCACCACGAAGCTGGTCTTCTTCGACACACTGCCGGAGACCTTGGCACCCAGCGCTTCCAGGCGTTCCTTGGCGGCATCGCGGGTGAGCTGGGCCAGGGTGCCGGTCAGCACCACGGTCTGCCCATCCAGCGGACCCGCCACGATCTCGGCCAGCGCCGGCGCCTTGGCCAGGATCTCCCGCATCGCGTTCTCGGCGGCCAACAGCATCGCACCGTGGCCATCAGCGTCCAGCCATTCGGCCAGACCGCGCGCGGTGTCATCGGGCAGACCGGCGTTGACGAACTGGCCATGCTCGGCATCGAGCACCGCCTGTGCGCCGGGAAGCGCAGCCACCAGCTTTTCGGCGCGCAGGCGGGTGATGCCTGGGATCTCCGACTCGACCAGCAACTGCGCCAGATCCAGCCCTTCGCGCAGCTTGGCACTGGGCGCATGCACATCGGCGATGCGCACCTGGCCGACCTGCAGCAGGTCATCGATGGCCTGCTGGTTGCCCTGCTGCTCGAAGAAGTGGCCAAGCGAACGCGCCACTTCGCCACCGATGTCCGGCACACGCTTGAACAACGGAAACGGCAGGTGGCGGATCAGCTCCAGGTCACCGAACCACTGCGCCAGCGCCTTGGCCGTGCTCTCGCCCACATGCTCGATGCCGAGCGCGAACAGCAGGCGCTCCAGCGTGGCCGCACGACTGGCGTCGATCGCTGCGATCAGGTTGTCGGCCCACTTGGTGGCGATCTTCTTCGTGTTCCATTCGAAGCTGGCCGGCTGCGCCAGCGCCTGCGCGCGCCAGCCCGGATCGTTGCCGTCCAGCTTGAGCACCGCATTGAGCACCGCACCACTGCCCTCGGCGGGAAGGTGCAGCTTCAGCGCCGCTGCCAGCGCCGACGGCTCCTCGGCGTCCAGCACCAGCTTCAAGTGCAGCAGCGTATCGCGGCTGAGCCGGTACAGGTCGGCCACGCTCTTGACGATGCCCGCGTCGACCAGGGTTTCGATGTACTTGTCGCCGAGACCGTCGATGTCCATGGCACGGCGCGAAGCGAAATGGGCAATGGCTTCCTTGCGCTGCGCCGGGCAGGACAGTTCGCCCGAACAACGCCACGCCGCCGCCCCCTCCTCACGCACGATCTCCGAGCCGCACACCGGGCAGCGCGTCGGCATCTGCCACGGCGTGGTGCCCTGCGGGCGGCGGTCGAGAATGACGCTGACCACCTCGGGAATCACGTCGCCAGCGCGGCGCACGATCACGCTGTCGCCAACGCGCACATCGAGGCGCGCGATCTGGTCGGCGTTGTGCAGGGTGGCGTTGGACACGATCACGCCAGCCACAGCCACCGGCGCCAGTCGCGCGACCGGCGTGGCAGCACCGGTGCGGCCGATCTGGATCTCGATCGCCTCCACCGTGGTGCTCTGTTCCTGCGCAGGGAACTTGTGCGCGATGGCCCAGCGCGGCGCACGGGAGACGAAGCCCATCGCCTGCTGACCCGCCCGGTCATCCAGCTTGTAGACCACGCCATCGATATCAAACGGCAGGCCGTCGCGGCGTTCACCGATAGTGCGGTAGTAACCGAGCAGGCCGTCGGTGCCCTCCACCACTTTGCACAGCTCACTGACCGGGAAGCCCCAGGCGCCGAGCTGGGCCAGGGTGCCCGAATGGGTGTCCGGCAGCTCGCCGCCCTGCACTTCGCCGGTGCCGTAGGCGAAGAAACTCAGCCTGCGCTGCGCACTGATCTTCGGGTCGAGCTGGCGCAGCGAACCGGCCGCCGCGTTGCGCGGATTGGCCAGCACCTTGCCGCCCTGCAGGCGCGCACGTTCGTTGTAGGCCTCGAAGTCGGCGCGGGCCATGTAGACCTCGCCGCGCACCTCCAGCACATCCGGCCAGTCCTTGCCGTGCAGGCGCTTGGGAATGTCACCGATTTCGCGCAGGTTGGCGGTCACGTCCTCGCCGGTACTGCCATCGCCACGGGTCGCGCCAAGCACGAAATGACCATCCTCGTAGCGCAGGCTGATCGCCAGGCCGTCCATCTTCGGCTCGGCCGAGAACCGCAGGCTGCGACGCCCCAGGCGCTCATCGATGCGACGCACGAAATCGGCCACTTCCTCGTCGCTGAAGGCATTGGACAGCGACAACATCGGTACCGCGTGGCGCACTTCCGGGAAGCGGCCAGAGGGGCGCGCACCGACCTGCTGGGTCGGGCTGTCGGCACGGGCCAGTTCCGGGTGCTCGCGCTCCAGCGCTTCCAGCTCGCGCACCATCCGGTCGTAGTCGACGTCGGGGATCTCCGGCGCGTCCAGCTCGTGATAGGCGCGGTTGGCCTGGGCGATCTGCCGGCGAAGGTCTTCGGCGCGTTCGGCGGGGCTGGGGCTCATCGGAATCCGGTGGTTCTGGGATGGCCGGGGATTCTACCGCGCCCAGCCGTCAGGCCCTGTAACGCCTCCGCCTTTGCAGCGTCGAGCGTGCTCGACGGGCACTCCCCGCTCCGGCAGGTGCCAACCTTCTCCCTCGTTCCGGCAGGTGCCAACCTTGGTTGGCACATCTGCATGGCGCGACGCCACAAAAAGCAGCTTGCCGCCCACCCTCGCCGGCGCTAGCGTGCGACGGTCTGCCCTTCGGAATCCTGCCCGTGACCCCGCCCGCTTCCCGTCGACGCTTCCTGCAACTGGCCGGAGCCGGCCTCGCCGTCGCCGGCAGCGGGCTGCCGCGGCCCGGCCATGCCCAACCCGCGACAGCCGTCGCCCCGGGCCCCGCCGAAGGTGCGGTGCTGCTGAATTTCAACGAATGCCCCTACGGCCCCTCGCCCGCAGCCCAGCAGGCGGCACGCGACAGCATCGCCGGTTGCGGCCGCTACCGTTTCGCACTGGCCGGTCAGGTGCGCGACGCCTTCATCGAACAGGCGCGCATTCCGGCCGATCACGTGCGGCTCTATCCGGGTTCCAGCGAACCGCTGAACCGTGCCGCCGTGCTGTGGACCGGCCCGCAGGCGGGACTGGTAGTCGCCGATCCGACCTTCGAGACGCTGGGCGAGGTCGCGGCCGCACACGGTGCGCACGTGCAGAAAGTGCCATTGCACGACGACGGCGCACATGACCTGCGCGCGATGGTGGCCGCCGCACACGCGCGCTCGACCGGCCTGCTGTATGTGTGCAACCCGAACAACCCGACCGGCTCGATCAGCCCGCCGGATGAGCTCGCCTGGCTGCTGGCCCACAAGCCTGCGTCCACCCGCGTACTGGTCGACGAGGCCTACCTGCAGTACAGCGAGCAGCCGAGCCTGATCGCGCAGGTGGCGCAGCGCGATGACCTGATCGTGTTGCGCACGTTCTCCAAGCTTTATGGCATGGCCGGCCTGCGCCTGGGCGTGGCGGCCGCGCATCCCGACCGCCTGCGCGAACTGGCCAGCCTGGGCGACAACCCGCTACCCGTGCCAGCACTGGCCGCGGCACTGGCCAGCCTGCAGGATCCTCAGTTGATCGCGCAGCGGCGCCTGCAGAATGCCAAGGTGCGGCAGGCCACCATCGCGTGGCTGGGCAAGCGTGGTTTCAGCTGCGTGCCGTCGGAAGCGAACTGCTTCGTGGTGGATGTGCAGCGCGACGGTGCCGCCTTTGCCAAGGCGATGGCAGACAACGGCGTGATCATCGGCCGCAGCTGGCCGATCTGGCCGCAGCGCGTGCGCGTGACCGTCGGCACCGAGGACGAGATGGCCGCGTTCCGCGGGGCATTTGCCAAGGTCGCCGGCGTACCGGCCTGACCCTGTTGGTGGGGGCGAACCTTGGTTCGCCCCATCCACGCATGGCGTGGATCTACTGTTGTGGGTGCCGACCGCTGGTCGGCACACCAGGGCGCTCACCAGCGCGGGGTCTTGGTCAGCGGCGGCGCCTGGTGCTGGCGATCATAGGCACGCAGTTCGTCACGGATGTGCGCGATGCGCTGCCGGCCGAGAGCGTTGCGGCTGTCGTCCAGCACCACGCCGTCGAGCAGCTCGGCCATGCGCTGCACGGTGGGCAGCATCTTCTCCCAGGCATCCAGCGCGGTCAGCGGCGCCGGCAGGGTCAGGAAGAAGGCGATGGCCGGGGTCTCCATGGCGCGGATGTTGGCCATGTCGAAGCTGCCCGGCTTCATGATGCTGGCCATCGAGAAGATCGGGCCGCGCTCGGGGTGGCCTTCCACCAGGCGGTGGAACACGTTCATGTGGCCGAACACCAGGCCGGTCTTCTCCGCCGCCACCACGATGTCTTCGCCACGCAGCTGTTCGCCGGCGCGAGCGGCCACGAACAGCGACACGATCTTGTCGAAGTCCTGGGTGGCGCGCTTGCCAAGGTCGCTGGCCGCGCCGGCGTCGGTGTCGGCCAGGCCAAGCTCGGCCTGCTCGCCTTCCGAGCCCATGCCCGGCTCTACGCGGCCATCGGCCACAGTGACGCCATCATCGCCCAGCACCGGCTCGCGACGCTCGCCGCCGGTCGGTTCCGCGCTTTCCACGCGACGCCCCTGGGGCTTCTTCTTCGGACGGCCAAACAGGAAGATCGCAGCGATCAACAGCAGGCCGGCGGCCAGGATGCCGATGCGCAACAGTGCCGTGTCGGACATTCGATAGGTTCTCCGGCTAGTTCATTCAGGTAACTAGGATGGCACGTCAGGCCGCGCCCGCCAATCGTGCGGCTTCTTCCAGGTCCACGCTGACCAGGCGGCTGACGCCCGGTTCGCGCATGGTCACGCCCGACAGCTGGTGCGCAGCCTCCATCGTCGCCTTGTTGTGGCTGACGAACAGGAACTGCACCTTCTCGCTCATTTCCTTGACCATGTTGGCCAGGCGACCGACGTTGGCTTCATCCAGCGGTGCGTCCACCTCGTCCAGCAGGCAGAACGGTGCCGGATTCAACTGGAAGATGGCGAACACCAGCGCAACTGCGGTCATCGCCTTTTCGCCGCCGGACAGCAGCGAGATGCTGGACACGCGCTTGCCCGGTGGGCGCGCCATGATGGTCACGCCGGTGTCCAGCAGGTCTTCACCGGTCAATTCCAGGTAGGCGTGGCCGCCACCGAACAGGCGCGGGTACAGCGCCTGCACGCCGGCGTTGACACGGTCGAAAGTGTCCTTGAAGCGGCCGCGGGTCTCGCGGTCGATCTTGCGGATGGCATCTTCCAGGGTTTCCAGCGCTGTGGTGAGGTCGGCGTGCTGCGAATCCAGGTAGTCCGAGCGCTGCGAGGCCTCGCCATACTCGTGAATCGCAGCCAGGTTGACCGGCTCCAGCCGGCGCATGCGGCCATCGATCTGGTGCACGGCCTGCTCCCAGTCGCCCAGGCGGGCGTCCTCGGGCAGTGCATTGAGCACGTCCTGCAGCACGAAACCGGCCTTTTCCACCGCCGCCTGCAGGGTATCCGCGCTGAGCACCAGCGCCTGCTGGTCAAGCTTGCGCTGCGAAATACGCTCACGCTGGGCCAATGCCTGTTCGTCGCGCTGGTGGCGGGTCTGTTCGTAGTTGCGCAGCTCGGCGTCGATGCCGTCCAGCAGCGTGCGCGCCTCGGTCAGCACGCGATCGGCCCGAACGCGCTCTTCCAGCGCATTCTGGTGCTCGGCCTGCAGCGCTTCGACCGGCGAATCACCTTCGTCCAGCTGCGAATGCAGCTCGCCCAGTCGCGAATCCAGCTGCCCGCGCTGGGTGCCCATGCGCTCCAGCGCCTGGCTCAATGAGGCCAGCTGCGCACGCTGCGATTCCAGGGTCAGGGCCAGCGAGTGCGCGCGCTCGCGTACCGCACGGGCGGCGTCGCGGGCCAGGTCACGGGCCTCTGTCAGCTGGCGGCGCTCGCCCTCCAGCCGCTGCCGGGTCGATTCCAGGTCGCCCATGCTGCTGACCGCGTTCTCCAACCGCGAGCGCGCTTCACGCGCTTGTTCGTTGTTGGCTTCAATGGTTTCCTGCAGCTGCTTCAGCTCGCCTTCGATGCGATCGATGCGCGTGCGCGCTGCCTCCACCTTGCCCTGCTGGCCCTGCAGCTGGCCGGCCAGTTCGGACACCGCGCGATGGGCCTGGTACAGCGCACGCTGCGCATCTTCGCGCTGCTGTTCGGCAGCCTGCAGCTGCTCTCGGAAGCCGGCCAGCTGTTCTTCCAGTTCGGCCTCGCGGTCCTGCAGCTGCTCGATCTGCTCACGCAGCTCCTGGATCTCACGTTCGCGCAGCAGCGCGCCCTGCGCGGCGGCACCGGAGCGCGATACGCGCAGCCAGCCCTGGCCCAGGCGCTCGCCACTCTGGGTGATGATCGAATCGCCTTCCGGAAGGCTGGCCTGCAGCACCTTGGCCTCGGACAGATCCCTGGCACCGTGCAGGTGCGCCAGCAGGCGCCGGATCGCTGCCGGGCCACGCACGCGTGCAGCCAGCGAGGTCGGCGCGACCTTCAGGTCCGCGCCATCGTTGGCGACCAGCGCAATGTGGCCCTCGCCCAGTTCGCCCAGCGCGTCGACCAGGCTGGCCGGGTCATCGACCAGCACGCCTTCGATCAACTGGCCGAGCGCGCTTTCCACCGCGTTTTCCCAACCGGCATCGACATCCAGGCGTTCGCCGACACGCGCCGCCGAGTCCAGCCCACGCGCCTTCAGCCAGGCCACGGCAGCACCCTGCTCCTGGCCCAGCGCGGCCTGCTGCAGGGTTTCCAGCGAAGCCAGGCGACCGCGCAGGCCATTGGCCTGCTTGCGCAGTTCGGCCAGTTCGTTCTGGCCATTGCGCTGCTGTTCCTGCACCGCCGCCACGCCCTGCTTGCGCAGCTCGACGTCTTCGCTCAGTTCATCCAGCGCGGTCTTCTGCGTGTCGTGCCGCAGGTGCAGCTGCTCGAAGGCTTCTTCCAGCGCATCCACGTCCAGCCCGGCGCGCTCGGCGGCCAGGGCTTCACGACGCCGGTCGGCATCGAGGATCTGTTTGTCCAGGTAGTCCACGCGCGTGCGCTCGACGTCGCCGGCGCGCGAGGCTTCCGAACTCTGCGAGGTGTGCTGTTCCCAACGCTGCTGCCAGCTGGACAGCCGGTCTTCAGCCTCGCGCAGGCTTTCCTGCTTTATCTCGTTTTCTTCCTGCAGTTCTTCCAGCTGCGGGGTCGCGGCCTCTACCGCCTCCCGCAGCACCCTCAGCTTGGCCTCGTCGCCACTGATGTGCTGCCCCAGCTCGGCCAGGGCCTGCTGGGTTTCGTCGCGCGCCTTGTGCAGGCGCTGCGACAGCTCGCGCTGGTGCTGGATCTGCTGCTCCAGGCGGGCCAGCGTGCTGCCGACCTGATAGACCGCCGCCTGCGCGGTGTTGAGCGCATCGGCGGCCTCTTCGCGACGCACTCGCGAGGTTTCGATGCGGGCCTCTGCGTCGCGCTGATCGGCGATCAGCTGCTGCAGCTTGGTCTCTTCCTGCGACAGGCCTTCGCGCAGCTTCGACAGGCGCCCATCGAGGCCACGGAATTCCAGCGCCTTCCACTCGGCATCCTTGATCCGGCGCTCTTCCTGCAGGGCCTGGTACTGCTCGGCCTGCTTGGCCTGGCGCTTGAGGTGTTCGAGCTGCTTGCTGATCTCGTCGCGCAGGTCACCCAGCCGGTCCAGATTCTCACGGGTGTGGCGGATGCGGGTCTCGGTCTCCTTGCGACGCTCCTTGTACTTGGAGATGCCGGCTGCCTCTTCCAGGTACACGCGCAGGTCTTCCGGGCGCGCCTCGATGATCTGGCTGATCATGCCCTGCTCGATGATCGAGTAGCTGCGCGGGCCCAGGCCGGTGCCGAGGAACAGGTCGGTGATGTCGCGGCGACGGCACTTGGTGCCGTTGAGGTAATAGTTGCTGGTGCCGTCGCGGCTGACCGTGCGCTTGACCGAGATTTCGTTGAACGAGGCGTACTCGCCGGAAATCGTGTGGTCGGAGTTGTCGAAGATCAGCTCGACCGTGGCCTGCGACACCGGCTTGCGGGCATTGGATCCGGAGAAGATCACGTCGGTCAGCGAGTCGCCACGCAGGCGGCTGGCCGAACTCTCGCCCATGACCCAGCGCACGGCGTCGATGATGTTCGACTTGCCGCAGCCATTGGGCCCCACCACGCCGGTCATGTTGGTCGGCAGGTGCAGGGTGGTCGGATCGACGAACGACTTGAAGCCGGACAGCTTGATCGTGGAAAGACGCATAGGGGTTCCGGACTGGGGCCGGCAAGCGGCCTGCGTTTACCCTCCAAGCCATTGATCCTGTTGGGATCGATGCCCGTGGAACGGGTGTGACGCCCTGAGTATACCGATGTGGACGTGTTCTACGAATGGGCGTGGAACATTGCCCACCCCCACCCCGTCGGACGGACCTGGCCCGACACCGCGGAACGGCGCCAAAAACAAAACGGGCACCCTTGCGGGCGCCCGTTCTGCGGTGATGCCAAGCCTTGCGGCGTGGGATCAGGCTTCGGCGACGACGACGACCTTGACGGTGGTCTCGACGTCGGCGTGCAGGTGGACCAGCACGTCGTATTCGCCGATGTTGCGGAAGGCGCCTTCGCCCAGGATGACTTCGCTCTTTTCCAGCGGCAGGCCGGCGGCGGTGAAGGCCTCGGCGATGTCGCGCGGGCCAACCGAGCCGTACAGCTTGCCTTCGGTCGAAGCGTTGGCGGCGATGGTCACGCTCGCGCCTTCCAGCTTGGCCTTGCGGCCTTCAGCGTCGGCGTGGATGGCCTGGGCCTTGGCTTCGTATTCGGCGCGCTTGGCTTCGAACTCGGCCTTGTTGCTCTCGGTGGCCGGCACGGCCTTGCCCTGCGGCACGAGGAAGTTACGGCCGTAGCCCGGCTTCACGTCGACCAGGTCGCCCAGGTTGCCGAGGTTGGTGACTTTCTGCAGGAGGATCAGCTGCATGGTATTGCTCCAGATAAGTTATTCGTTAGCGAGGCGATGCCCCGCAACAAAGGCTGTCCGAATAGCTGGCACAGCGGGGGCGGCGCCGGGCCGCCCCGCCGGCATCAGACGTCGTGGTTGTCGGTGTACGGGATCAGGGCCAGGAAGCGAGCGCGCTTGACGGCGGTCGCCAGCTGGCGCTGGTACTTCGACTTGGTACCGGTGACGCGGCTCGGCACGATCTTGCCGTTCTCGGTCAGGTACTGGCGCAGGGTGTTGAGATCCTTGTAGTCGATCTCCTTCACACCTTCAGCAGTGAACTTGCAGAACTTGCGGCGACGGAAGAACTTGGACATGGGAAGGCTCCTTAGGCGGCGGAAGCGGCGTCGTCGCCGGCTTCGTTGTCAGCGGTGTTGTTGGACTCGCCTTCTTCGTCGTCACGACGACGGCGCTCACCGCGCTCCGGCTTGTCACCCTTCTCGTCCTTGCTCTTCATGATCAGCGACTGCTCGGTGTCAGCCTCGTCACGCTTGATGACCAGGTTGCGCAGCACGGCGTCGTTGAAGCGGAAGCTCTCGGTCAGTTCGTTCAGAACGGCCTGGTCGGCTTCGATGTTCATCAGCACGTAGTGGGCCTTCACCAGGTTCTGGATCGGGTACGCCAGCTGGCGGCGGCCCCAGTCTTCCAGACGGTGGATGGTGCCGTTGCCGTTCTCGACCAGCGACTTGTAGCGCTCGATCATGGCCGGGACCTGCTCGCTCTGGTCCGGGTGGACCATGAACACGATTTCGTAATGACGACTCATGTTTTTTTTCTACCTTTCGGATGTGGCCTTGCGGCCGGACAGCCCCCCGCCGTTGATACCGCGGTGGGGCAAGGATTCCCGCCGGGGAGGCAGGAAGCCGCGCATTATGGCGCAGATGGGGGGTGCCGGGCAACCGGCGGGTCACAGGGCAACCTGAACCGGGGGCGCAGCCCCCATGCCGACCCAGGCTGGCCGCTACCGGAGCCCCGCACAGCCCAAGAATCCGCCTGGATTCACCCCAGGTCGACGTGAAGGCGGTGCTGGCCGCATTCCAGGCACTGGAACAGGCAGCCGACCATCATCCCGTCCCGGCTCAGGTGCGCCAGCACCCAGTCGGCGTCGCGCGGATTGACCTCCGCCACATCGGGCCGGACTTGGTCGAGGATGGGCAGCAGATCGTCTCTGCCGGCGAAACCGAGGAAGGCGCAGGGCCGTTCACAATGGCTCAGCCAGACCGATTGCTGCCAGGACGGGTAGCCCGGCGTGCGCTCGCAGATCTCCAGCAGCAGCTCACGAGCGATGCTCGGCGGCGGGTCGGCCGGGCCTGGCGAGACCCCTTCGATATCACTCCAGCCGGTGAATTCACCCTCGTAGCTGGCCGCCGCCCTGCCGTCGGCGATACACCAGGGGCAAAGGTAATCCGGACGCAGACGGGTGTAGAACGGCCCGCGGTAGCGCAGTGTGCGCGGCTGGCCGCAGCAGTCACAGATTCCGTCGACCTCTTCGAAGGAGAGGGCGTAGGCGTTGGGATGATAGGTAAAAGCCGGTCGTTCCATCCGCGGGGTCCCTGCCGAGCCCCGCGTGCCGACCAAGGTCGGCAGCTACCGGGACGCGCCGGGCCGTCAGGCCTTGTCGGCGTCGGTGGTGAAGCTCTCGCCGCAGCCACACTCGGCGGTGGCATTGGGGTTGCTGAACGTGAAGGTCTCGCTCAGGCCGTGCTTGCCGAAGTCGATCACGGTGCCGTCCACCAGCGCCAGGCTCTTGGCGTCGACATAGATCTTCACGCCGTCCTGCTCGAACACGGTATCGCCCTCGCGCTCGTCGCGTGCCAGGTCGGTGATGTGGCCCCAGCCGGAGCAACCGGTCTTGGTCACGCCGAAACGCAGGCCCAGCGCACCGGGGGTCTGGGCGACAAAGCGCTGCACGCGCTCGAAGGCAATGGGGGTCAGGCTGACGGCCATGGGGCTACTCCAGAGGTACGGGGACATTATAAGGAGCCGTTGCCGCGAAAAATGCCTCGCAAGCAGAACGCTGCAACCGGTAAACTCCCGTGTTCACAGATCGAGTCGATCAGCAGAGGATTCAAGTCATGACGGTGGTCAGCGTTGAACATGCGCTTGCCGGGAAGATCCCGGAAGGCGGCGAAGTCACGGTACGCGGATGGGTGCGCACGGTGCGCGGTTCAGCGAATCTGGCCTTCGTGAATGTGAGCGACGGCTCCTGCTTCGCCCCGATCCAGGTCGTGGCCGGCGACAGCCTGGCCAACTTCGACGAGATCAAGCGCCTGACCAGCGGCTGCTCGGTCATCGCCACCGGCACCCTGGTGAAGTCGCAGGGCAAGGGCCAGTCGTTCGAGATCCAGGCCAGTGCAGTGGAAGTGGTCGGCTGGGTCGAAGACCCGCTCACCTACCCGATCCAGCCCAAGCCGATGTCGCCGGAGTTCCTGCGCGAAGTGGCGCACCTGCGCCCGCGCACCAACCTGTTCGGCGCGGTCACCCGCATCCGCAACTGCCTGGCCCAGGCCGTGCACCGTTTCTTCCACGAGAACGGCTTCAACTGGATCAGCACCCCGATCATCACCACCTCCGACGCCGAAGGCGCCGGCCAGATGTTCCGCGTGTCCACCCTGGACATGGTGAACCTGCCGCGCGATGAGAAGGGCGCGATCGATTTCAGCCGCGACTTCTTCGGCAAGGAAACCTTCCTGACCGTGTCCGGCCAGCTGAACGTCGAGGCCTACTGCCTGGCGCTGAGCAAGGTCTACACCTTCGGCCCGACCTTCCGCGCCGAGAACAGCCACACCACCCGCCACCTGGCGGAGTTCTGGATGATCGAGCCGGAAATCGCCTTCGCCGACCTGGCCGAAGACGCACGCCTGGCCGAAGAGTTCCTGAAGTACCTGTTCCGTGCGGTGCTGAACGAGCGCAGCGACGACCTGGCCTTCATCGCCGAGCGCGTGGACAAGAACGCGATCACCAAGCTGGAAGACTTCATCAACGCACCGTTCGAGCGCATCGACTACACCGACGCGGTCAGCCTGCTGCAGAAGTCCGGCAGGAAGTTCGACTTCCCGGTCGAATGGGGCCTGGACCTGCAGACCGAGCACGAGCGCTGGCTGACCGAGGAACACGTCGGCCGCCCGGTGGTGGTGACCAACTATCCGGAGCACATCAAGGCCTTCTACATGCGCCTGAACGACGACGGCAAGACCGTTGCCGCGATGGACGTGCTGGCCCCGGGCATCGGCGAGATCATCGGCGGCAGCCAGCGCGAAGAGCGCCTGGACGTGCTGGACGCGCGAATGGCCCAGTTCGGCCTGGATCGCGAACACTACAGCTGGTACCGCGATTTCCGCCGCTATGGCTCGGTGCCGCACGCCGGCTTCGGCCTGGGCTTCGAGCGCCTGGTGGTGTACGTCTGCGGGCTGTCCAACATCCGCGATGCGATCCCCTACCCGCGCGCCCCGGGCAGCGCGGACTTCTAAGCCCCATACGACCACGGAGGTACTGCCCCCATGACCCTGTTCTTCGCCCTCTGTTTCGTCGGCGTTGCAGTGGCCGGGTTCAGTGCCTTCGTGATCTTCTGGCCGCTGACCCTGGTGCACGTGCGCGACCGCCATCCGGCGCTCGCCGCGCGCTTCGGCAGCGGCGCCTTCCTCAAGCCCGATGCCCTGGCCTGGCTGCTGCGCCGCGACTATCGGCAGCAACCGGACCGCTCGCTGTCCGGGCTGGCGACACCGGCCTGGGTATCGCTGCTGACCCTGCTGGCCGGACTGGGCATGGCCGCCCTGCTCTGGCTGGCCTCGCTCTGGTAACACACCCATGAATGACATCACCGCCTCGCGCGACAGCTGGTGGCTGGCCAGCCTCGGCAACACCCTGATCTGGGCGCGCCTGCGCGTTCGCCCGGCCGGCACCGCCGAAGTGCTCGACAGCGATGGCAACACGCTGAGCTACGACAGCGAAGACACCGCCCGTTCGCAGTTGTTCGACGCCGAGTTCGTCGAGTACGACGGCCTGGACGAGGAGGACGCACTGGTGCGCGGCTTCAGCCTGCACGAAGTGCAGCCGCCGCAGGCCGACAGCGACGAGGGTCTGCGTGGCCGCATGGTCCAGTCGCTGGGCGGGCGCGCCTGACCCCTGCATGTTCACCCCGCGCGCCTTCGCCGAGACCGACCTGCTCTGGCTGGACCGCCTGCTGGCGCGCGACCCGTTCGTCACCGTGCTCACCCCCGGCAGCGATGGCCTGCCGGAGCTGACCCGGATGCCGGTGCTGTACCGGCGTGACGGCGACCAGATCGAACTGCGCGGCCACTGGGCCCGCGCCAACCCGCAGTCGCGCCACAGCGGCGCGGCCAAGGTACTGGTCGATGGCCCACACGGCTACGTCTCGGCCAGCTGGTATCCGGACAAGGAGCCCGCCGCGCGGGTGCCCACCTGGAACTACGCCGCTGCCGAGCTGCGTGGCCAGCTGCAGACCTTCGACGACGCTGATGCGCTGGCCGAACTGGTCGGCGCGATCAGCGACCGCTTCGAAGCCAGTGTCGGCCAGGCCTGGCGGTTCGATGCCGCGCGCGCCGAACACGGCCCGGAGCTGCGCGCCATCGTCGGCTTCCGCTTCCAGGTGGAACACGTGCAGCTGAAGCTGAAACTCAGCCAGAACCATCCCGACGCCAACCAGCAGGCCGTGATCGCCGCACTGGAAGCGCTCGCCTCCCCGTCCTCCCATGAGCTGGCGCAGTGGATGCGCTGGCACCGTGAACAGTCCGCCTCCAGCGGCTGATCACCCCAGCTTCCCGCGACGGCGCGACCAGAACGGCCGCGCCTTGCCCCCACCCGACGCCAGGGATACCGCACATGAAAGACATCCACCGCCTGCTGCAGAACAACCGCGACTGGGCCGACCGCATCGCCAAGGAAGACCCTGGGTTCTTCCAGCAGCTGTCC
Source organism: Stenotrophomonas sp. YJH_SMC_6 (assembly GCF_059371335.1). NCBI lineage: Bacteria > Pseudomonadati > Pseudomonadota > Gammaproteobacteria > Lysobacterales > Lysobacteraceae > Stenotrophomonas > Stenotrophomonas sp. YJH_SMC_6. Next base: position 8,812 of record NZ_JCAFUM010000003.1, on the reverse strand, counting down.
AAGCAGCAGCATCCGGAATACCTGTGGATCGGCTGCTCCGACTCGCGGGTGCCGGCCAACCAGATCATCGGCATGGCCCCGGGTGAAGTGTTCGTGCACCGCAACGTCGCCAACGTGGTCGCACACACCGACCTGAACTGCCTGAGCGTGGTGCAGTACGCGGTGGACCAGTTGAAGGTGAAGCACATCCTGATCGTCGGCCACTACGGCTGCGGCGGCGTGCACGCCTGCCTGCACAATACCCGCGTCGGCCTGGCCGACAACTGGCTGCGCCATGTCGGCGACGTGGTGCAGAAGCACCAGGGCATCCTCGATGCGATCGAGGATGACGAGCTGAAGCACGCGCGCCTGTGCGAACTGAACGTGATCGAGCAGGTCGCCAACCTGTGCCGTTCGACCATCGTCGAGGACGCCTGGGCGCGCGGGCAGAAGCTGATGGTGCACGGCTGGGTCTACAGCCTGAAGAACGGCCGGGTCAGCGAAATGGGCATCGATGTCGGTGGACCGGAGGAGCTGAAGCCGGCCTATGAAAAGGCACTGTCCTACGTGCCCCGCCAGGGCCGGCGCGACTGACCTCACTACGGACCACGACCATGCTCGCCTCGCCGATCAACCTGCACGCCTGGATCGAAGAAAACCGCCACCTGCTGAAGCCGCCGGTGGGCAACAAGATGATCGACAACGGCGACTTCATCGTGATGGTCGTGGGCGGGCCGAATTCGCGCACCGACTATCACTACGACGAAGGCCCGGAGTGGTTCTACCAGCTCGAGGGCGAGATGGTGCTGAAGGTGCAGGAGGACGGCGCGGTGCGCGACATCCCGATCCGCGCCGGCGAGATCTTCCTGTTGCCGGCCAGGGTGCCGCACTCGCCGCGGCGCCCGCCCGGCGGCATCGGCCTGGTGGTCGAGCGCAAGCGCCTGCCGCACGAAAAGGACGGCGTGATCTGGCACTGCGAACGCTGCAACCACAAGCTGCACGAAGAGTTCTTCCCGCTGCAGAACATCGAGACCGACCTGCCCAAGGTGTTTGCGCGCTATCACGCCAGCCTGGAGCTGCGTACCTGCAGCCAGTGCGGGCACGTGGATCCGCTGCCGGTGCCGGCGGCGGGCTGACGCCCACACCGGTAGGCGCCCACCCTGGTGGGCGCATGGATCTACGCGCGCCAACCAAGGTGGGCAACTACCAGAAGACGCGGCGCTCGAAGCGTGGCCGCGTCTACCGGGCCATGCCCCAGGCGCTACACTGGCGGTCCCGTTGCAGCCTGTTGCCCGACCATGTCCGACCTGCTCAGCCGCACCCACGCCATTGCCCTGGACGCCGCCGATCCGCTGCGCCCGCTGCGTAACGAATTCCTGATTCCGCGCCATGGCGGTGGCGAGCAGACCTACTTCGTCGGCAACTCGCTGGGCCTGCAGCCGCGTGGCGCCCAAGCCGCGGTGCAGGAAGTGATGAAGCAATGGGGCGAGCTGGCGGTGGAAGGCCACTTCACCGGCCCGACGCAGTGGCTGTCCTACCACCGCCTGGTGAGCGCGCAGCTGGCCCGCGTGGTCGGTGCACTGCCCAGCGAAGTGGTGGCGATGAACACGCTGAGCGTGAACCTGCACCTGATGATGGTCAGCTTCTACCGACCGACCGCGCAGCGCCCGGTGATCCTGATGGAAGCCGGTGCATTCCCGACCGACCGACACGCGGTGGAAGCGCAGATCCGTTTCCACGGGTTCGACCCGGCCGAGTGCCTGGTGGAAGTGCAACCGGACGAAGCCAACGGAACGATCACGCTCACCGCGATCGAGCGCGCCATCGCCGAACACGGTCCGCGCCTTGCACTGGTGCTGTGGCCCGGCGTGCAGTACCGCACCGGCCAGGCCTTCGACCTCGATGCAATCACCCGTGCTGCCCGCCTGCAGGGCGCGCGCATCGGCTTCGACCTGGCGCACTCGGTCGGCAACCTGCCGCTGCGCCTGCATGACGTCGCACCCGATTTCGCCGTGTGGTGCCACTACAAATACCTCAACAGCGGCCCGGGTGCGGTGGCCGGCGCGTTCGTGCACGAGCGCCATCACCGCGACACCACGCTGCCGCGCTTTGCCGGCTGGTGGGGCCATGAGGAAGCCACCCGCTTCCAGATGGCACCGCAGTTCACCCCCGCCATCGGTGCCGAAGGCTGGCAGCTCAGCAATCCGCCGATCCTCGGCCTGGCGCCGCTGCGCGCGTCGCTGGACCTGTTCGAGCGCGCCGGCATGGAGGCACTGCGCAACAAGTCGCTGGCGTTGACCGGCATGCTCGAAGCGCTTGTACGTGCACGCCTTTCCGGCGTGCTCGACATCATCACCCCGGCCGAGCCACAGCGCCGTGGCTGCCAGCTGTCATTGCGCGTGATCGGTGGGCGCGAGCGCGGCCGTGCGCTGTTCGAGCACCTGCGCGGCATCGGCGTGCTCGGCGACTGGCGCGAGCCGGACGTGATCCGCATCTCGCCCACCCCGCTCTACAACCGCTACCTGGACGTGCACCACTTCGTCGAGGAAGTGGAAGCCTGGGCCGGCCTCTGAGCCGGTCCCTCCCCTACTGCTGGACAGTTCGTTGATCGCACATGCTTCCCGCTCGTTGAGCATTATCGGTGCCGGCCTCGCCGGGTCGCTGCTGGCCATCCTGCTGTCACGCCAGGGCTGGCGCATCACCCTGTACGAACGCCGTGGCGATCCACGCGTGGCCGACTATGAGAGCGGCCGCTCGATCAACCTGGCGCTGGCCGAGCGTGGGCGCAATGCGCTGCGCCAGGCCGGTGTGGAAGACGAGGTCATGGCGCGCGCGGTGATGATGCGCGGACGCATGGTGCATCCGCGCGAAGGCGAACCGCAGCTGCAGCGCTATGGCCGCGACGACAGCGAAGTGATCTGGTCGATCCATCGCAGCGACCTCAACACCACGCTGCTGGAACTGGCCGAACAGGCTGGCGCGACCGTACACTTCCACCGCCGCCTGCACACCGTCGATTTCGACGCCGGCTACGCACGCTTCATCGACGACCGCGACGACAGCCCGCATGACATCCGCTTCGACACCCTGATCGGTGCCGATGGTGCAGGCTCGGCCCTGCGCGCGGCGATGAACCGGCGGGCGCCGCTGGGCGAGGACATCGCGTTCCTCGATCACTCCTACAAGGAGCTGGAAATTCCGCCGGCCGACGATGGCAGCTTCCGCATCGAGCGCAACGCGCTGCATATCTGGCCGCGCGGCCATTACATGTGCATCGCCCTGCCCAATCACGAAGGCACCTTCACCGTCACTTTGTTCCTGCCCAACCAGGGCGATCCCAGCTTCGCCACGATCAATACCGGCGCGCAGGCCGAGGCGCTGTTCGCGCGCGAGTTCGCCGACACCCTGCCGCTGATCCCGAACCTGCGCGCAGACTGGGAACAGCACCCGCCGGGCCTGCTTGGCACGCTGACGCTCGATCGCTGGCACCAGCAGGGCCGTGCCGTGCTGATCGGCGACGCCGCGCATGCGATGGTGCCGTTCCACGGCCAGGGCATGAACTGCGCGTTCGAGGACTGCGTTGCGCTGGCCCGCCACCTGATGGAGGCCGATGATCTGGAAGGTGCGTTCGCCGCGTTCGAAGCCGAGCGCAAGCCGAATGCGCGTGCCATCCAGCAGATGGCGCTGGAGAACTACCTGGAAATGCGCGACCGCGTCGCCGACCCTGCATTCCTGCTGCAGCGCGAACTGGAACAGGAACTGCAGCGGCGCTGGCCGACCCGCTTCGTGCCGCACTACACCATGGTCACCTTCCTGCACACGCCGTACGCCGAGGCGCTGCGCCGCACCGAACTGCAACGCGACATGCTGGTGGCCGCCACCACCGGCCATGATTCACTGGACAACATCGACTGGGCCGCGCTGGAAGCGCAGATTCATGCGCAGCTGCCGGTCCTGGAGGGCGCGCACTGATGGCTGACAGCTTCCTGTTCTACGATCTGGAAACCTTCGGCCAGGACCCGCGGCGCACGCGCATCTCGCAGTTCGCCGCCATCCGCACCGACGCCGATCTCAACGAAATCGACACCCCGGTCAGCTTCTTTGTGCGCCCGGCCGATGACCTGCTGCCCTCGCCGATGGCCACCCTGGTTACCGGCATCACCCCGCAGCAGGCACTGGCCGAGGGCATCAGCGAGGCCGAGGCCTTCGACCGCATCAACGAGCAGCTGTCGCGCCCCGGCACCTGCACGCTGGGCTACAACACGCTGCGCTTCGACGATGAGTTCGTCCGCTACGGGCTGTTCCGCAACTTCCACGACCCGTACGAACGCGAGTGGCGCAACGGCAATTCGCGCTGGGACCTGCTGGACATGCTGCGGCTGATGCGCGCGATGCGCCCGGACGGCATCCAGTGGCCGCTGCGCGAGGATGGCGCCACCTCGTTCAAGCTTGAGCACCTGGCCGAGGCCAACCACGTGCGCGAAGGCGATGCACACGAAGCACTGTCCGACGTGCGCGCCACCATCGGCATGGCGCGGCTGTTCAAGCAGTCGCAACCACGCCTGTGGGACTACGCCCTGAAGCTGCGCGACAAGCGTTTCGTCGGCGGCCTGCTGGACGTGGCCGCGATGAAGCCGGTGCTGCACATTTCCATGCGCTACCCGGCCAGCCACCTGTGCGCGGCACCGGTGCTGCCGTTGGCCGTGCACCCGACCATCAACAACCGGGTGATCGTGTTCGACCTGGAAGGCGAGATCGACGATCTGCTGGAGCTGCCGGCGGAGGTGATCGCACAGCGCCTGTACATGCGCGCCAGCGAGCTGCCCGAAGGCGTGGCACGGGTACCTCTGAAGGAAGTGCATCTGAACAAGGTGCCGGCGCTGATCGCCTGGAACCACCTGCGTGCCGATGACCACGCGCGCCTCGGCCTGGATGTGGCTGCGATCGAAGCCAAGGTGGAGCGCCTGCGCGCGTTCGCCCCGCAGCTGGCCGAAAAAGCCCGGCAGGTCTACAACCAGCCCCGCGCCGCCACCGTGGCCGACGTCGATGCCTCGCTGTACGACGGCTTCCTCGGCAACGGTGACAAGCCGCTGCTTGCGCTTGCACGCACCACCGCGCCCGAGCAGCTGGCCGCGCTGGAAGGTCGCTTCCGCGACCCGCGCCTGCCGGAGCTGCTGTTCCGCTACCGCGCGCGCAATCATCCCGACAGCCTCGCGCCGCCTGAACGCCAGCGCTGGCAGGATTACCGCCGCCAGCGCCTGCTCGGAGACGGCGGCCTGGGCGAACTCAACCTGCCCCAGTACCAGCAGCAGCTGGATGCACTGGCCGCCGAAGCGCCCGATGACACCCGGCGCCAGGCCCTGCTGCAATCGCTGCGCGACTGGGGCCAGCACCTGCAGGAGACGCTGTGAGCACTTATTTCTCGGACGCCAGCTTCAAGTTCCTGCGCAGCCTTGCGCGGCACAACGACAAGGCCTGGTTCAACGATCACCGCCAGCAGTACGAAGACCACGTGCGGCAGCCGTTCCTGCGCCTGCTGGGCGACCTGCAGCCGGCGCTGGCCGAGGTCAGCGAGCACTTCCGCGCCGATACCCGTGGCGTCGGTGGCTCGCTGTTCCGCATCCATCGTGACGCGCGTTTTTCCAACGACAAGTCGCCGTACAAGACCTGGCAGGGTGCACGCCTGTTCCATGAGCGCCGCCGCGAAGTGGCCGCGCCCTCGTTCTACGTGCACCTGCAGCCGGGCGAGAGCTTCGTCGGCGCTGGCCTGTGGCATCCGGAACCGGAAACCCAGCGCCGCGTACGCCACTTCATCCTCGACAATCCGGGCAGCTGGAAGGCCGCCGCGCATGCACCGGCCCTGCGCAAACGCTTCGATTTCGAGGAGAGCGAAAAGCTGGTGCGGCCCCCGCGTGGCTTCCCGGCCGACTTCGAGTTCATCGACGACCTCAAGCACCGCAACTGGGTGATGCGGCGCTCGCTGGACGATGCCACCATGACCGGCCCGCGCCTGCTGTCCACGCTGGGCAAGGACCTGGCTGGGCTCGGCCCGTTCGTTGACTACCTGTGCGCGGCGCTGGACCTGGAGTTCTGAGCCGCATCACCTGCCGTTCACCACTGGCTGCCTCACTTGCGGCAGTCTGGACAGCATGAAGAAGCTCACTGCACTGGCTGTGCTGCTGGTCCTGGCCTTGGCTGCGTGGTGGTTCGGCGGCCCGTACATGGCCGTGCACGGCCTGTCCAAGGCCATCGAAGAACGCGACACGGCGCGACTGGAACGCTATGTCGATTTCCCTCGCGTGCGCAGCAGCCTGCGCGCCCAGCTCAACGACTATCTGGTACGCCAGGCCGGCCCGGATGTAGCGGCCAGCCCGTTCGGCGCCCTGCTGTACGGCCTCGGCGACCAGCTCGGCGGTGCAGCGGTGGAAACCATGGTGACCCCGACCGGGATCGGCGCAATGCTGCAGGGCCACGTGCTGTGGAAGCGCGGCCGCAATGAACTGCAGGGCGGTGATGCCTTCGGCGCGACCGAGCCGGCACGGCCATTGAAGAACGCCGAGCATCACTTCGAAGCGCTGGACCGCTTCGTGATCGACGTCGATCGCGGCCCCGACCAGCCGCCGATGAAAGTGGTGCTGGAACCGCAGGGCCTGCGCTGGAAGGTGGTGGATCTGCAGTTGGGGATGTCGGCCACCCCGTGACGGGTCATGCCCTTCGACGGTGCTGCTTTCGGTAGATGCCCACCTTGGTGGGCATGGATCCAGGACGGCGCCAACCAAGGTTGGCGACTACCGCGGTACAGCGCTCTGGTAGATGCCCACCTTGGTGGGCGTCGATGCATGGCAGTGCCAACCAACGGTTGGCACCCACCCGGCATGGTCTCACCCCTCGTTGGCGACACCGTGCGGTACGTGGCCGGCGGCCACATGCTCTCGCGCACTGTCGATGTTGTGCTGCGAATCATCGAAGAAGATGTCGGCACCGAACGCCTGCAGGAACGGCCCCTTGTGGCGGCCGCCGAGGAACAGCGCTTCGTCCAGGCGCACTCCCCACTCGCGCAGGGTGCGGATTACGCGCTCATGCGCCGGTGCCGAGCGTGCGGTCACCAGCGCAGTGCGGATCGGCGCGCTCTCGCCGGCCGGGAACACTTCCTGCAGCGTATGCAGGGCCGACAGGAAACCGCGGAACGGGCCGCCGCTGAGGGGTTCGCGGGCCCGTTCACGCTCGTGCCGGCCAAACGCCTCCACGCCCTGCTCGCGTGAGATGCGCTCGCTCTCGTCACCGAAGATCACCGCGTCACCGTCGAAGGCGATGCGCAACTGGCCGGCCGGGCGCCCGGTATCGATCTGGTCGGCCGCCGCTGCCGCGGTCTCGCCGGGCGGCTTGGGCAGGATGGTTGCCGCGGCGATGCCGTGGCGCAGCGCGCTGCGCACCGATTCCGGGTTGGCCGACAGGAACAGGTCGGTGCCGAACGGCTTCACATACGGCCAGGTCGGCTCGCCGGCAGTGAACGTGGCGCGGATGATGCCCAGGCCGTAGTGCTGGATCGAATTGAAGATGCGCAGGCCGGTATCGGCCGAGTTGCGCGACAGCAGGATCACCTCGACGCGAGGATTCTCCGGGCTGGCGCCCTGGTTCAAAGCCAGCAGCTTGCGTACCACCGGAAACGCCACGCCGGGGCCGAGGATATCGTCCTCGTGCTGGCGCTGGAATTCGGCATAGGCCGCCACGCCATCGCTCTCGAACAGCGCGTGGCTTTCCTCGAGGTCGAACAGCGCGCGCGAGGTCACCGCGACGGTCAGCAAACGGGGGGTGTTGTCGCCCATCGGTGGGGGTCCTTCAAGCGGTCGGCACGGCCGGCTGCCCATTGTCCTCAAAAAACGAACTGTTCGCTCAGGATCCGGTCTTCCAGGTTGTGCTCCGGGTCGAACAGCAGGGTCACGCGGCGGTCCTTCGACTCACGGATGGTCACCTCGACCACGTCGCGGGTCTCGTGCGAGTCGGCAGTCACGCTGACCGGGCGCTTGTACGGATCGAGCACGCGGAAGCGCACTTCGGTATCGGCCTTCAGGATCGCGCCGCGCCAGCGCCGCGGCCGGTACGGGGCCAACGGCGTCAGCGCGATGGTGTGCGAGCCCAGCGGCAGCACCGGACCATGCGCGGAATAGTTGTAGGCGGTACTGCCGGCCGGGGTGGCCACCAGCACGCCGTCGCCGATCAGTTCGGCCACGCGCTCCTGGCCGTTGAGGTCGATGCCGATATGCGCGGCCTGCCGGGTCTGGCGCAGGAGCGAAACGTCGTTGTAGGCCAGCGAGCCGGTACTGGTGCCGGACTCGGTCAGCGCCACCATTTCCAGCGGGCGCAGGTTGGCCGGTTCTGCGCGTGCGATGCGGGCCTGCACGTCGTCATCTCCACGGTACTGGTTCATCAGGAAGCCGACCGTGCCCAGCTTCATGCCGAACACCGGCTTGCCCAGGTGCCCATGCCGATGCAGGGTCTGCAGCATGAAGCCGTCGCCCCCCAGCGGGCACAGCACGTCGGCCTGCTCGGGCGTGTAGTCGCCATAGCGCGACACCATGGCCGCGCGCGCCATCTGCGCGGGCTCGGTGGTGCTGGCCAGGAAAGCGATGCGGGGGGTGTCGCTCATCGGTGGATCCGGGTGGGTGTGCCTGCAAGAGCATACCCGGTAGTACCGGCCGCTGGCCGGCAGCTGCACCCGGTTGCGGTTCATGCGGCTGCCGGCCAGCGGCCGGCACTACCGTGCAATGCAGAACGGCCCCGCTTTCGCGGGGCCGTTCCGGTTCACGCATGCCAGGCATGGCCTGGCACTACT